>DASQYL010000261.1:0-2270 GCA_035639235.1 Pyrinomonadaceae bacterium | reverse complement strand
CAGATGCCGTAATCCGTAATCCCGACGCGCGCGCAAGTTCACACGTCGCCGCGACATTCAGACCTTTGAGCGTGCCATCGCGCGCAATGTCCGTGTAGACGATTCTTTCAATGCCGGCGGCGGCGACCTTCTGCGCTAAGTCAACAACTGAAATCGTTTCTGCCCGTTCCCAACCTCGCGTCCTAACCTGCCCGTCACGAGCGTCGATGCCTACACATACGCGCTCCTGAAATCTATCAGCCAACTCCGTTATCATGGCCGGGGCTTCGGTGGCAATGGTCCCAATCACTATTCTCGCTACGCCTGCATCAAGCATATCTGCAACATCGGCAACAGTGCGCATCCCGCCGCCAAATTGGACAGGAATTTTTATTCGCCGCGCAATCTTGCGGACGATCGAACGGTTTGCCGATTGATCCCCAAAAGCGGCATCGAGATCCACAATGTGCAGCCACTCCGCGCCGGCGGCCGCAAAGCGTTCGGCAATCTCGAACGGATTCGCGTCGTAAGTCGTTGCCATGTCTTTGCGGCCTTCGGTAAGCCGCACGCACTTGCCATTTCTCAAATCAATGGCCGGAATGACAATCATGAATTCTCGCGAATCACTTTCATGACTTCAGCGAACAGTTTACGGTTGGTTGATATGGCATTGCCGCCATCGATCGTCGGGCTCCCTTTCCAATCCGTGAATGTACCGCCAGCCTCTTCAAGAATCGGCAACAACGGCGCGCAATCCCAAACGTTCATAATCGGATCGAGCATGACGTCGGCGCGGCCGGTCGCGACCAGGATATGACCATAACAATCGCCCCACGTGCGACATGCTTTTGCCTGCCGCTGCAGTCGCTCCGCCGACCGTCCAAAGCCGTATGCTTCACAAGTTCCAAAGTCGGTCGATAACAGCAATGCTTCAGTCATTGATTCAGTAGCCGAAACTCTGGCGCGCGCGCCGTTCCAAAAGCAACCAAGTCCGCGCGCCGCAGAGACAATTTCCTGCGTCGCCGGCAGATTGACGACCCCAAGCAGAACGTTCGATTCGTCGGCCAGCGCAACGAGGACGCCGAACATTGGAACGCGCCTAACGAACGAGAACGTTCCGTCAATCGGATCGATAATCCAGCGCCGGCCTGACGCTCCTTTGTAATCTTCCTGTTCTTCTCCAAAAATTGCATCATCGGGAAATTGTTTTGAAATCCGGCTGCGTAGGTGCGCTTCGGCGTCGCGATCCGCAACCGTAACTTCTGATCCGTCAGGCTTCTTCTCAACGGCGTACGGCGAACGATAGTGTCTTAACGCCAAATCGCCGGCCTCGCGAGCGATCGTCACCGCGAAATCGACGAGCTGCTGCAACTCTTTGGACCCGATTGTCACTTGGGTTTCTGGCGACGACGGCGCGTCAACTCCTCCCGAATATCAGACAGCCTCACGCCGCGTTGCACCAGCAACACCAGCAAGTGATACAGCAGGTCCGAAGTTTCCTCGACCAGGCGTTGATTACTCTCGCTTCTACCTGCGACGATGGTCTCTTGCGACTCTTCATCGACCTTGGCCAGAATTTTTTGGATTCCTTCGTCGAATAGTCGCGTGGTGTATGAACCGGCTGGTCGCTCGCAGTAACGGCTCGACAGCAACGAATAGAGATTGTCAAGCGTTGCTTCGAGCGTGTCGGGTGTCGCCGATGCATCGGCCTGCATCTCAAAAGCCTTGTCTTCGAATCGATTATGAAAGCAGGATTGCCTCCCGGTATGACAAGCTGGGCCATGCGGCCTGACAATTACGAGCAACGCATCGCGATCGCAATCGAACCGGATATCTGTAACGGTTTGCGTGTTTCCTGAGGTCTCGCCTTTGTGCCACAACTTATTTCGCGAACGCGACCAAAACCATGTTTCACTGGTATCGATCGTTCGCCTCAGGCTCTCGACATTCATGTACGCCAGCATCAAGACATCTCCGGTGCGTGTGTCTTGCACAATCGCCGGAATCAGGCCGTGCTCATCGAATTTGAGATCTTCGATCTTAAAGTTCATTTTCGTTTTATCGGACCACGACTCCTCGTTCACGCAAATAATTCTTCAGAGCAGCGATCTTCAACTCGCCAAAATGGAACAGCGACGCCGCCAGGACAGCACTTGCACCGCCAACCGTGAGCGCTTCGTAGAAATGTTCCAACGCCCCGGCGCCGCCGGACGCGATCACCGGGATGCGCACCGCGTCGGCGATCGTTCGGGTCAACTCCAGATCGTATCCTGACCGTGTGCCGTCGCGGT
>DASQYL010000260.1:0-7864 GCA_035639235.1 Pyrinomonadaceae bacterium | reverse complement strand
ACTACGATCAGAGCTCTAGCGACCACCAACAGCGTTCCGATCGCCAAACAGAAGATCATGGCCCAAAAGGCTTGGCGCGCCAACCGGTTCTTAACTGATCGATACAGAATCATCCGCTGCGCAGAAAAATGCCGTCCGTGGATCGATCACGAAGGTTTGGTTGCAACAGCGAGCGCACAAAGATATAGATGTCCCAGCATTCCACCGCGAACGGCGGGAATCCGAAAAAGCCGAGCACCGGCATCTCGAAAATTTTCACGTTTCCGAAATATGGCACAGTATAAGTCCATTTGGATATGGCCCAATAGTTAAAGAACTCCCAAAGAATTCCGCACACGAAGCCACTCAACAGCAACGACAGCAGACGCCGCCAATCGCCGCGCGCCAGATCGCCCGTGATGGACGGCCAGCCGCGCGTGGCGTTGATTGGATCCAACAGAAATACGAACGAGAGCCAGATAACCGGAGCAAACCAAGCCGAAGGATAGATCAATGGCACGACTGTCGCGAATGCGGCGATCACCGTCAACCCAATCAGAACCGGGCGCGATAGTTTAATCATCACAGTAACCGACGCGCGTTTTAAAATTGTAAGACGGAAGAACTCGGCCGTAATAAACAGCAGCGGAAAGATCGTCGCGAAAGCCCAATCGTATCCGACCCGACGCAGCATTAGATTCGGTTCCAGATTGTGATAATGCCACCAAAGCTCCAGATTCGAATTCCAAAACCGAGGCGCGTTGTAAAACTCGAACAACCACCAGCCGCCGATCGAAATCAAAGCGATCAGGACGAACTCCAGCCGATCCGTCATCAGCAACGAGCGGCGCTTCAGCCTGAAAACGAGCGCATCAACAAATAGGATGTAGCCGGTCCAAACAATCGGCGTAAACCAACGGCCAACCATTTGATTGCCGGTGAACAGCATCACCTCGGCTACGAATATGATCGCAATCCCGAAATATCCGTACACCAGAAACGTCGCCGGAGTGCCGTTGGTATTCACGCCCGTAGTATCATGAGGCGCGCGCGGATTGGCAAATAATGGGGGCAATCCGCTCTATGATTCGGACGCCCCGCGCGTAAACTACTTTGCTGGTCGGTTGATCGTCTGCGTTGGTCGTTCGAGTTATCCGACTTGGTTCGCGTCGATCACTTTCGCGGATTCGTGGCATGCTGGACAGTTCCCGCCGGCGATAAGACCGCGGAAAACGGTCAAGGGATCGAGAAGCCCGATCGTGAATTATTCGGAATCTTGAAAAAAACACTTGGCGATTTGCCGATCATCGCGGAGAATCTCGGAGTCATTACGCCCGAGGTCGAGGCCCTGCGCGAAGAATTCGGTTTTCCGGGGATGCGCGTGCTGCAGTTTGCTTTCGGTGGCGAGGCGACCAACGATCACCTGCCGCACAACCACGTGCGCGCGAGCATCGTTCACACCGGCACGCATGACAACGACACGCTCGGCTGGTTCGCCAGTGCGAGCGACAAAGAACGGAAACATCGGGGCGAATATCTGGCGAGCGGTGGACGTGAAATTAACTGGGACATGATTCGCGCGGCGATAACTTCCGTCGCTGATACCGCAATCATTCCGATGCAAGACGTGCTCGGCCTCGGTACCGAAGCGCATAAACTTGCCGGCGACCAATGAAGACAACTGGTCCTGGCGCATGAAAGCGAATGCGATCGATGCAGTTATGAGAGATCGATTGCAGGAGTTGACGAAGTTATACGGATGAAATAATCAGTGAGGAGAAAAATGAAACGCCTGGTACCAACATTTACGATTTGTCTGGCTGCGCTCCTATTCAGCGCGTGCGTTAAAGGTCCCGATTCCGGAAACACTGGCCGTGGCGCTAAGTCCGGCGGCCCGGTGCGCATCGGATTTTCGATGGACACTTTGAAAGAAGAACGTTGGCAGCGCGACAAGGCACTGGTCGAACAACGCTGCAAAGAAGCCGGCGCACAATGCGAGGTGCTCGTCGCTGACGGCAGTGACGCGACGCAAATCAATCAGGCGGAAAGCTTTCTCACCAAAGGCGTCGACGTTCTGATCGTCGCGCCGCACAACGGCCAGGTGGCAGCTTCAATTGTCGAAGCCGCGCACAAGCAGAATGTGCCGGTAATCAGCTACGATCGTTTGATTCGAAATGCCGACGTCGATCTCTACGTTTCGCATCAGGTGGTGAAGATTGGTCAGATGCAGGCGCAGTATGCGCTGGATCATCAACCCAAAGGCAATTACGTTTTGATAGGTGGTTCGCAGACTGATAACAATGCGCTCTTGTTGATGGATGGACAGATGCAAGTGCTGCAACCCGCGATCGATAAAGGACAGATCAAAATCGTCACCAAACAATTTGCTCGTGAATGGCTGGCCAGCGAGGCGCTGCGCATCATGGAAGACGCGCTCACCAAAAACAACAACGACATTCAAGCCGTCGTCGCCTCGAATGACGGCACCGCCGGCGGCGCGATTGCGGCCATACCTCCGCAGCTTGTCGGGAAGATTCTGGTTACCGGACAGGATGCCGAGTTGGCCGCGGTGCAACGAATTGTAGAAGGCAAACAGACGATGACGATCTACAAACCGATTCAGCCGTTGGCGTTCGCGGCCGTCGATTCCGCAATCAAGCTGGCCAAGGGTGAAAAAGTTGACGCGAAAGACAAAATCAACAATGGCCGGGTTGATGTGCCCGCGTTGTTGTTCGAACCGATGGTGCTCGATAAAGACAACGTGATGCAGACGGTCATCAAAGACGGCTATCAGAAAATTGAAGACGTTTACAAGAACGTTCCGAAAGATCAGTGGCCGAAGCAATAGCAGTCCAACGTCCTAGGTCCAACGCCCAACGTCATCCGGCTTTATCTCTGAACTCACGCAGGAGGAAAGACTATGGCGAAGATCAATAAATTTGAAGACGTTGATTCGTGGAAAAAGGCGCGACAACTTACCAATGAAATCTATGCGGTTACCGGCAGGGGTAAATTTGCCCGAGACTTCGGGTTACGCGATTAGATTCGCCGAGCTGCGATTTCTATTCTGTCGAATATCGCGGAGGGATTTTGAACGCGGCGGTGACAATGAGTTCCTGCAGTTTCTCTCAGTCGCGAAGGGATCCTGTGGTGAGGCCCGGGCTCAACTTTACATTGCGTTCGATCAAACCTATATATCAAAGCCTGAATTCGAAGATCTAACGAGCTCCGCAACAGAGCTGAGCCAACTTATCTCTGGCTTAATGAGATATCTAAAGCAATCCGATCTACGGGGCAGTAAGTACCGATAGTCTTCGGGCGTTGGACGTCGGACATTGGACCTTGGACATGCAGCCGTCACCGCTCCTGCAAATGAAGTCGATCACAAAGTCCTTTCCGGGCGTCCGCGCGCTCGACGGTGTTAGTTTCGACCTTCATGCGGGTGAAGTTCACGCGCTGGTGGGTGAAAACGGCGCTGGCAAATCGACGTTGATCAAAATTCTCGCCGGCGTTTATCCGTCTGGTGAATACGGCGGACAGATCGTGCTTGATGGGTCTCTCAGATCTTTCAATAACGTGCGCGACTCTGAAACCGCCGGAATCGCCGTCATCTATCAGGAGATGTCGCTCGTCAAGGACCTCAGCGTCGCGGAAAATATTTTCCTTGGGCGCGAACCACGCCGATTTGCAATTATCAATTGGGAAGAACTCTACGGGCGGGCTCAGAAAGTTCTGAACGAGGTTCGTCTCGCAATCGATCCTCTGACTCCGGTCCGCAATCTCGGCATCGGTCAGCAACAACTCGTTGAGATTGCCAAGGCGCTTTCCCAAAACGCGCGCATTCTGGTGCTCGACGAGCCAACGGCCGCGTTGACTGATGCTGAGGTCGAGACGCTCTTCGGGATTCTTAATGACTTGCGCGCGCGCGGCGTTGCGATGATCTACATCTCGCATAAACTCGACGAAGTGTTTCGCATCAGCGATCGCATCACCGTGATGCGCGATGGCAAGACAATCGATACGACCGCCGCCGGCGAAACAGATGAGTCACGCGTGATTGCCAAGATGGTGGGGCGAGCCGTCGATCAAATTTTCCCCGAAAGCAAACACGAACGCGGCCAGGTGATCTTCGAAGCGCGTAACATCACCGTTGAAGATCCTTCGGTGCCGGGCAAGCTATTGGTCGATGATGTCAGCTTCGCCACACACAAAGGTGAAGTCGTCGGGGTCGCCGGCTTGATGGGTTCAGGGCGCAGCGAATTATTAATGGCGATTTTCGGCGCGCACGCGGGCCGGAAGTCTGCGGAGGTTTTCGTTAATGGCGTGCGGGTGCAAATCAACAGCCCAAACGACGCCATCGATCATGGCATTGGTTTCGTCACCGAAGATCGCAAACGTTACGGATTGATTCTCGATCAGACAATCTTGCGCAACATGACGCTCGCCGGGTTGCGCAAGCTCTCTGGCCGCTTCATTACCAACGAAGACGCGGAAGCCGCCGCCGGAGAGCGCGCGGCGAGTGATCTGCGAATCAAAGCAAATTCGGTTTTTACCGTGGTCGGCACCTTGTCCGGAGGCAATCAACAGAAAGTGGTATTGGCAAAGTGGCTGCTCACGAAACCGCGCGTGCTGTTTCTCGATGAACCGACACGCGGTATCGATGTCGGCGCGAAACAGGAAATTTACGCGCAGATCAATCGGCTGGCCGAGAGCGGTCTCGCGATTGTTTTAGTTTCTTCCGAGCTTCCGGAAGTGCTCGGCCTGGCCGATCGGATCGTCGTGTTGCATGAAGGACGAATAACCGGCGAATTCACCAGAAGTGAGGCTACGCCCGAAGCCGTGATGTCGTGCGCGACCGGACATACGCGACGCGCGGCGTAAATCATCAATGACAGAATCAACCCCCCGCATCAAACTTCGCACCTCGGCGCTGCGCGCCTACACGATGCTGCTCGCGCTGATCGTGATTTGGCTTTTCTTTCAATGGGCCACGATCGATGCCGCTCATCCTTACGGAATATTTCTCGGCGCCATCAATTTCTCCAAACTGCTACAGCAAACCGCTGTCACCGGCGTCCTGGCGGTCGGCATGTTGATGGTAATCGTCAGCGGGAATATCGATTTATCGGTCGGCGCAGTCGTCGGTCTCGCGGGCGGCATCGCGGCGATGAGTCAGGATCGTCTGGGACTGGCGGGATGTCTCGCGGCCGCGATTATCGCCGGTCTGGTGATTGGCGCATTGCAAGGCGCGCTCACCGCTTATGTGAACATCCCGTCTTTCATCGTCACGCTCGGTGGACTACAAGCCTGGCGCGGAGTGATTTTGAAATTGAGCAAGGGCGCGACGATTCCCGTCGAACTTCCCTTCTTTCGATCGCTGGGCCGCGACTTAGTGGATCCGCGCATCGGTTTCGGATTAGCACTCAGCGCGATCGTCCTAATCATCTTTACGAATCTGCGTCGCCAACGCGCCCGGCAACGGCATGGATTGAAAACGATCTCTGCTGCATCCATGGCCGCGCGGATTGTGGTGCCTTCGATCGTCATCATCGCGTTCATTATTCTGATGAATAAAGCCGGGGGCTTGCCGATTCCGGTGATCTTTCTGCTGGCCGTCGCGCTCGCCGGAGCTTTTCTCACCGCGAATACAACCTTTGGCCGATACCTGTACGCGATCGGCGGCAATCCCGACGCGGCGCGGCTCTCGGGAATAAATTTGAAGCGCTACATCCTCGCCGCGTTTTGTTTGATGGGTGCGCTCGCCGGGTTAGCTTCGATCCTGCATACCGCGCGTGTCGGCAGTGCTTCACCGGACGCGGGCACCTTGATGGAACTCGACGCAATTGCCTCGTGTGTGATCGGCGGCACCAGTTTGATGGGCGGCCGCGGCACGGTGTTCGGCGCCGTGCTTGGGGCATTGATTCTCGCCAGCCTCGACAACGGCATGTCGCTGCTGAACGTCGAGAACTGGGCGCAGTATGTCGTTAAAGGTGGCGTGCTCGTCGCGGCCGTCGGGTTTGATATGTACGGCAGAAGTAAGGCCTGAGGTCCTCTGTGAAAAACTGCAGCGCAAGGATCACACTCGGCATTTCAAGTCTTGTCTTTATGCTGGGAGCGTTCAAGCCCGTGGTGGGCTGTTCCTGCGGCGGTTATCCAACAGTTTGTGAATCGTACAGTAGCGCAAAGGCTGTCTTTGTCGGGCTAGTCAGTTCGGTCCAGAATACCACAGAGAAGGACGACGATGGCGAAGAACGGATAGCAGGACAGAAAGCTTGGGTACAAGTCGAAAAGGTCTTTAAAGGGATTGTGAAGGGAGCAGTGCTTTTCAAATCATACGGCTCTTCATGTGATCCGGTTTACAAAGAGGGGCAGCGTTGGCTCTTTTACGGATACTTCAACGAGAAACAAAAAGCATGGGAAATACACGCCTGCGATCGCAGCACTCTCATTCAGGGAGCGAACGAAGATCTACTTTACCTGCAAGGCCTTCCGAAATCAGCCATGCGAACTCGGATTGCCGGAACCGTGGAGCATTATGAAGAGACTGTCGAAGACGGATTCAAATTGATCAAATACCTGGCTGGAACGAAGGTTACGATTACAGGCGCCGACAAAAGCTACGAGGTTTATACGGACGTCAATGGTGTATATGAAGTCTACGGACTGCCGACGGGTCTTTATAACATTGAACCTGAGATTCCGCCCGGAATGAAGATCCGCTTCGGCATTCCGCATGGCCCGCAGGAAATCATCAATCGCACTCGACTCAACAAGGACGCAGAACTCGTTACCGTCCGCAACAAGTTAGTAGATTCCGGATGTGTTTCAGTTGACTTTGTCATCAGCTCTGAGACTCTGATTACCGGACATGTGATCGGAGCCGATGGAAAACCACTACCCCATGTCTGTCTGAAACTCGAACCTCTCAGCGAAAAGGTTAGTCCATATTTCCATATCTTTGATTGCACAAAGGAGGATGGCAGTTACAAATTGGATGATATGCCGCCGGGTCAATATCGGATCCTTATCAACGACCAAGGCGAGATTGACAGTTTTGCGCCTTTTCCTTCCCTCTATTACCCCGGAGTTTCTGAAAAGAGCAAGGCGACAACAATCTCAGTTCTTGCCGGTGTCACAGATCAGGTCTACGACATCGTTGTGCCTTCGCTGCTGCCAACGAGACGAATATCGGGAGTTTTGCTCTATTCAGACGGAAAACCGGTCGTCGACGAATTCGTTTGGTTCAGAGCTTCTGAGGAGCGCAAAGGTTTTGATGGCGACACTAATGCAAGGACAGACAAACAGGGTCACTTTGAGCTTGTGGTTCTCGACGGGTGGAGAGGCAGAGTATTCGGAAACATCAATGCATACGAAGGTTTGTTTCTGAATTGTCCTTCAGTCGATAAAATAATCAAAACGAAAGGGCCGAAAGGTTTGGGCTTGGTTGAAATAGAGTCCAACAGTGTTGAGGTCGAGACCACTCACGATATTTACGACATAAAGCTCAGCTTGCCATTTCCCTATTGTGCCAAGAGAGAAGACAGGTGAAACGAGATCGTTTGTCTGTGCCGTCGATCTCGGGGGCACAAATTTGCGCGCCGCAAACATCGATAACGTTGGGACGATTCGCGATCGTTTCAAAATAAAAACTCCCGCCTCGGAAGATACAAACGACATTTTGAATGCGATTGAATTCGCGCTGAGCCGATGCGATTCGGGCGCATCACAGCGGGGCGCTCACGTGTCAGCATTGTCGGTGGTCGTGCCTGGCTCACTGCACCGCGAAACGGGAGTAATAGTCAACGCACCCAACGTACCGGCAATAGTTAATAAGAACTTGGATGAAAGTCTGAAGCGGCGGACAAATCTCCCTGTGCTAATCGAA
>DASQYL010000259.1:0-9014 GCA_035639235.1 Pyrinomonadaceae bacterium | reverse complement strand
TCGCCGCAATTTCTTTATTGCGCCGGGCAGCGGTGGCGCGCGGATTCTGATCGATCTAAATCGCGTCATCGAGGTCGCGCAGATCAATTCCTACTCGTGGCATCCCGGCTCGCGCGCCCCGCAGGTCTATCGGGTTTGGGTGAGCGATGGTTCAGCGCCCAATTTCAACGAAACTCCCAAGGCCAACATCGATCCGCGCAGTTGTGGCTGGAAGGTGCTCGCGACCGTCGACACGCGCTCGAACAATGAAGACCAAGACGGCGGGCAATGGGGCGTGAGCATCACCGACGCCCGCGGGAATCTCGGTCGGTTTCGTTACCTGCTGTTCGACTGCTATGTCACCGAGGTTGGGGACGATTTCGGGAACACGTTCTATAGCGAAATAGACGTCGTCGCAAAAAAGTAAGCGCACGGCTAGCAGTTTGCTTCCACCTCCTCATGTGTACAGAAATGATCGATTCCTCGTCTTAAGAAACAGCAGCGCTGTTTCAAATCTGGACAAATCGCATGACCGTTGTTGAGCGATTACACGCGTCGGGCATCTTACGACAGGGCACACCGAAGCGCGGCTTCCACTATCGCCGCGCAAACCGTGGCAGAGCCACCGCCGAGGACCTTGAGCGCATCGAGCAACTCAAGATTCCGCCCGCGTGGACTGAGGTCGCAATTAACTCTGCGCCAACTGGACGCATTCAAGCCGTCGGGAGGGATGCGGCCGGGCGTTGGCAATATCTCTATCATGAGAGTTATGTGCGCGCGCAGCAGCGAAAGAAATTTCAGCGGCTGATAGCGTTCGGCGAGAGTCTGCCAAAGCTACGCGCGACAGTCGCCCGCGACTTGCGACTGCCCGGCCTGCCGAAAGCGCGAGTGATGGCGGCCATTTTGCGGATTCTCTCGATGTCCTTCATGCGGCCGGGCAGCGAGACTTATGCGAACGAACACGGCAGCTATGGTATTGCCACGCTGCGGCCGCGGCACGTTTCCGTGAAGGGCGATTGCGTTCGCTTCGAATTCGTCGGCAAGTCAGGTCAGAACCAGAGTCGTGAGATTCACGACAAGCTGGTGGCGGCCACTCTGAAAGAATTGCTGAAGTATTCAAATCGGCGTGTGTTCAAATATGAAGGAGCTGACGGGAAGTTCATCAACGTCACCCGGCCAACGATCAATCGCTACATCAAGGAGGTGATGGGACAGAATTTCAGCGCGAAGGATTTCCGCACGTGGGCAGGCACGCTTGTTTGCGCGTGTGCGCTGGCGCGAAACCGCCCTGCTAATCCGCTGAACGCCGGGGCAATCGTTGCCGCTATCGAAGAGACCGCAGCAGCGCTCGGGAACACACCGGCGGTGAGTCGCGATGCATACGTCTGTCCGGCGGTGATTACCGCCTTCGAGCATGGCCAAGTTGTCAGATGTTATTTTCAGACACTGCACAAGCTGACTTCGTATCGCGGATTGAAATTGCATCGCGCGGAAAAGGCCTTGCTGCGGCTGCTAAAGAAGTCTGTGGCATAGCGTACGTTGGTTCCTTCTCCTCTGGGAGAAGGTCGGTGATGAGGGCCTGTTAGCGCGATCCACAAATGTAGCTAATCTGCGAGAGATGAATGCGCTTGGCGAATTCGTCTCTCGCACATCATAGGATTAACCGCTTTAAGCCCTCATCACATTCGACTACTGCGCTGGTGTCGGCGGCGGGCCACCCAGCGCTTTCGCCGCCGCGTGCGTCGCCGCGCGATCGACTATCACGCGCGCGCTGTTGTAAGCGGAAACGAAATCGGGATTGCTGCGACTGAATAGTGCTACCAACGGATCGACTTCGTTGCGCAGGATGCTGTTCGCGTCGCGTATCAATGTCGGCAGCGACTCGGTCTGCGCCGCACGCTCCGCGGTCGCCTGTCTTGGCCCAGCCTTGACTTCATTGAAATCCGCGAGCGCCTGCGTCAATTCGTCGAGGTTCGCTTGTGTGACTTGCACCGTCGCGAGATCAGTCTTCTTCGCATTGGCCTGTGCTAGCACCGAGGCCGCGCGATTCGACAGACCTTCACTGTCGAACTTGTCGATGTCCGAACGCGTCAGGTCCGCCAACGCACTCAGATCGTTGTCGCCACTCTTGTGCGCCAGAAACGAGAGCGCGCGGCACATGAGAAACAGCACGTCTTCGAGCGCGTCGCGCGCCTCGGCCTTGTCTTTCGTCGCGCCCGTCGGCGTCTCCTGCTTCTGCACCGCCGTGTCGATCGTGCTGACCTTGGTTTTGAAATCCGCGACCGCCGTCACCATCGGCGCCATCGCATTCCAGACGGCGCTATGATCGTCGAGCACGCCCGTCACCGTCTTGTACATATTGACGCGATTAGTCTGATCCGTCTTCATCTTGAGTTTTCTCCTTAGTCTGTGAGATCGAGATTGATGAAGCCGGTTATGATAAAAGACAAGTTTTGAATTTGAGTTCTGACTTCTCAGTTATGAGTTATGAATCTGGAATCTTAAATCCTGAGATTCCGAACCCTGACTCCCGAGTTCTGACTCCCGAGTCCTGCTTTTTCAGTCCTCAGCCGTCATTTCTGAATCCTTAGCGCGCTTCGCGCGCCGCCGAGACTCGTCTTCGCGGTGCTGAGCACCTTTTTCGCAACGCTGAGCAGCATTTTCTCAGTCCTTAGCGCCCATTTCTCAGTCCTGAGAAGCCTACGCGTGTTGCCGAGCACCGTTTCCCTGCACCGAGAAGTCCCTCCGCAGTGCTAATTCTCAAAAAACCCAACAAAAACCTCATTCTGACATCCCGTTCGCGGATCAGTCGCTGTGATAAAATAAATACCAATGTGGTGGCTGAAGCCTCTTATAGACATGCTTACCCATGGGCTCAAGATGGTCCAGGGAGTTGTAGATTGGCGACAATTTCTTTGTTGAGTAAATATATCCCTTCTCCGAGCCACCTGTAAGTAAACCATCGGTGGATGCAATGAATTCGATTGTATTACCGTCTGGACATCGGGCGATGCCTTCCTTCAGGCCCAGCTGCACAAACAGCTTGCGATATTCGTTCCAACGTTCAATTGAAAAACCCAACTGAGATTCGGGTCGCGGCCAGTTAGCATTATCATCAAGCCAAGTAAACGTAGGCGAGATACGAACAACTCTTGCGTCTACGCCTGACATAGTGACAAGTTGGTTGAAGTCGGACTCGTGAGTGTTAAATACCTTTTCGAGTTCAGCGTCGGAGGGGTGTTCTGCATCCGAAATAAGAATTTGCGACAAACCCGTCTTGAGCTTTGTATCGACATTCAGAACTTGCGACAATCCAGACCTGATCACCAAAATAGAGGCGATGGCCATTAAGCCGACAGTGCACATAAGCAAATATCTGATTTCCGAAAATCTCATTGTTGAGTTAAAAACTTTACGACGTCAGTGCGCTTCTCGTTTGCCGCATACATTGCGGCCGTGCGGCCCTGTTTATCTCTCGCCCAACGGTCGGCCCCCTTGTCCAAAAGAATTTGCAAAACTTCGGTATGACCATTTCGGGCGGCGCGCATCAATGCGGTAGTGCCGTCGTCGTCTTTCGCATTCGGATCTGCGCCGCCCTCGAGCAAGATTTTAACAATCTCAGTACGCCCCAAATACGATGCATTCATCAACGGTGTCTCTTCGGTATCGTTTCTGCCGTCAACCTTAGCACCTGCTTGCATCAACAGCCGGACAATATCGGCGTTGCCGATTGCTGCTGCTCTTATTAAAGGTGTCATCCCACCGCTCACGGTAGCCTCAACATTTGCACCTGCGGCGAGTAATTGCTTAACTGCTTCAACATCATTGTCTCTAACAGCTTGCATTAATCGGGTATTTCCAAATTGATCCCTCGCTTCCAGATTTGTGTTGGATTGCAGCGACTTCTTCGTCGGACATCCGTTTACTACGATCAGCGCTACCCAAAGAAGATTTAGGACTTTCATAGGCGATCAATAACTTTCAGTGTGTGCATCCTCTCGCCAAGGCTTTAAGGCCACTTACCCGGCAGGGTTGTAATCATAGGCGCGTGTAACTTCCGCTCAGACCATTGGAGGTGTTCGTCTCACTCGTCATCCGCGCCAGACTCTCTCTGACCACCTCATCCCAAGTCAATACTTCTCTTCTGAGGTCTCAATCGCACATCATGAAAATGCCGAGCCCAAGCCGCTTCGCCTCTTTGCACGCGGCTAACAACTTTTCAACTCCTTTTGATGCTAGCGCATTCGACGCATTTTCTAATACTCGCTCACATTCATCTTCAAGATTTTGGACTTCATCAGGCTCAAAGGCGGCATCCCAATAAACACCACAAATACGTGATAGCATCGGGTAGCCAGCTATTTCCTCGTCGAACTCGACAATCCGGGCATCGCGCCCACAGTTCTCAAGGCTGGCTGTATCTTCCGAGCGGACACCAAGCACGACGAAAAATAACTCAAACCACTCTTTATACGTAAGGCTGGGAACAATGCAGTCCAGCTTCGACGTTGGTCCAGGATTCCTCTCGAACGCGTTAGTATCGGAGACTAACCAAGTGACGTGCATGATTTCCAGTACCAGATTCGCCTCAACAAGTCTGAGGACTAATTAAACGCTGGGCCCGGATGTGAAGATCGGACGGTCTTACAATCCGGTGCAAGAATCAACGTATTCCAGTTGGTGGGATCGCTGTACGGCAGCATCGTGCCAACAGGGCCTACTATCCTGGGAAACTCGTATTCAAAGATAATGCTATCGTCTGGCGTCGGACCAGAATATCTTGTGCCGACGGCAAATGTGAATTCATTGAACTTTTTGACACCGGCAAAGGTGCCAATGTATTGACTACCTCCGCTCCCTCGCGTCATGTGTCTTTGTCTTATATGCTGTTCTGCGGTCAACTGAACGTACCCTATGAGGTCGCCCCTCTTGCTATACTTCCGGTAAGCAGTTGTTTTGCTGTAGTCCAGATCTCGCGGTCTCACTCCATCGCAGGGATCTTTGGCCTTAGCCTCGCCCGTTACTGTCGTTCCTTTGAAGGGATTCTGCGGCCCGCCTCCGCCTCGCGGGCTCTGTCCACCGAAAGACGCATTGACCAGTTGAAAATTTCGGTCTGCATAGACATTCACTACGCCTAGGGTCGGATCTTGGTCTTCAAATCCAATGGCGTCTCCGCTACTTAAGTCCATCGTATGCCAATCCGCTCGTCCGGTATCCTGCCAGCTCTCGAACCGAATCGACCCGAAGTCACCCCGCAGATACTCCATGCCCATCGCGCCATGACCGGTGAAATCTAACGAGCCCGCATCATGACCGTTCAAAAACAGTCCCGCAACTACACTGCCGGTATCCATCATGTGGGCAAGCTGGGATTCAGACACAGGCATGCCATCAACTTCAACGCCACTACTCATATCGAACGGATCGGTGCCATCAATAAACAACAAAGAACCAAACTTGCTCGTCTCATAACTCGAACCACCGTAAGGTGTCGAAAGCGGCAGCTCTCCGCCGAAGGCGTCGCGCTCTTCGCGATTGGTCGTGCGATCCGTCGAGTAGCCTTTTGAGGTGACCCAACTCCCGGTGGCAGGATTGTGTTGCTCAAAAGTAACATCCACGCTTCCGTTTGCCTTCGCGATGCGCTCGCCACCTGCGTAGATGTCCACTTCACCCTGGCCCAAGTCAGCGATGACTGCGCCGCCAAGCACGCTCGAACGCACGTAGTAACTGTATTTCGTGTCTTCGTATGGATCACCGGGATTTCCGTTCTCGTCGCAACACAAACCCTGCTTCCACACTGTCTGCACGCGGCTGCGCGGCTGGCCTTCGCCATCGTAGGTTTCATTTATATCTAGCACCGGCTGGTATTGGCCGTTCACCTCAATTACGTTGAGCGAGGACGCATGAACACTCTTGCCGGTGGCGTCGAATGTGTGGTTGTAGCTTGCATCAGTTGTAGCGTTGCCGTCCGCGTCGTAAGTCCATCCCGCGCGGCGATTGTTCGAGTAGGTCGCCGCATCCGGCGTGCTCTCACCATAAAGTCCGCCGCTGTGATTGGTGATGTTGCTCCAGACGTCGTAACTCAAAACATGATGCGAGGGATCGGGATAAGGATTCGTCGGGAACGGCGGCAAACCTTCAGCTCTGCGATAAGTTGTCGACTCAGACAAACGTGCCGCGTGATCGTAACTGTAGGCGCGATCGAACCAATGATTAGTCGCGTCCCACGCATGCTGTAAGCGGCCATCGTCGTAATAATCAAACGTCCATGACATCGACGTGTAATTCGGCGTTCCCGGAATGGTGGAGTTCGTGTAGTTCGTATTGTTGAGCGTGTAGCTCGTCGGCTGCAAACGCGAGTTAAAGGTAGTTGATTCGCTTACCGTATTGTGGTACGTGACGTTTTTCGGCGCACCCCACGCGCGATAAGCGATGTTGGAGATGAAGGTGTCCACCTGTTCCGTGTGCGTTTGTTGATTTGGATAGTAGCCGGTCGTGTAGCTGGCGGAGAAGCCGTTGCCCGTGACCGAAGTCAATCTTCCGACGTTGTCATAACTGTAGCCGATTGATTGCGAAGTGAACGGAATCGAAAGCGAGGTCAACTCGCCCGCCAGATTGTAGCCGTAGTTAAGCGTGTAGCTTCCGCTGAGTCCCGTGAAGGTCTTCGTTTCACCCGTCATGCGCGAAAGTTGATCGTAGCTATAACTCATCGACCCGCTGCCGTCGTTCATCGACGTTCTGTTTCCCGCCGCATCGTAGCCGAACGTAACATTCGCTGTCGGCGCAACTCCTGACGGCAAGCTTTGCGCGTCGGGATAGGTGATCGACGAGACGAGATGACGATTGTTATTGTAGCCGTACGTCGCTTTTACTCCGCGCCCGTCCTGCACCCAGTTAATCGTGTCGTCAGGGTTGTAATCATAGCTGGTGTAAGTTGGATTGTTGTTCTGATCGCGCTGCTCAGGCACGTGCTTCTGCCACAGACGACCGTAGCCGTCGTACCTCATCGTCGTGTCCTGATAGACGCCGCTTTGATCGTTGCCTTGGAACTGACGGACGAGCGTCGCCTGATCGCGCGCATTCAGAGTTATCTCAGTCGTCGCATAGACAGTGGTGACGTTATTAACGGTTTGAAGTATTTCAGTTTTCCACTGCCGCCCCAGCACATCCGAATAAATCTTCTGCTGTCGACCAACTTCGTCGGTCATCGTCACCATTTCATTCCCCGCGCAGCCGCAGACTGAATACTCGGCATACTTCTGCGTGCCGTCCTGATTGGTCGTCACCAGCGGCCGCCCTTTCCAGTCGTAACTCTGTTGTGAGTAGATCCAACCCGCGGCGTCTTCCGCAGTCGGGACCCAGCCGCCGGTAATCTCGGCGACGTTTGATTGCAGTTGCACGCGGCCGTCGATGTCGTAATCGGTTAACTGCGCTTTATAGCCGCCCGAAGTGCCGGGATTGTTCGCGGCCATTGCATAAGGATGGCCCGCGCCGTCGAACCATTGCGCGGAGAACGCGTCGTCAGCGAGATTTTTTCGCTGTGCAACTCTTCGACGTAATCCGCGCCATAGAGATAGCGAATGTAAGCGCCCGTGCTCAAGCTCGTGACTCGCTGCGTCTGCAACGCGCTGTCGTATTCAATTAATTGCTGCGGCCCAGCCGTGTTGCTGATGCCGTTGGGCTGCGGCGTCGTCACCAGCGTCTTCAAACCAAAGTCAAAGTTGTATTGGACGTAGGATGAATAACCATCCGCGTCAGTCAAAGTTGTTGGGTAGGCAAAAGTGTTATGGTTCGAGCTGTCCGAGAATTGATCTGCATAGCTGATAGTGGAGGTATGACGTGTGGGGTTGCCGGCATCGGTGGTAGTTAAGAGGTTGCCCGCAACGTCGTAGGTCATGTTGTTGATGAGCCGCTTCGACTGATTATTCGGATCGCTTGCGTCCCAACGCGTAATGCTGGTGACATTGCCGCGCAAGAGGAAACTTGCGTCATAGCCGCTATCGTGCTGGGTCGCATACTGCGCCTGCGATTGAATAGCACCCTGCGCGTCATAGTCGTAACTGGTGCGCGCGACCACGTTCGAGTTCGTGTCATAAACCGTCTTAGTCGCCAACAAGCCGACCAGCCGGCGGCTGTTGTAGTAACTGTCAGTCTTATATTCCAGCACCGTGCGCCGCAGCGGCGTTGACGCGTCGGCGTTGAATTCGGTAATAGTCGCCGGCAGTCCAAACGGTCCCTGGTAATCAATGGTGGTGCGACGGTCATTCCACGAAGCATCGTAAATGTCAGTTTGCTTGACTCGCGGGTTCGTTTGATAACTCACCGATTCGTTGTCCTGGGTCCATTGCGTGGCGGTAACTTTTTGCCGCGCGTAAGAACTGTTTGGGTCGGGTCTCACCCAGGTCTCGGTTGAGAGGACCAAACCTTTCTGCCAGCCGCTGCCGTAATACTCCTGATAGGCCGTGCCGTCCGGCAAGATCGTCTGATACCAACCATTCGTGTAAACCAGGAACTGCGTCGTCAACTCCGCAGGCACACCGTTATAGCCCGTCCAATGATCGACCGAGGCTCGTGTTTGGTAAATGCGTGGGCAATCATCTGTGGGGCTGGTGTAATCGTAAGCCATCGACGAGCGTTGCACGTGGTCACTACTGAAACGGTGGATGTCTTTAACCTGTCCGGCGACCGCGTAGTCGAAGGTGTAATACGACCCGTCAGGCAAGCCTACCTGCGTGAGCGCGGCAACGCCCGAATAGGCGCCCGCGGCCGTTAAACTAAAGTTTGGCGTGAACCATTCGGTGGTCCAGCCAAAGGTGGCCCACTCGTGTAATCCGCCGTTCCAGTTTTGTAGAAGCCGGTTCAACTTGCCGTTGACGTACTCGAAGGTGATGACTCGCCCCAACGTGTCGGTGATGTTTTGGATGTCACCAGTGTTCGTGTAGTAGTTGATCGAAATGTAATTGCCGTTCCGATCCGTTATCTTTGTCGCCTGCCAGCCACTGACGAAAGCCTCGTACTTCATCTGCGTGCCGTCG
>DASQYL010000258.1:0-15129 GCA_035639235.1 Pyrinomonadaceae bacterium | reverse complement strand
GAAATCGCCATCGAGGAAGGCGCGACGATCGTCCGCGTCGGCACCGCGATATTCGGAGAGAGAGTCGTGGCGGAAGCCCGACCGTAAGAGAGGCCAGCTATCGGGCTCGACTCCATCATCCGTAAAAAGTCATCTGGGTTGGCACTTCCCTACAGTCGGGCTTTGGACACAGCATGAACGTCATCACACTGATTTACTCCTTCATTCGCACGGCGGTTGCATTCCTCGTGATTGCCGCTGGTGTGCTCGTAATCCTCCGCGCGGTTTTCGATTATTCAGAAGTCAATCCCTTTAGTTGGCATGCGCGCAATGTTCGTCGCGCCACGGATCCTGTGATGTTACCTGCGCGAGCCATTCTGCGCGGGTTCCGGCTCGATCCAAAAGTAGCGCCCTTGATCGTGCTAATCTTTTTGATCGTCGCATGGCTGGTGTTGGTGCAAACGGCGGGCGCGGTGCTGAACACGATCGCGGGTGTGCTCTATGCAACCGGCAGCGGCCGGTCAAACGCCATGGTGGGAATTATCGGCTACGTTTTGTGTGGATTACTCGGACTGTACACGCTCGCGATCCTGGTGCGGATCGTTTTCTCCTGGGTGGGCGCGAGTTATGCGAACAGGTTTTTTCGACTGTTGGTCAAGATTACCGAGCCGCTGCTCGCGCCTCTGCGCCGAATGGTTCCCTTGGTCGGCATGTTCGATATTTCGCCGATCGTTGCTTACGTGATCGTTTGGATTTGCCAGATGATCGTAGCTGCCACCCTGCTCCGCGATTGGCCGGTGCAGTTCTTCTGATGGGCGAGTCATAATCCCGATGAATCGGGATAGCGACCGGGATCAAGAACAAACTTGAAACTGTAAAGGGTTGTTGAAATTCGCAGGACGCCATTCGATCCAGTCGCTACCGCTCCCGGTTCTGACAAGGTTTCGTTTACGATTTTTCATTTACCATTTACTATTATCGAACGACGTGACGTGGTATCGAGAAGATTCCAGCGGGATCAGCTTTAACGTACACGTCGTTCCGCGCGCATCGCGAAGTGAAATCGTTGGTCTGCACAACGGCGCGTTGCGGATTCGAGTTGCGGCGCCGCCCGTCGACGGCGCGGCGAACCGTGAACTCATTAAGTTCCTGGCGAAGAAGCTGGGCTTACCGCGGACATCGGTGACGTTGGTTTCGGGAAGTAATTCAAAGAACAAAATTATTCGGCTGTCGAATCCGAACACAACCACGCGTCAGCAGTTGATTGACTTAAGCTAGAAATCGAGTTCCCCCAGATGGATCTTGAAAACATCGGCCGGTATCGCATCCTCGAGAAGCTGGGTTCAGGCGGAATGGGCGAGGTGTATCTCGCCGAAGATACGCACCTCGGGCGCAAGGTTGCGCTCAAACTCCTCGCTCAGGAACTGACGCAGAACCGCGATCGCCTCAGTCGATTCGATCAGGAAGCTTACGCCGCGTCGGCCCTCAATCATCCCAACATCATTACGATTTACGAGATGGGTGACGAAGCCGGCCGTCACTTCATCGCGACGGAGTACGTCGATGGCGAGACCTTGCGCAAACGATTCAACGGGCCGCCGATGGATTTATCTGAAGTGCTCGGCGTCGGCATTCAAATCGCCGAAGCGCTCGAAGAAGCGCACGCCGCCTCGATCATTCATCGCGACATCAAACCTGAGAACGTGATGATTCGCCGCAGTGGCCACGTCAAGGTGCTCGATTTCGGCCTCGCAAAGCTGATGGAGAAACCGGCCGCGGACGACACGGACACCGAAGCCGTAACGCGCGCGCTGGTGCAGACAGACGCCGGCATGGTGCTCGGAACGTCGCAGTACATGTCGCCCGAACAAGCACGCGGCAAGCCCGTTGATGCGCGCACGGACATTTGGAGTCTGGGTGTGGTGCTTTATGAAATGGCGACCGGGCGCGCGCCGTTTCACGGCGAAACCAAGACCGACGTGATCGTCGCGATTGCCAAGAATGATCCGGCGCCGGTCGCGCGCTTCGTACCCAACGCGCCGCCGGAATTTGAATGGATCGTTTTGAAAGCGCTGCGCAAAGACGTCGACGAGCGTTATCAAACAATTAAGGAACTGCTCTCGGATTTAAGGAAGCTCAAGCAACGAATCGAATTTCATAGCGAACTGGAAAGGTCGATGGGTCCGGAGAGTGTTTCCGCTTTCGGCCGCCTGGCCGACACTGAAATTCACGGAACTACACCGCCGAGCCTCAGTACACAAACTACGGCCGCGCCCGCTCTTTCAACTTCGGGTTTGGCGAGCGCGACGCAGACGCGTGCGTCCAGCGTCGAATATGTCGTCACGGAAATCAAACGTCACAAAATTGCGTTTGCCGTGACTGCGGGAGTCGTAGTCATTGCGGCTGCGGCGATCGTTTACTTCTCAGTCCGTCACCGGAAAACTGTACTGACAGAAAAGGACACGATCCTGCTGGCTGATTTCACCAATACCACGGGCGATCCGCTCTTTGACGATACGCTGAAGCAGGCGCTCGCAGTCCAACTGGCGCAATCGCCGTTCCTGAATATTTTTTCCGAAGAGCGCGTGCGTGAGCAGTTGAGGTTCATGAACGTTCCTCAAGACGCGCGCATCACTCGCGATATCGGCAAAACAATTTGCGC
This sequence comes from Pyrinomonadaceae bacterium, assembly GCA_035639235.1. GTDB lineage: Bacteria > Acidobacteriota > Blastocatellia > Pyrinomonadales > Pyrinomonadaceae > UBA11740. The sequence goes on along the minus strand of DASQYL010000258.1, from coordinate 12,488 downwards.
GCGACAGAGCATCAAGGCGATGCTGCTGGGATCGATCTCCGCCGTTGGGTCGCGTTACGTCGTGCTGCTCGAAGCTGTGAACTCGCAGACCGGCGACATGATCGCGAGCGAGCAATTTGAAGTTCAGGGTAAGGAGCAGGTGCTGAAGGAGTTGGGTCCGGCGGCTTCGCGTTTGCGTGAGAAGCTGGGTGAGTCGCTTGGTTCAATCAAAGCGTTCGATGCGCCGATTGAAAATGTAACCACGTCTTCTCTCGATGCGCTGCGCCAATATTCATTGGGCATGCAACTCCACTCGCGGGCCGATTACGGCCGGGCGATTCCTTTCTATCAGGCAGCGATTAAGATCGATCCGAATTTTGCGATCGCACATGCCAGGCTCGCCTCCTGTTTTAATACGCTGCGACAGCTCGAGGCTTCGCGCGCCGAATTTACAAAAGCGAACGAACTGCGTGATCGCGTGAGTGAACGCGAGAAATTCTTCATCACTTCGCATTATTACGGCGGCGTCACCGGACAATGGGAACTGCAGATCGAGGAGCTGGAGAAATGGAAACTTACTTACCCGCATGATTGGGAGCCGCTGAATCTGCTGTGCAGCCGCTACACGATCACGGGGCCGTTTGAACTCGCGGTCAACGAAGGTAACAAGGCGATCGAGCTGAATCCGAATGATGCGCGTGCCTATGTGAACCTGGGTGTGGCCTTTATTGAATTGAACAGATTCGATGAAGCGAAAAACGTTTTGCTCAAAGCCCAGCAACTAGGATTGGAGAGCGCGAACATGCACGCGCGGCTTTATCAGCTTGGATTTCTGCAACACGACGCGGAGTTGATGAAGCAACAGATCGACTGGGCCAATGAGAATCCGCGAAATGCTGAGAACGCGTTGAATTGGCAGGCGCAAGTGGCGGCGTTTCAGGGGCAACCGCTGCAAGCAGATCAATGGACCGATCGCGCTATTGCCATGAATCGAAATGGTGACAGCAAGGAGACGATCGCTCAGATGTTGTTGGCAGAGGCTGTGCGCAATGCCACGTTTGAAAATTGCACGCGGGCATCGGCAGAAGTCAAAGCGGCTTTGGCTCTGTCCCGCGAACAGGCCAATCTTATCGGCGCGGCAAATGCATATGCGCGATGTGGCCTGGCCGCGCCGGCGCAAATGCTTGCAGATGAACTCACCAAAAGCTTTCAACTCGATACACTCTTGAATTCCACCTGGCTGCCGATCATTCGCGCGCAAACAGAGTTGAGCAAAGGTAACGCCGCCCAGGCAGTCCAGTTACTCGGGAGCACTCGCCGGTACGAGCCGTTCGGTGACTTCTGGCCCCAATACTTGCGCGGCGAGGCTTACTTAAAACTTAAGGACGGCACGCAAGCAGCGGCGGAATTCAAAACGATTCTCGATCATCGTGGTTGGTATCCGACTTCGCCTCTCTATGTGTTGGCCCAGCTTGGAGCCGCGCGTGCTCAAGCTTTGAATGGAGATAACGCAGCGGCGCGCACTGCGTACCAGGACTTCTTCACGCTCTGGCAGGGTGCAGACGCGAACCTGTCGATGCTCGTGGCGGCTCGTCAAGAATATGACAAGTTAAAGTGATACGGCGTTGCCATAATTGCGGGCTGCTGCTTGACTTCCGACTCGATCGGCACTATTTTTCGTCTCCCAAAAATAACTCTTGCCCCTACTCCGTGCGGTGAGTAACGCAAGAACAACTTCTACAATCTAACGGAGGTAAGTTAATGAAAAGATTCGTTCTGCAACTGTCTTTAGCGGTAGCTCTGCTTATCGTCGTCTTCAGTGCTGCGGCTGCGCAGAGTGGTTTTGTGGCGCAAACGTGGGTTTACGATCCAGGTCACTTGGGCATTTCGGTATCTCAGTGGCAACCGGGCGCCGGATTGCCCGACGCCGGCGGTTCCAATCACGCTTTGTATCTGACAAAGTTCGGTCCAACTGCCGCGCTGGCCGCGTCAGGCGCGAGCATCAAAGGCGTCAACGGCATCACCCTTTCGACGCTGGGTTTTGATTATCGCGATGATGGCCATTGCGGCGCCGGTGCTCCTCGCTACAATGTCACGCTGGCCGGCGGTGGAAACTTTTATTTCTTCTTCGGCTGCGCTTACGGTACACACACGCCGTTGTTGGCTTATCCGGGCTGGACGCGAGTTCGTTTTACGAACGCGGATGCTTTTCCCGCGGACGGCGTATCCGCATGGCCTGGATTCGGCGTCGCGCAAATCGCCGCCATCGATGTGGTGTTCGATGAAGGGACGAATGAAGGCCCTGGCTTCGTGTATCTGGATAACCTGGCCATCAACAACACCTTGATTGGCAAGCCCGGCAACGCGAAGTAACTTACTCAATCAAAAGCAGATTGATTCTAAACGGCGACGCGCTGGTTCAGGCGTCGCCCGATTTTTTGTCGAGTTAAGTGTGCTGCGTGCGAGTAAAGGGCTGTGCTATAGTTGCGAGCTAATTTACCAATCGAAATTCGCAGTAAGGACCCAATTCTCCAATGTCCGGACATTCGAAGTGGCATTCTATTAAGCACAAGAAAGGCGCGCTCGACGCCAAGCGCGGCAAGCTTTTCACTAAGTTCATCAAAGAGTTGACCGTCGCGGCGCGCACGGGCGGCGGCGATCCGGACGCGAATGCGCGACTTCGCAAGGCGATCGCCGATGCCAAGGCCGGCAACATGCCGAACGACACCATCGACCGCGCGATTCGCCGCGGCACCGGCGAAGAAGAAGGCGTCAACTACGAAGAGATCACTTACGAAGGTTACGGTCCGGGCGGCGTCGCGTTATTAATTCAGGCAATGACCGACAATCGCAACCGCACGGTCGCCGAAATCCGACACATCTTTTCAAAGAATGGCGGCAACCTCGGCGAGTCGGGTTCGGTCGGTTGGATGTTCGATAAGAAGGGTTATCTGGTCGTCGACAAAGCGGCGAAAACGGAAGACGAACTTTTCGATCTGGCGATCGAAGCCGGCGCTGAAGATATTCGCGACGACGAAGACAATTGGGAGATCATCACTTCACCAGATTCATTTGAATCAGTGCAGACCGCAATCAAACAAGCGGGCGTAACTCCCCAAGTCGCCGAAGTCGAGATGGTTCCGCAGAATTACATCAAGCTCGAAGGCTCGCAAGCCAACCAAATGGTCAAACTGATGGAAGCGCTCGAAGATCACGACGACGTGCAGAAGGTTTCCGCGAATTTCGATATCAGCGAAGCCGACATGGCGGCAGCGTGAAGTTAGGAAAAGCGCGCTCCAAATAATTTGCGTTGACGAAAATGATAACCTCCAAATCAGTGGCCGAGTCGAACGAAAACCTAATTGGTTTTATCGCCAGCACCGTCGAGACGCTGCGTGATCAAATGGCGACGCTCCGTGATCAAATGGCGACGAAATCTGACATTGCACGCCTCGATGCAAAAATCGAAGCCCAAGGAACAGCCATCCGTGGTGACATCGAACAAGTTAATCTGCGGTAGGACTCGATGGAACACAGTCTCGTGTCTCGCTTTGAGCATGTCGAAGGGGAACTCAGTCGTCTTCGCAGCGCGGTCGATTTGCTCAGCAAGGATCGTCCCGAGATTCTCCGTCTCCTTGGTCATAACGGTTCCTAGGCTCGCGTTTTGATTTCAAAATTACTGACAGTCGTAAGCGCCTGTGTTAGATTCCGGCTGTGAGAGTATTAGGCATCGACCCCGGCAGCGAGACCACAGGTTGGGGCGTGGTCGAAGGCGATAGCGGTGGCCAACGCTATCATCTGATCGAATTCGGGTCGATCAAGCTCTCTGCTTCTCAAAGTTTTTCTTCACGGCTCTTGAAGATCAATCGCGCGTTGGAGGAAATAATCGATCGCCTGTGTCCTGATGCGTGCGCGATCGAAGAGGCTTTCTATTCAGTTAATCCCAAAGTGACTTTGAAATTGGGTCAGGTGCGTGGCGTGGTATTGCTCGTCGCTGAAAAAGCGTCGTTGGACATTGGCGAATATTCACCGCGGCTGGTAAAGCAAAGCGTGGTTGGATATGGAAATGCCGAAAAGCAACAGGTGCAGCAGATGGTGCGCGTGTTACTGTCGCTGACGACCGTTCCCGAACCACACGATGCCGCTGACGCGTTGGCGGTGGCGATCTGTCATTTTCATCATGCCGGCGTCAATCACCGGTTAGTGGCGGCCGAGACGCGTGCTGGTCTTGCCCGGAAATCTGTCGCCACCCGACGACGTATGTGATCGCATTCACATTAATCTTTTTCTGAAGTCTTAATAATTCGCCGGATACCTTCACAAATCTCAACGGTGTAGTTTCATGATCTTTCGCCACCGCCTCATCGTAACCGCGGTCGTACTGACCACCTTCGCAGTTGGTGCTGCAATTGCCTCACGCAACAAGGCTTCCAAGACCGAAGAGCGAGTCTCGCTCCAGCCGCAGCCAGCTAGAACGGATGGGAGAACTAAGTCATTATTCGTTGTGCGTCGCAGCCCAAACGACGCGGACGAAACTCAAGCTGCGCCAAAACCAGCGCGGCGAGAATTCACTGTTTACCGAAACGAAGCGAGTGAGATCGTCTGTCGCGAGGCGACCCGCGACGAAATCAAACAGCGTGAAAACATCGACCTTTCTAAGCTCGGGCTTCGCCAAATCAACCATCCGGAATTTGACAAGAGTGCGGGAGCGCAAGCTCCTGAAGCAACGGGCCTCGTGATCATTCTGCGCGCGACGCAACAGTTACAACAGAATGCGACGGCGACGGCGGCGTTCAATCGCGCCGCGCAGAATTGGGAAAACGTGATCATGTCGCCGATCACGATCTACATCGATGTAGATTTCGGGACCAGTGCGTTCGGGCAACCGTTCCCATCGGGCGTGTTGGGTGCAACGTCTACGCCGGGCTCATCCTATGCATATCAATCTGTGCGTACCAACCTCGTAGCCGAAGCCGGCGGCGAAGGCAACGCGACCAAGCAGGCGATATTTAATTCGTTACCTGCGAACACCGTCCCAACTGATCTCGGTGATGCCAGCGGCATTAGCGTTTCAGATTCGATCGCGCGGGCGATTGGATTATTGCCGGCGACGGCGCCGTCTACCGACAGCGCGGCGAGGATTGCGTTCAATTCGAACTTTACTTTTGATTTCGATCCGAGCGACGGCATCACGAGTAACGCGATCGATTTTGATGCGGTGGCGACGCACGAGATTGGCCATGCGCTGGGATTCACTTCGGACAGCGGACTCAATATTCCCAAGCCGTCAGTCTGGGATCTTTATCGATTCCGCACTGGCACCACCACCGGGACTTTTCCAACGGCGCAACGCGTCTTAACCATCGGTGGCTCGCCTGATCCGCTGCAATTCGATTTCATCCCCGGCAACGCCGAGTTGGGATTGTCGACCGGCGGTTCCACCGGTTCGACTACAAATGGCGGCGACGGTTGGCAATCGAGTCACTGGAAACATGTCTCGACTTGCGGTGGCTACATCGGGATCATGGACCCGGCGATTTCCAATGGCTGCCGGCGAACAATCACGGCCAACGATACGCTTGCACTAACCTCATTCGGATACAATCTGACGAACAATAACGCGCCGCCACCGCCGCCTCCACCGTCGACGCCCCCAGCAAATGATAACTTCGGTAACGCACAGGTGTTAACTGGATGTGGCGGGAGTGTGACCGGATCCACCTTCGGTGCGACTAGCGAAGGTGGCGAACCCAGTCATGATCCAACTGATTCAAGTTCGCTCAGTCCGAGTCATACAATTTGGTACCAATGGCAAGCGCCTTCGTCCGGCAGCACCACGATCACCACGAACGGCAGCGACTTCGATACGATTCTTGCGGTCTATACCGGAACAACCGTGAATTCGCTGGCTCGAATTGTCTTCAATGACGACGAGAATAGTGGCCTCGCTACTAGTCGAGTTACTTTCAGCGCAACCTCAAATACCCTCTATTGGATTGCGGTGGATGGATGGGGCGGCGATACCGGAACAGTCAAGCTGAACTGGAATGGATGTGGCGGCACGCCCACGCCCACGCCCACGCCGACGCCTTGCCGTACGGTTTTAACCGTCAACGATAACGGCGATGGAGTTGACATTACGCCGGGGAATGGATCATGCGCTACCGCAAACAGCACTTGCACTCTCCGTGCGGCCATCCAGGAGGCGAATGCGACCCAAGGATGCGGCATGGTGACTGTCAGTCTTGCTGCAATTAGAGGTACGGTAGTTTTGAATACGGCGCTTCCCGATATGTCTCACGATGTTAACATCATTGGCCCGGGTCCAAACCAGCTGACAGTGATGCGCAGCACTGCGGCGGGCACTGCAACGTTTCGAATATTCACGATTCCGCAATTCACTACCGCGATAATCTCAGGCCTCACGATTTCCAACGGCAACCTAGTCGCGAACGAGAGCGGTGGTGGAATCTCAAATCGAGGGACACTTACACTTACCGACTGCAATCTTTATGGTAACAATCATGTTGACGGAGGTGGTGGCGGGTTGTTCAGCATAGGTCCTTTGACGCTCAACAACTGCAATATCGGCGGGATGCAGCCAGGTCAAGGGAACGGAGCGAACAACGGCGTAGGCGCCGGAATTCTTCAATACGGACCCATCACAATGAATGGCGGGTCAATCCGCGGAAACTTAGGGACAGGCTTTCAGAGTGTCCAGAGCAGCACTACCCTGATGAATGTTGAAATCAGTAACAACCAGTCGGTGGGCGTCGTTGTTGGAGGTGTTGTCACGATGGTTAATTGTCTGATTGCAAATAATTCTGGCCTGGGTTTCGGAGGCGGCATTGATGTCGAAGGAGGCGGCCTCACCGCGATAAACACGACCATCTCTGGCAATACATCGACAGGGAGTGGCGGAGGAATTCGGCAAGTCAATAACGGCATTGTCAATTTGGTCAATGTTACGATTGCCAACAATCACTCTGATTCTGACAACCACGGCGCTGACCTTGGCGGCGGGATCAATAACTCTTTCGGCACTATGACTCTGAGGAATTCGATCGTTGCAGGTAATTTCAGCGGCGTTGGATCGAGCGGGACAGCGGATGATATCAACGGTGCAATCGCTGGTGTGAGCTCTTTTAACCTAATCGGTATCGGCGGTTCGGGCGGATTGACGAACGGTACGAATGCTAATCAAGTGGGCGTGGTAGACCCTAAGCTTGGTGGGTTATTCTCTAACGGCGGCCCGACGATGACGCATGCACTGCTTGTTGGCAGTCCGGCTATCAACGCCGGCAGCAATGCGCTCGCGATCGATCAGAACGGCAATACGTTAACAACCGACCAGCGCGGTGTCGGCTTCAGTCGAATCATCAATGGCACGGTCGACATTGGCGCGTTCGAATCACCAGCGACGCCGATAAATCCCATCGATCAACCTGACTTCTTTGTGAAGCAGCAGTATCTTGATTTCCTGAATCGCCAACCGGATCAATCCGGTTGGGATTTTTGGACGCAGCAAATTACCTCCTGCGGCAACGATGCGGCGTGCATTGAAGTCAAGCGCGTCAATACCTCTGGCGCGTTCTTCATCTCGATCGAATTCCAGCAGACCGGGAATTTGGTTTACAAGATGTACAAGGCTGGGTTGGGCAACCTGCCGAGCAAACCCGTGGCCGTTGATCGCGCGCCGTTCATTGCTGACACGCGGCAAATCCAAACCACGCCGGCGCAAGTCATTGTCAACCAGGGCAATTGGCAGGCGCAACTCGAAACTAACAAGCAGGCGTTCGCGTTGGCGTTCGTGCAGCGTGCTGCTTTCCAAACCGCGCACGCGAGCCAAGACGCGGCGACTTATGTCAGCGCGCTATTTGCAAACACCGGAGCCTCACCAACTGCAGCAGAAACATCAACGGCGATTGCGGCTTTCAATAATGCCGGCGGTGGTGACGCGGCTCGGGCTGCTGCTTTACGCAGCGTGGCCGAGAGCACTTCAGTCGACGCCAAACTAAAGAATGAAGCTTTCGTGCTGATGCAGTATTTCGGTTATCTGCAAAGAAATCCTTACGATCCGCCTGAGGCGACGCTCGATTATTCCGGCTTCAATTTCTGGCTCGGTAAGCTAAATCAATTCAACGGCGACTTCATCGCCGCCGAAATGGTCAAAGCCTTCATTTCCTCGAGCGAGTACCGGCAACGTTTTGGCCCGTAAGCGCAACTTATGCTCGTCGGGTTTAAGCTTCGTCTTGCGCTGAATCAAATTGTGATAAATTTAGCTTGGCGAGACGATCCGTCGCTCAGTCTTCGCATTTTCCGAAAGTGCCTCATTGAGTCAGCCGCGCGGCCAGGATCCAAGATTTCCGCTACTGGCTCACATTGCCGTACCCCGATCGCAGGTTCAATAGCTTTATGAATTTTCATCGCCGCCGCTTTATCACCCTGAGCGTGCTCGCGATTCTGATCGCAGGCACTGCGATCGCTTCGCACCGAGCTGCTTTATCCCCAGTCGCTCAAGTTTCGAACGATCGTTTGCTCGAACAGGCCTACCACGCGAATCGAAATCGTTCCGCAGGACCAGTTCCGGTCTTATCTCAGGAAATCCAGACTGCCGATGGTACGAAGTCGCGCCGGCGTGAGTTCACAGTTTACCGAAACGAATCAGGAGAGATCGCTTGCCGCGAAGCTACGGCTGACGAAATCAAACAACGTGAAGGCGCCGATCTTTCAACGCAAGGTCTCCGCCAAATCAACCATCTCGGGTTCGACAAGTCGGCGGGTGTCCAAGCTCCGGACTCGGCCGGTCTCGTTATCATTTTGCGGGCGACGCAGCAACTTCAGTCGAATGCTGCCGCAACGAACGCTTTCAATCGCGCCGCACAGAATTGGGAAAACGTGATCATGTCGCCGATCACGATCTACGTCGATGTCGATTTTGGAAGCACTGACTTTGGTCAACCCTGGCCGGCGAATGTGCTCGGTTCCACTGGCTCGCCCAGTTCGGGTTATCCGTATCAATCCGTTCGCGCAAACTTGAATGCTGAAGCAACCGGCGAGGGGAGCGCCGCCAAGCAAGCGATCTTTGGCGCTTTGCCGACCACAACCGTGCCGACGGATCTCGGCAACGCCAGCTCTGTCGATGTTCAGGACTCAATCGCGCGCGCGATTGGATTGTTGCCAGCCACCGCTCAATCGGCCGACGCCGCAGCGCAGATCGCTTTCAATTCGGGCGCCGGCCCGTTCGATTTCGATCCGAGTGACGGCATTGCTGCGAATGCAGTAGATTTCGAAGCAGTCGCGACGCACGAAATTGGTCACGCGTTGGGCTTTGATTCCGATGCGGGCCTGAACATTGCGAAGCCTGACATTTGGGATCTTTATCGCTTTCGCACCGGCACCACGTCGTCCACGTTTACGACCGCGCAACGCATCATGACCATCGGCGGCTCGCCCGATCCGCTACAATTCGATTTCATTCCGGGTAATTCTGAAATAGGACTATCGACAGGTGGCCCAAGCGGTTCGACTTCAAATGGCGGCGACGGTTGGCAATCGAGTCACTGGAAACATATGTTTGGTTGCGCCGGCTCCGGCTCCTACATCGGAATCATGGACCCGGCGATCAGCAACGGTTGTCGCCGCACCATCACAAGCAACGATACGCTGGCGTTAGGTTCGTTTGGATACAATATGACGAATAACGTTGCGCCACCGCCACCGCCACCGCCGCCTCCGCCGCCCGCCAATGACAACTTCGCTAATGCGCAAGTAATAAGCGGATGTTCGGGCGCCGTCGGCGGAAGCACGTTTGGCGCAACCAAAGAGAGTGGCGAGCCGAGTCACGATCCGTCCGATTCAAGTTCACTGAGCCCGAGTCATACAGTCTGGTATCAATGGCAAGCTCCCTCATCGGGGAGCACGACGATTACCACGGCGGGCAGCGACTTCGATACGATCCTCGCCGTCTATACCGGCAACAGCCTCGGCGGGCTGACGAGGATTGTCTTCAATGACGACGTGCAAAATGGCGTCATTATCACCAGCACCGTCACTTTCAATGCGACAAGCGGAACCGTCTATTCGATTGCGGTCGACGGTTGGGGCGGCGATACCGGAACAGTCAAACTTAATTGGACTAGTTGCGGCGGCACGCCCACTCCGACACCAACCCCGACGCCTACGCCGACACCCACGCCGACGCCGACGCCAACACCGATCCCTTGTTCGTCTGCGTTCGTTATAAATAACAATGGCGACGCGGGGGATGCAAATCTCTCTGATGGTCTGTGTCTCACAAGCGGCGGCGTCTGTACGTTGCGGGCGGCCATTCAGCAGGCAAACGCGTTATCTTCGTGTGGAGCCATTGATTTCAACTTTAGCGGCTTGACTGGATTTATCGATATCTTCAGCCCGTTACCCTTCATAAACCACAATATAAACCTCAACGGGCCCGGCGCTAATGTTCTGACCGTGCAGCGTCCCGCTTCAGGCGCATCTCCGTTCGGCATCTTTTGGATCAATGCCAACTTTAAGGTCAACATGTCAGGCCTCACAATTAAGAACGGATTTGCGCAGATGGGCCAGGGCGGTGGCGCCATTCACAATGAGGGAACGTTGGTCCTCACCAACAGTGCGATTATGGGAAACCAGTCGATGGGATCTGGTGGCGGCGGAATCATGAATGGGAATGGAAGCGGCATCACACCGGCGGCCCTGACCATCGTAAATTGCGCCATAACCGGAAATCAAACAGTCGGCTCTGGCACCCTAAACCCAGGTGCCGGCGGAGGGGTTTTCAACTCTGGACTTGGTATGGCCATTATCAATAGCACTATCAGTGGAAACAATACTGGTGATGTACTGAGCGGAAATGCTCACCCCGATGGTGGGGGCATCGAAGTTTTGGTGGGCAATGTCGTTCTAGTCAATACGACGATTGCGAGTAACCGGACAGGCGCCGGAGGCCGAGGCGGAGGTGTCACTGCCGAGCCGGGAAATAGTCCTTCAACAAAGGTGCGAAATACTATCATCGCAAATAATAGCAACGCCGATGCCAATGCAGGTGCTGACGTCTTCGGTACGCTGACCTCAGATGACTATAACTTAATTACGAATCTATCAGGGGGTACGCTTAACGGCCCGATTAGCCACAGCATCACCAACGTCAATGCGCTCCTTGGTCCGCTCACCTACAATGGTGGTCCAACCATGACGCATGCACTCCTGGTGGGCAGTCCGGCAATCAATGCGGGCAATAACCCCGTCGCGGTTGACCAGAACGGCAGTGCCCTAACGTCGGACCAGCGGGGCGCAGGATTTGCGCGCATTTTCAACGGCACTGTTGACATTGGTGCTTACGAGGCGGGAAACCCAATCGATGAGGCCAGTTTCTTCGTGAAGCAGCAATATCTCGATTTTTTGAATCGGCAACCCGATCAATCCGGTTGGGATTTTTGGACCGGCTCGATCACCTCTTGTGGCGCCGACCCACAGTGCATCCAAGTCAAACGCATCAACGCCTCTGGTGCATTCTTCCTTTCAATCGAGTTTCAGCAGACGGGTAATCTGGTCTACAAGATGTACAAGGCGGCCTTCGGCAATCTCGCCGGCAAACCGGTAGCGGTTACGCGCGCGCCGTTCATCGCCGATACTCAGCAAATTCAAACGACGCCCGCGCAAGTCATCGTCGGGCAGGGCAATTGGCAGCCGCAGCTCGAAACGAACAAACAGGCGTTTGCACTTGCTTTCGTGCAACGCTCGGGGTTTCAAACAGCGCACGGGAGCCAGGATGCAGCGACCTATGTCAACTCACTATTCGCAAACACCGGCGCCTCGCCAACGGCGGCGGAAACTTCTGCCGCGATCACTGCATTCAATAACGCCGGCGGTGGTGATGCAGGTCGGGCGGCGGCCTTGCGCAGCGTGGCTGATAGCAGTTCAGTCGACGCCAAACTCAAGAACGAAGCATTCGTGCTGATGCAGTACTTCGGATACTTGCAGCGCAATCCATACGATCCGCCCGAAGCGACGCTCGATTATTCGGGCTACAACTTCTGGCTGAGCAAGCTGAATCAGTTCAACGGCAACTACCTCGCCGCCGAAATGGTCAAGGCATTCATTTCATCGACAGAATACCGGCAGAGATTTGGCCCACCATAAACCGCGTTTCTTGCAAATCGATTAACCCCAGTGTAATCTTAGTTTGCGGTCGTCCCGACCACATCTCATCGCTCGCCGGCGATCAACTCTCACTGGATGGCCTAGTTGAGCCACGACGACGCCGCGGCGATCAAAGTTCGCGATCTCTCACTAATAATTGACGTCCCCACCAAACGAAATTCGAAGTCTGTTCTGCTGGATGAGGTTTAGTTTGCTTTACCCAAGGCTGCTGCTGGTGCTGTTCGCTACGAGTTTGTGCGGCGGCATTGCTTTCAAGGTCGCCGCCACCCGGAAGAGAGTCGCGGCCCTCTCGTCGAGCATTGTGATCAGCCAGGTGTACGGCGGTG
>DASQYL010000257.1:0-3613 GCA_035639235.1 Pyrinomonadaceae bacterium | reverse complement strand
GCGGACAGCATTGGGACGGTGGCCGCATCATCGGCAACGTCACGCAATCGGGTCCACTCGAAGTCGATAAGCAACTGCGCACAGTGACAGTGAATGGCGTTCAGCGACAGGCGATTCTGCTGTACCAGATTTACTACAGCGGCCGCACGCTCAAGTTGATGCGCATCACCGATCTCAATGACGGCTCGCCGCTGATCGTCGACGATCTAATCATTCCGACGCCGGGCAGTTCGAGTGTCGCAACCGAATTCCCGGTCATGGCAATCGATAAAGCCGGCAATCTGTACGCGGTGTGGTCTGACGGTTCGAAGATTTCCTTGGCCGCCTCGACCGATCGCGGCAATCACTGGACGGCGCCCGCAGTAGCCAGTCCAGCTTCGATGACCGGCATGAACATCATGCCGTGGATCGTCGCCGGCGATCCCGGACGTGTCGATATCGCCTGGTATCACTCGTTCGGCGCCAATGACGCGAACGCGCGCTGGGATATTCATATGGCCCAGGCACTCGATGCGCTGAGCGGCGCGCCGAGCTTTACCACCAACAAGGTGAACGAGAACACAATCCACTCGGGCGAGATCTGTCTCGACGGTCTTAACTGCGACGTCAGCACGCTCGAAGGCACGCCGCGCGATCGCAGCTTCGCCGAGTTCCCATCGATCGACATCGATTCGAAGGGCGCGGCCTACATCACTTACAACGACAGCTCGAACCAATTGCCGGCGCCGTACGTGATGGTCGCGCGGCAGATTGGCGGCGCGAGCCTATTCAATTCGGTGGCTTCTCTTGACGCGGCGAACGGTGGTGTCAGTATCTCGACGCCGGCAGCCGGAGCCAACATCAACACTGCCTCGATGACGTTGAGCGGCACGCAGACGCTCACGCCGAAGAATTTCGATCGCGACGAAAACGGCGATGCGAACTTCCCGGACCATGGTCAGGTGATCGGCGCAAACATTCCGGCGCTCGATCTGAAGTCGGTTTCGTTGAGCGATGACTCTACTTCGTTAACCGTCACGATGCAGGTTGCCGATCTGACGACGACCTCGTTGGCGGCAGCGCCCGCGCAATCAGGCGGTGACGGCGTGCTGTATCTGACGCAGATGCACTCGGGCAATAACGTGTACTGGGTCGGCGCCGAAGTGCGCGCGGGAGTCGCGCGTTACCTGACCGGCGGGCTGGGATCGATCAATACGCCGACGGCGAAGAAATATATTACTTACAATCCCGATCTGAACAATTCGCTTTCGGTGCAAGGATCGATGAGTGGCACGGCGCCGGGAACGATCACGATGAAGGTGCCGAAGTCGGTGCTGGGCAATCCGGCAAACGGCACGGTCTTCACGAGCATAACCGGCTACTCGATGACCGAGCGTGGTCCACTCACGCGCTCGACGGGTTCGGGCACGGCTAACCCGACCAGCCTGCCGATTCAAGTCGACGCCGCGGGCGCGTTGAGTTACACCATCGGCGACGGTGGTCCGCAGTTCAACGGCACGGTCGAAGTTTCGATCGACGATCCGAACTTTACATCTCCACGAACTGCATCGCTCGGCGATGTGATTAATGCGAACACGTGGTCACTTACTTTGAGTGGCGGCGATCTGGTTGCCGGACCGCACACGGCTTACGTGCGGCAACGTGTCAACGGACAATCATCGACGGTCGTGTCTGTTTCGTACACCGTCTCCGCGACCGTCGCGCAATCTGTCACTTCAATGGTGAGTCTGGCAGCGGCAAACGCGAAGTCGTCCTTGGGTGTCAGTCAATACGACATCACGATGAAGAACATCTCGTCCGCGACGATTTACGCGCCGATGAGTCTGCAAGTCGCGAGTATCACATCGGCCAGCGGCAAGGTCACCGTCGCTAACGCCGATAACGGCCAAACCGCCGCCGGCGCATCGTGGGATTACAGCACAAAGCTCGGCACGGACAACGCGCTCACCGCTAACGAAACGTGCGCCGCGCGCACGTTGAAATTCAATAACCCGAACAACGAAGCGTTCACGGTAACGTTCAATGTGATCGGGAATTTGGATCGGGCCACGCTGGGTGCGATGTCATCCGGCGGTTCATCGTCGGGCGGCAGCAGCGGCGGCGGCGGATCGGGTTCGAGTGGCACGAACGTGACATCGATGCTTTATAGCTTGACGTACAACCCGCTGCTCAAATCGATCACCACGCAGGTGTTGAAGCAGTGAACAATTAACCCGACGTAAACGGCGAGTTCTCTCGCCCCACTTGAACGCCTCTCCGAGCTGACGGACCTCGGAGAGGCGATTTTTTCAAGCCCTTGGCCGGGTTTCAATCGACGTCAGGGACAGGCTTGACATCGGTGTCGACACTGCAAAAAGAATTGTTCGCATTGCGCCTCAGTCGGATTACCCGGCCTCCCGCCCTTGCTGACGCAATTATCGAAGATCGCCGCACAATTACTCAGACACTCTTTAAGGCGATCGCGGTCAGGATCCAGGTATCTAATTCGCCAAACACCGCGACCCTGAGTGCCGATGTAGATATTGAAGTTACCGCACTCACGATCGAAATAAGCGAAGTGCGGTCGAGGTATAACCGGATTCTGTGGAGGGCCAGAGTTATTGGTGACGGTGGTCCAGGAGGTTCCGTTGTTTCGGGACAAAAAGATGCCGGAGTCGGAACCTCCGGCGAGCAACGTATTGGCATCGTTTGGATCGAAAGCGACCAACGTCGGCTGCACGTAGCCGCCGAATCCGGTAAAGTTCGTTGGTCCGCGCGAATTCTGATAGCGAAAATTTCCATTGCCAGTCATCAGTGCGTCGAGCAGCGGCATCGTGCTCCAGTTCGTGCCGCCGTCCGTTGTGATAACCATTTCAGGTCCTGCGGCTCTTAAGTGCGAAGCCAGGATCCGGTTAGGGTTATTTTGATCAACTGCGAAAATTCCAAATCCGCCAACACCGCCCGGCGGGTTTATTTGTTGCCAGTTTCCATTGGCAGTGGTGCCCACGTAGCGGAACAACCGGTCCTGGCTCGATCCTGAACAAGTGCCAGCCTGAACTATGAATGTCGGGTTATTAAACGGGCCCGAAGCTTGAACGCTGCAGGCGTTTACCGGCGATGTGGCCGCGCCCAATTGCGTAGCCCAGTTGATAGCCGCCGTGATGCTAATGAAAGTGCCATTACCGCCAACGGCCACGTATCGATCAGAACCAAACTTGTCGATTACATCCGGGAACCGGAAACCCGCCAGACCGCCTGGCGGTGTATTGACTTGACCACCTCCACTTAATCCGTTACCACGTGAAAAAAGAAAATTGCCGCCCGGATTGAAACAGCACATGGTATACAGAACCCGTCCGGGGTTAGCCGCAAAATCGAACGAGTCACAGCAATCGACGTTGGTCCAACTCGGAGTCGAAGCTCCCGCATTGCTGGTCGCAAAAGTGCCATCATCCTGCGCCCCAAAGTAAAGGTTCTCAGCCATTGGATCGTTCGGGATGTTCGCACCATCCATGCCGAATAACCAGAGTCCGTGAGGCGTCACATTCGGCTGTTCCCACGCGGGTGTCTGGCACGCTGGACTTGTGTTGCGTGTGTTGAAGTAGACGCCACCGTCGGATGACATTAGGATGGG
>DASQYL010000256.1:0-19654 GCA_035639235.1 Pyrinomonadaceae bacterium | reverse complement strand
TTTGTAACCCTCCCTAATTTAGGACCAGTCATAAGTAGAGACTTCCGCAGTTTGGGTTAACGGATATTCTCTGGGCGTCAGGTGTCCCAGAGCTTCATGTGGCCGCTCTTCGTTGTACTCCCGCAGCCACGTTTCAGTTTGCTCACGAACTTCTTCCAGGTTTTGAAACACGAACATGTCGAGCACCGCTTCACGGTAGCTGCGATTGAATCTCTCGATAAAGCCGTTCTGCATCGGCTTGCCTGGTTTGATGAACTCCAAAGTCACGTCATGTTGCTCGGCCCATTCGGCTAGAGCCAAAGAGATGAGTTCAGGACCATTATCGATTCTGAGCTTGAGCGGATAGCCGCGATGAGCGGCTATCTGGTCAAGCTCGCGCACGACCCGCGCCGCCGGCAAGTTGAAGTCGATGACGATCGCCAGCGCTTCGCGATTGCAGTCATCAATCACGTTGAAGGTGCGAAAGCGCGGACCATCCCAGAGCGCATCACTCATGAAGTCGGCAGACCAGCACTCATTCATCATTTGACTCACCTGCAGCGGCGCCGGATTTCTCGTCGGCAAACGCCGCTTGCCTTTGCGTCGTTTGTTCAATTTCAGCGCGCAATACACGCGATAAACTCGTTTGTGGTTCCACCCATGGCCCTGTCGCCGCAATCGTCTGAACAACTTCCCAAACCCTTGCTCCGGCCGACCATGCGCTAGCTCCAACAGCAGCTTGATAATCTCGCCATCGCGATTCGGCTGCGGCCGATAACGATAAACTGATCTGCGCAGCTCCAGAGCTTTACATGCCTGCCTTTCACTCGTTTTGAACTGCTCACACAAACCGGCAATCAGCCGTCTCTTAATCGCCGGCTTTACAGCTTTTTTGTGAGCACCTCTTTCAGCATCACGTGTTCGAGTGACAGTTCCGCGTACATCTTCTTCAGGCGCCGATTCTCGTCCTCGAGTTCACGCAGTCGCTTGATGTCCGATGCCTGCATCCCGCCGTACTTCGATTTCCATTTGTAATAGGTCGCATCACTCACTTCATATTCGCGACAGACGTCGCGCACACTCCGGCCGGCTTCCACAGCTTTCAAGATCGAGATGATCTGGGTCTCACTGAACTTGCTTCGCTTCATAAGGTCTCCTTCGAGCTGCCTATGCTGCCCCGGAAACCTCTACTTTTCAATGGCCCGGTTTTTAGGGAGGGTTACACACCAGCGTTTTTTCTGGCGAAGGGTCTGATAATTCAGTTCAGGCTCCAATGGGCTTTGCCTTAGAAATGGCATTATGCGCCGACTTATGAGGCATCCCGCACTTCTGCCTCAAAAAGCATTTAAGCGGTTGTTTTCATCTATGGAGAGCGTGTCAGTTGGGCGCAGCCTCAAATAAGAAAGTTTCGGTTATCTTGACAGCAACTCTCAACTAACTCGGGTTTCATTTCGCTTGAATCTGCGCTGGGAAGTTCTAGTTCGGTTCCAACAACAACCGTTTATGCGCGTAGTCAAGGGTGATATTGAAGCGGCGGAGAATTTCGCCGCCAATCAAGCCAGCACCAACGTCATTACCTGCTAATGGTCCCTTCGTCGCTTGAGAGAAACCAGCGACCGCATTCGAGATCTGAAACTCATCGATTTGCAGATTATGTATACGTCCGATACGCTGCGGGCTTTGCCCTTCCAAGCCAATGCTCATGGTATCTGTCGTTTTTCCCTTCGCCAGCAAGCGATGCGCTCTGACAAAAGGAGCGGAGAAAGTGATCGACTGGCCTGCGGCCGTGTCAACTGTGAACAGTCCTTCGACGGCCATTCCGTCGGCAAGAGTGACGCGGGCATGAATCGCTGGCAGTGTATCTTCCAAGAGGGTGATGGGAACGCTCTTTGCCGAGGTCTTTGGAATGTACGCAGCCGGATCGTACAAGTTGATCAAGTTTTCAGCATAACTAATCTCTACCACGAACCTCCTGATGAAATCGTACCCAAGGATGCCGTCTACACGAAATCCGAGATACCGATCGAGATCAAGCGACACCACCTCCACCGGCTGGTTTTGTAAGGTGACGCCAGGAAGATCGAAAGTGACTGAATGGAGTGAGCCTACTGCGCTGTTGCCAATAAAGGTGGCCATCGGCTGTGAGCCCAAAACTCGCACACTGTCCTGACTAAGCGCAGAGACATTTCGCCCCCATCCGGAGTCTAAAATAAACTTAAGCGGTACCGAACGATTGATCCTCACCTCCAGGCAGATGAAGTCTTTTTTTTGCTCGAACGGGATTCCCCGCGCTTCATTACCTGAAGCAAAGGCCGGCACTTCAGGCTTCAGGAACGCCATGTCATCGAGATCGGTATTTATCTCCACCGACTGCACAAGTTCGCTCACTGTATCTGTCGGCTTATTGCCGCGTTGGAAAGCGAACCTCACACCGTCGACCTCACGCCAATCGGCGAAAGTTGTGGTGAGCGTCTCACCATCGAACGTCTGTTCCTGTCTCGTCGGCAAGTAAGTGGTCTTATCCAAATAGCACGTTATCGGGAGACCACCTTCTGGTTCCAATTTTAAAATGTAGAAGCGCTTGCTTTGATCTTCCCCAAGATACTCCGAGTGCCCAGGCATACGACCACTTATTAGGTGCGAGAAGCTTCCCGTATAAGCGGCGCTAATCTCCGCAGCTAATTCATGGCCGGTCAAGTCGCGCACAGGTGCGGTCTGGTACCGCACCCAGCCTCCATGACCGTCAAAGACCATCAACTTGGTTCGGAAATGTCCTGAGTAAACGCTTTCTTTATGCTGCCCTTGCGCGGCTTGCCACTCCTCGCTTGTAAACTCCAGATCACCGATCTTAGTAAGACTTCGGATATAAACATTCCTAATGTGTTGAATCTTTTCAACGCTTCCCAGGGCTTCTGCCCAACGGCTCAACAAACCCGCGGCGGTGGGTTCTGAATTGGATTGTCGAAGAGCGACCGGCCTGACGCACGCTGGCGAAGCCAACCACGAGAGCGGAGACAAGACGGACACTGTTAACTGCAAAAACAAATAGCCCGCGAATTTCGATACTTGATGGTTTGCGATTCTCTTCACTATTGCATACTGAAGTCGGCCCAGTCACACAACTTAAGAACCAAATTGCCGCATACCTTACGCTAAGTCTTCGGTCCGCATTCTGACGACAAAACGAGCTGCCGTTACCGTCGTCTCTAACGGATTCCGCTTCACTTATCCGCCGGACAGCCTACAAGTTGACAGCACTTAAGAGTGCAAAACTCAACAGTCCCAATAGCCACTCCCAGGCAGACTGCACAGGCCCTACACCAAGCACTCCCAGGAGAGCCAGCGCATTTCGAGCACGCGCTCCCGCAGCCTCGCCCAACCACGCTGTCTCTCGCGCTACCCGTGCATTGGGTAAAACACTCTCCCCAAGTAGGTTTCCGTTCTTCAGGCGGCGAAACTAATATGACAGTGACGGTGCCGGGTGGGTGAGGTTCGGGGCGTTTGCGTCGGCGCTTCCGTTTCATGCCTGGTCCTGGCTCATCTCCGAGGAATGCCGCAATCGGGCCTACAGCCATTAATATCTTCCCTACCTTGCTCGAGCGAGCCTCCTCGAAACCAAAGCTGAAATCGCCGGAGAATGCTCCGAGGCCGAACGATAAGGTACCCAGAATCAGCCCGAGCTTCTTTTTCCCAAACGCGTACGCAAGAGTCGATGCGGCTGATAGAAAGTAGTGCAACGTCGTCAACAACTCCACGTGTCCCAGAGTGACAACAGCTATGACGATTAATGCTACAGCAACAGCGATGGCGATAATCTTAAATACCTTCTTCAAGAAGCTAAAGAAGCCGAGTCCCGTCGGATCCGCCTGGTTGACTGGATCGTTCGTGACGTAGCTGTATAGGTTGAGCGTCTGAGGACGCTCGATGCAGGTTGCCTTCATGCCCGCTGGATCAACCTGGGTGAATCTTCCCTGCTGCGAGTCATAATGCCGATTGTAGGCATAGTCCAAACCGGTAGTAGCAATGCGGTCGTAAGAAGTGAATCTCCGATTGGTTGAGCCGGTGCTTTCGGCGTTCAAGGCCGTGCCGAAAGGTAGTGTCACCTGTTCGAAGGAAGTGCCGTTTGAGGGATCGGTGACGAGGCGCGTACCCAGTCGATCGGGGTGATGGAATTCAGTGGCCTCACCTCCTGATCCGTTCGGCGTCACAGTTGAAAGCAGACGTCCGCCCAGATACACATAACTCTTGGACCACGCAGGCACACTTGAGGCGTCGGCTTCAGTGTATTCGGCAATTGTCGCGCCGCCTTCACAATCGAAGTAAGTGCGATAGCCGCCTTCGTCAGAGATTAATTTTTCATTTGAGTCTCCGTAGGTATAGGTGGCGAGGACAGTGGTGCCGTTATCTGCCAATACTTGGACCATGCGGTTGGCAGCGTCGTATTTGTATCGCTGCGAGCCTGATCCGGCGGGGATCAAGGCGCGGACCTGGTTGCCGGCTTTGTCGTAGGCGAAGCCGCTCGTGGTGATGCGATTCGAAGTAGTGTCGTAGATAAGCGAGGCGTAGCCATCGCGCGGAATTTGAGACGAAAGGTTCCAGCCCGCGACCACCCGGTCGCGCAACTCCTGAATGTGCACTGCAAGCACCGGCTGGCCCTGGGCCAAGCCTGCCGCGTATGCCGGAGACGGTGGTCCCAGCACTTGATCGAGCGCAGTCCGCATTTCGATGATTGGGTCAGCAGTAATCGCGCCACCCGGAGCGACAACGCCGTTGGTGTTCGTAGGCTTGGTCCAGGTATAGCGGGCGAAACCAAATCGCACCCGCAGATCATTGATCGCGTCGCGAAGTTCGGTGATGTGAACGGCCTTGATAGTGACGCCCGCCGCCAGCAAGTTCGGATCAGTAAAAACCGGCGGGCTGACCGGCGCCGAGGTTTCAGAACTTCGATTCCCCGATGGTTTGTAGAGCGAGCGCGAAGCATCGTCGACAGGCTGTGAGCCGTCTTTCGCCGTGGGACTATTTTCGCGTTCACTCGGAATAGTGCGCGCAATCAGATCAGTTGGTAAATCAACCGCAGGTGTTGACGGGGTGTTTATCGATCCGAAAGCCAGGGTGTGCGAAGCGTTCGACGCGACCAGCGAGCCGTCCCGCGTCTTGCTGTCCCGGTTTCGGGCAGAGGTGCCAGTCGCGGAAACCGAGGTGCGGTTGCCGTAACGATCGTAGACGTAACTTTCGGTCCACGTTGGCGCGCTTGACGGACCACCCGTAGCCTGAGTCAATCGACCCAGCGCGTCGTAGCTGTAGCCGCGATCCTTCGCGTGACTGGAATCCAGGTTGTTCGTGATCTTAGTCAGTTGGCCGGTGCGTTTGCCGCTGCTGTTGGTGTAATCATAGGAAAGATCCAATAACGTCGTCGTGCCACGCACCACCGTCTGACCATCAAGAAATCCCGTTTGCGCATTGTAAGCATAACTTTCAGCGATCTGGTTCGTGCCGCTGCCCACGTTGAGCGAGGTTGTTTGACTGGCCGCGTTGTAGACAATGCTCGAAGCGAAGTTTTGACCGTCATAAGTAAGACTGCTCAGACGGCTGGCGATATCGTAGTTGTGGTGTACGATCTTGCGCGGCGCGCTGCCGTTGCCGTATTCGGCCGGGTATTGCACGTCAGTAATTCGATCGAGCGCGTCAAAACTGTAGGTGGTGACGAAGGGATACGAAGAACGATTGCTGAGGGTCAGCGTCTTGTTGTAGACGCGGCCTTCCGTATCATAGTCATAACTCTCAGTGCTCACACTGTCGGTTGATACGCTGCTGACTTCGGTAACGTCCTTCACGTCAGTAGAGCTGCTCTTGCTCCGGTAGCTGTAGCTCACCGTAGCTGCGCCGGTTATCGGATTTGCCGTATCCCCAAAACCACTCGTATCCCACGACACCGATTGCAGTCGATTAAGGGGATCGTTGTTATAGATGTAGACAGTTTTCACGCCGCGCGCATCGGTGCGCGAAGTGAGGTTAGAGCGGCTGTCATAAGTAAACACATCGCTCCAGGTGCCTGACCCAACGTACGATCCCGAACTGTTCAGCGTCGCTTCAGTCTCAGCCAGTTTTTGCGCGGTCAGCCTTCCTAGTGAGTCGTAAGCGAAAGAGCGAGTCTGAGCACCCTGGGTAACCGTAATGAGATTTCCAACAGTGTCGTAGGCGTAGGTCGTAACCAGACCACTGGTTGCGACTGCGCCGTTGCCAGATGGATTTGGTTCAACGACTTCTACCAGACGCCCACTGGCATCTGTCCGTCCCCAACGCTCCCGGCCCCAGGCGTCCTTTACCCGTGTGGTTTCACCCGCAGTACTCGAAGCTACATCAGGCCGGCTCGATTCGTTGTAATAAGTATAATTGACACTGCCATCGGGAGCGGTCACCGAAGTGGTACGGCCCAGCGAATCATAGATGGCGCTGGTGAATTGCTTCGTATCGCCGCTGCGATATGGCCGCGACTGTTGGGTCATCTGGCCCATTGAATCATAGATCGTGTCGACAAAGTCCCAGACGTTGTTTGCCCCTAAGGCTTTTTCCATTCGCACCTGACCGCGGCCATTGAGATACTTCATATTCTCATCGGCGATAGTTCCACTCGTACCGGTGGTGAGATAGGTAGTACTCGTTACCGTCATTGCTGTGTCGTCGTAGGCATAATCAGTGTGAGCGAGCGTCGACGAAGTCACAGTTGTCGGCCGCAACGCATTAGGATCGTAATCGGTGGTTGATTGTCTTCCGTTCGCATCAGTCGCCGAGCGACCGAGCCCGGTGTACACGTCATAAGTAGCGCTGGTGGTAACCTGCGCATAGACATCTGAAGCGGAACCACGAGTCTTCGAAAGCGGATAGGCGTATTGCGTGTCGACTGTATAGTTGAAGCTGGTTTGTTCACAGCAGGAGGTGCTCGCCGTCACGACATTTCCCGTGATGTCGTAGGTTCGCGTCTCGGCAATTCCACCTGAGCCAGTGTTTGCGTCGGCATAAGAAGTCACCGAGGTGACGTTCCCGCGATAATCGGTGCTGGGGTCGTAGCTTGATTGTGAGCAATACTGCGCGCAATACTGAAAACCGTCCTGGTCATAATCCCACTCGCAACAATAGTCATAGGTAGAGGTCGTATAAGGATTGGCGGTTTCGTCATGCATGACCACCCCAGGCGCGTCCGCCAGCGTTTGCCCGTCGTAGGCATAGTCAGTGCGAGACACCACCGTGGAATAGTCGCTCCCCAGCACTGAAACGCTCGACGCCAGATTGAAGATATGGCGGTTGGTGTAGCTGCTGCTGTTCGGATAGGTAGTCCGCGTCGCGCGTAACAGGGCGGTGCCGCCGTAGTCGTAATCGCGCACTTCGGTTACCTGATTGTAGACGCTGCCGTAACCGAATTCGGCCGCAGTCATCTGGCCACGTTCGTCAGTCTTTTCAATCCTGGTAGGACGCGGCGAATCATACGCGCCCGAAGCCCACGTCGACGTGCTGCTCTGGAGTATGGTACCTTCCGTGACATAGGTCTCGTCGTGATACATCAGTCCATCGTAATACTGGCCCGGCGCATTGTAAGCGAGTTGCTTACTCTTCGTGCCGTTTGGGAGCGTAATGATCGTCATGCGCGGCGTGTCGTTCTCGTGCACTTCATATTGCGTCGTGGCCTGATCAAAGGTACTGCCATCAACTGACCACCTTTCGGTCATCGTGCTGTAAGTAGGGGCATCCGTGAGATTGCTACTCTGCGTTCCGCTTGAGTCACCCACATAGAGCGGGTAGTTATAGGTTTCACTCCTGGTTACTAATCCTTCTGATACGCTCCCCATATCGTTCAATGAGGACGCAGAGAAGCTCATGTTGCGCTCTTCAACGACCTTGGCCAGCATGCCGTAACTCGAATACGAATCAGAGTCATTTAGCCAATAGCCGGTTGCGGTGCCGGGATAGTAAATCGCATCTACGACCCATGGATAAGAGTCCCGGACAGAATGAGTTAATCCACTGAAAGCGTAATTCAGACTAAGCTGGTGATAGTGCAGCCGCACCAACGTGCGGGTGCCGCCGAGATAACCTGGAGCAGTAATTGCGGTCAGGAGGTTATTCGGATCATACGAGAAGGTAATGACGCGACCTAGTGTATCGGTCACCGTGTCGATGCGCGGTGCTGTGTTATTAACATAGGTGACGGTTATGTAATTTCCGTTGGCGTCTTCAATATTGGTGGGATACAGGCCACCAGGCCCTTGCGCGTAATACTTGATCATGGTTCCATTCGGCAAGCGCGCAAATGCTTGCGTCATCACGCCGCCGGTTCCGGTCCAATACTCATAATCGATGAACGAGCCGTCGGTCGTGTGCATGACACCATGCGAGCCGTTATAGATTGCAGAAATCGAGCCACTGTAAGCGTGGCGCGTCCCGTCAGCATCGACCAGCATCGCGCCGTGGTAAACCCCCATCCCCAGCATCTTGCCGAAGCCCAAAGAAAAACCTGGAGCCGGCCAGCCGCGATCGTTGTCATAATCAATTTCTGAGTTTGCTCTGTTCCATAGACGCGAGTTGTAACTGAGGCCGAGCGCGATATTGATGCCGCGTCCCGGTAAGGAAATGACCGGCGCTGCGAATTGAAAGTTGGCACTGCCAGCGCCGCCATCAACTGCGGCCCCCGGCGGATTTCCAACGCCGTTTGCCGGATCGTCAGCCGACCAATAGTTGGTGTCGTTCCATCCGGCTCCTCCTCCTTGCGGCAATACTGGATGTGATTGCTTCACGCCTCGAGGCCCTTTCCTTGCGGCCACAGAAGTTCCGTTTGTGACCCCTTTCCTAGTTGACGTTGAGCTAATTTGTTTAGACGGTAAGTCGCGAGATGAAACCGGTGTGACGCTGATGGGGCTGTTAAAATCGCGTCTTACGCCGGGACGTATGTTCAAAGAGACCTGCGCGCTTATGCCATTAGCTTCTGCGATCACATTGAAGGAGCCGGGTGCCGTTGCCTCTACTTCGCCTCGGGCGGATATGTGAATCCGATGTCTTGATTGTGCCGACTGCACGCTCCATTTAATCTTGACGCCAGTCACCACATTCCCCTCGGTGTCGTAAGGTACGGCCGCGAATATCACATGATCGCTCAGATCAACAGTGGCACTTTCGGGAGAAATGCGAATGCGACTCACCTTGAGATCTCGATCAGCTTGTTTCTCCTGCTTTCTCTGTGCAGCCGGACCACGGCCCTGGATTAACTTAGGAAGGCGAGATGCTTTAAACCAAAAGAGAAAGCCGTAATACGATTCAGTTGTGAACGACAAGATCGTCTGCGGCGCTGCGGGCGTTGAACTTGTCAACAAGCAAAGCACCAGAACAACCGCGGCAACGCGGCTCAAACGAAATCGGATCGCTGAATTAATTGATGCCATGATCGCGGCCTCCGTTTTCACTGCAAACTCAACAACACCAAAATCTCACCCTTGCCTTTTTCTAAAGGTTCGAGTGCTTTGCCGATCAGCGTTCCTGGACGATGAATCTGGGCGCCGCCGAGATTGAGCGGTTCGCTCTTCATGGCGACGCCTGGAATATCACTCGTGACTAATAGATCGCCGATGTGGATTGGACTCTTGGTCGCGTCGACTTTGACTCTTACTCTTCCTGTCGTCGCAACGAGAACGTTGTTTTCGCTTTTCTCACCGAGAGCGATGCCGGGCTGTTCACTGACTACACCGGCGACGCGCGTGTCGTAGCTGCTCGTTGATGAAGTGACTTGATTTGATTTGGTTGAATCGAGAACTACCACTGTGCCGGGAGAAAGTTGTTCGGAAGAAGGAACCCATTCGGCTACGTCCTGGTATTTGGCGGCAATGCTGCCGGATGCGATGATGTTGCCGGTTACGTTAGTGTTTCCGTTAACGTCGAGCTTGTAAACAGGACTCGCTGTGCCGATGCCAATGTTGCCGCCGTTGCGCAGCACAAGTTGCGTAGAGGAATTTAAACCGAGCCCCAGATAATGATTAGCTGTATTTGCGTCGCTATGCACATAATCGATGAGTCCGTCACCGACGGCACCCGCTGAATCTTCCAACTGGATCCGAGTAGTCTTGGCAGTTGAATTTGTATTCCTGAAACGTGCTACGGCTGTCACTGTGCTACCCATGTCTCTCATTACATGCAGCGCAGCACCCGGGTTTGTAGTTCCAATTCCGAAGTTGCCGTTGCCCACAACTCTGACTAGATCATTGTCGGCTGCATCCCGAAGTGCGAGAACATAATCGGAGGAATTAGTGCCGGCGGCGACAAACAACCCACGGCTTGAGCCAGCAGTCGTGCTTTGATTGCGCACCTGAAGCACTGAGCTAGATGTGTAGTTCGCGATAACATGTAGCGGAGAAGCAGGACTCGTCGTGCCGATGCCGACATTGCCACCTTCCAGGATTCTCATCCTTTCCGTATTGTTCGTACCAAAAATAAGAGGCGAGCCGTTGCCTCCAGTACCACCTACAGTGCCCAGAAGAAGTCCTTTTCCATGCGAGTTATCGCAGTTGTCTATGATGGTGCTGTAATCCCCTAAAGTTAGACCGAAAAGGCTGACCGTGTTGCTCTGTGCGAATTTAAAGATACTCATCTCACACGCATTGCCGTTTGAGCCGCCTGCAAGATTAATCCTGCCGCTGGAGCCCGTACCATCGGTAGCGTTGATAACGCTCACAACCGCCTCTCCTGAACCTGAATCTTTCTCCACTTGAAGCTGAACATTCGGATTAGTCGTGCCGATGCCCACGTTGTTTGTGGTGGTCGTGTTAGTGCCGCTCGTGGTCCATTGGGCGTGAACGGTGCGGACTGTTCCGAGCAGCAGAACAAACGTGGCCAGTAGCAACAATTCAACTCTCGCTGAATGATTGGTGTGTGTAAAAGTCATTTGAATCTCCTTCGAAAACGATTTGAGGCGTCGATTTGAAATCTGCTTCTACTGCAGACTGAGCAATACGAGGATCGTTCCTTTGCCCTTTTCAAAAGGTTCAAGCGCCTTGCCAATCAGAGTTCCCGGCGCGTGTATCTTTCGGTTGCCAATCACGATCGGTTCTGACTTCATCGCCATTCCCGGAACGTCACTCGTAACGAGTAAATCGCCAATGTGAATCGGAGATTTTGTAGCATCGACCTTCACGCGGACGCGACCAGTGGTGGCGACGAGTAACTTGCCCTCCGTCTTTTCACCCAGCGCGATGCCCGGCTGTTCTGAGATAACACCGGCGACGCGGGTGTCGTAACTCACACTTGATGAGGTGACTTGATTTGATTTGGTTGAATCGAGAACTACGACGGTGCCGGCTGAGAGTTTTTCAGATGAAGGGACCCATTCCGCCATGTCCTGATACTTGGCAACGATATTATTGCCGGTGATGGTTGCGCTGGAATTAATATTGCCCGCAACATCTAACTTGTAGGATGCACTCGGTGTTGTTCCGATGCCGATATTGCCGGAGGTCGCGAGATATAATTGGTTTCCGCTGTTTTGTGTCTTGAGCAGTAACGGTGTGTCAGCACCGCCAGAATTCCAATCGGATTCTATTGTTTGCAGAGAGGCCCCAGGAATGATGCTGACGCCGTTGAGATTCGCGCTCTCAAAAAAACCTTGCCCCTTGGTGTGTAGTTTCGTAAGCGGACTCGTTGTGCCAATACCGACGTTGCCTTGGTCAAATATCGCAGCATAATTGTTCGTTCCTCCCGTGGCAGTAGCATAGATGCCCACCGAGTTTGCGCTTGTCCCATTCCACGTCCCACTAGTATAAAAGTATCCGCCATACTTGCTTACGCTTGCTGTGGAGCTGGTATCCGCGTTACCAATAACCATGCCGAAAGATGTTGCTGTTCTTGCAATATTACTGAAACCATAGATCCGGCGATCACCTGCAATAGCATCTGTACCTACCTGCAAATAGCCATTAGCAGTAATGTTGCCATTGACATCCAATTTCTGTCCCGGTGCTGTCGTGCCGATGCCGACGTTGCCGCTACGTAATACGGTGAAGATATCGTTACCATCAGCCAAGCCGCCGTCGTTGATCGTGAAACGCGAAGCAGTGCTTCCCGAGCCAGCGGAAGGTAACCCAATCGTGGCCCAACCCGGCTTGCTCGCGTGACCAGCACCCCAAAGATTCAGCGCGCCGCCTACACCGGTCGATCCAAACCCGGCTTGAAAGACGAGTCGCGTAGCGCCGGTGCCGGGCTGGTCCGTAATTACATATCGAATGCCGTCATTGCCTTTGAATTCAATGTTGCCATTGACGCTCAACGACTGGCCCGGACTCGTCGTGCCGACACCCACGTTGTTTGTGGTGGTAGTGTTGCTGCCGCTAGTGGTCCACTGGGCTTGCGCGGTTTGAGCGCCCGCGAATAGCAGGATCACTGCAAATGCAAACGTCATACAGATCGTTTTCACTTGAAATTTGGCGTTCATGTTTTGAGCCTTTCTGGTGCTGATAGCGACAAGTGATCGGTTGCGCCTGCGAGCGCAACGAAGAGTTGATCAGTTATCCGCTTGGTCGTACGAATCGATCGTCAGTCTGGGGGGTGACGACTGATTGGGTTTAGTAGAAGACTAATTGGCGAGTATGCGAGGATTCGCAGGCTCGGTGGAATTAGCCGTTGCAAGAAAACGCGCAGACAATAATTCAACTTCGCCTTCCTGTCAACAATTTCTTGCCCAATTTCTTGCAGCATTTTAGACCGCCGCGTGATCGCTGCGGTTTCTGATTCAGGAAGACGGGTACAAGGGTGATATCTGTCCGCACTCCTTTCGGTTCGGCCTTCCATCGGGAATAAAAAAGCGGATGGCAATTGAAAACAAAAAGGCCCTAACGGCGCTAACCGCTAGAGCCTTACGAAAACCTAACGCGATTGCTCGCACCAGGCCTTCAACAAACCCATTGTGAGCCAATCGCGTAACGAAAGGCAAGATCACAATGGAAGAACGTGAATTGAAAGCACTCCAGATTGCGGCGAAATCCAAACTCACTCGAAAAGGTAAAAATTGGCTGGTTCCGTCCCAGTCCATCCGCGGCGCCCAATACACTGTTAAGCCCGATCCAATCGAACCGCTGTGCAGCTGTCCAGACTTTGAAAGTCGGAAGCAGCGATGTAAACACATCTTCGCCGTCGAATACACGATCGAACGCGAGCAAATTCGCCGCCAGTCCGTTGGTGGCCAGTTCCCTCTAGGAATTTCTCATGGACAACAACTCCAAAAAAAGAGGCGGTGAAAATCTAACGCATCAGGCCACCATGTGACATTAAGAAATACACGAAAAGCGAAAGCGCTGAAGCGTTGGAGTTAGACGCCGTTAGCGTCAGGCTAGCTCTTAACTTGCTTTAATCGCGAGAGGGTTATTGTGTTCATCGAACTCTGTTTGAATTACCCGCATACTCTTACGCCCGTCAATCAAAGACTTTTCTGTGCCTGGGTGGAAGCAAGCGTCATTAGGAGTTTCTCTGCTGGGTACCGTCAACTTCGATAGTCCGTCAATTCTGAAAGAAAATGAGAAGAATAATGAAGGAACAAGCTGTGAATACCGTTGCAGCTAACGGATTCTCGCGCTGGGAAAATACTTCTGATGATATAGCAGAAGAGCAGTCGGCTGATCTGGCCCGAGTCGATCAGATGGGCTTGGCCCAGCAAGAACGGTTAAGTAAGAACTACATGCTCGTTTGTTTGATTAACGCTGGTACGCCAACCCGCGAAGCGATCACACGGGCTGGCCTCAGTATTACGGAGAGTGCGGCGCGGAAGCTGTATAAACGCTTCGAAAGGTCAGGGATAAGTGGCATCCTTGATCGCCGTTTTGGCAGAGAGAAGAAACGCAAACAACTAGTCTTAACCACAAACATCAAGAAGCGCATTCTGGCGTGGTTCTTTGCGCGACCGGCAGCGGGGCCGAAAGCGATCTGGAAAGAGATTACGAAGGAGTGTCTGGAAAATAATGAAAGAGTCCCAGGGTATGATTGCGTGAAAAAATATATCCGCTCCCTGCCCGAGGCTTACGAACTTTTTCGAAAGGGAAAGATCGGAGTTCACGACTGGGAGCGTAGCTTCAGACCAGTCATACGCTTCAACTTGGCAACCTACTCGAACCAGCGTTGGCAAATCGACAATACACGCCTCGACATCTCGGTAAGAGTATTGAGGGAGGGTGTCTGGGTCGCTTCACAAGCCCATTTATGCGCGTGCATTTGCGAACATTCCCGCAGCATTCCCGGCATCTTCCTCTCAGCGAGGGACCCAGACGCTTGGACTACGTCACTTCTGATAATGAACGCAGTAACGAAAAAGGAAAACCCTGACTGGAAGAATAAGGGCTGCCTGGTGTCCTGCAGCCCGATCGCGGTAAGACATTCCTAGCACACGCTGTCGTGTCATCCCTTGCTTATCTGGGTGTGGCACTCGATCCGGACCCGCCCTATTACCCTAATCGCAAAGGCAAGATTGAACGGTGGTTTCTGACGCTTGATCGCGGCTGCTTGCGTATCCTGCCCGGCCACATGGACTCGATTGGTACAACACAAGAAGCCGCACAGAAGCATGTGAATATCCTTCTAACTATCCCGCAACTACGGAAGGAGATCGAGCGCTGGATAGTCTCAGACTATCATCAACACACACATAGCGAGACAGGCCGCAAACCCGCGGAACTCTGGGAGGAGACCGTTCGATTACGGATGGCCGAGAGCGATGATGCTCTGCGGTTGATGCTGCTCAAAAGCGACAAAGAGCGCAAAATTTAATACCGGTATCGCCTTCAGGTTCGGCGATGCAGATTCAGAGGACGAACGACACTACTGGTCTCCTGAACTCACTTACCACGTCGGCGAAAAGGTGCAACTTCGGTACAACCCGGACGATCGTGAAAGTGTTCTTGTTTATTCGTCCTCCACTGGTAAGTACATCGGCGAAGCCTGGTTAATGGGCAATGAAGATTCACGTTACACGATCACCGATGTCCAACAATCACGCAGTCAGTTCCGGCGCGGCCTTAACGAAAGAATCAAGGACTACGTCGAGGAAATTGCGCGCGCAGATCGCCAGCGAGCAAGCAAGGAAGACTGGGATGTTGCTCGCGATGATGTCGCCAATCATCATGATTCTGAGGTTCCAGTCGCAGAAGGAGATCCTGATGAGCAACTCATGCTTGATGCCTTAATTGAGCAATTTAACCGTCAGGATGCAGGTAAACATTTCGAGGAGGCGAAATGCTAGCTATTGATTTCCCAGAACAAAAGTCAAAGACGATCATCGAGACTACAATGATGATACAAGTCATAAATCGGACCCTCGCGGTCCATCCGTTAAGTGCTATCGTTGTCTGGTACGGTGAGTCTAGGATCGGTAAGACAACAACCGCCGAATACGCGGTCGCAAAAATCCTCGAAGCCTACGATGAGAATAACCCGCTCGCCTTCAGAGCAAAATACCTAGAAGTGGGTCAGATCCCCCCGTGGTCGGGTAATGAAATGAAAAAAGGTGTTAAGAGCCTTTATTTCGCCGCAGTTAGAGCTTGCTTAGATGAAGGTGTTTACCAAACCGAACCGATCGAAGCCGTGGCTGCGCGGATCGTCCATGAATTAAAGAGGAGAAATATCCAACTCATATTTATCGACGAAGCCGGTGGGCTATCCCTGGATGCTATTCAGGGGATGGTCCTCGTACGAGACACAGCCCTTTCCATGGGTTGGACACTAACACTTGTCTTCATTGGAATGGATGATTTGCCTATGAAGATGGATAAGAAGAAGCAAATTGCGGGACGCGTTAATGAATGGTGCTACTTCGTGGAATATGACCTCGACGACACCTGGAAACTCTTGGCAAAACTGCATCCGCATTTTGGTGGGCTCGACAGGAAAAATGCGGCACACGTTGAACAGGTCCAATTTCTTCGCGAAACTTACGGCGGGTTTCCCGGGCAGCTGATACCATTCATACGACGCATGGAATACCGGCTCAAGGAACACCGCGGCGCTATCGATCTGCGATTTCTCCGAGTGGTGCACCTCCTTACCGCAAGGGATAAACAGCGGGCAATCGAGCATTCGCTGGCCACTTTCAAAGGGATGGCTCCCGCTAAAGCTCAGAAGGTAGCTGCGTTCCGGGCAGGACCCGATAAACGAAGGAGCCCAAACAATGGCAACGACAAGACTCAGAAATCGAATCACAAAGGCTCGGAAAAGCGGAAGCCGCGCTAATTCCTCACGGCACAACCTTGACACTGCTAATGGTGTCCTCAAGCTGAAGCTCGAACACGTGATCGTGTTTCAAGCTCTCGAAGATGCTAACCGATGTCATCAGAGGGCGGTTGGCACTGCAGAAATCGCTCAAGAAATCCCTACAAAGGACAAGAAGCTTCTCCAGGCAGCCTACGAGAAGCCATTGACCTCGCTAATACCAAAAATCCTAACACTTCTAATTGCAAGAGGACTGGTCTTTTCCCCGGGAGCATTTAACCGACGACGTTCCTATGGTTCTGTGCATGTCCTCAACCCTACGGAGACCGAGTCTTATAACATTGAGTCGCGGCGGTTTCGCGTGCTGGGTCTGGTCCGTTCAGCCGTAACACACTATGGTCGCGCGGTTAGGACTTTGGAGATCCTGAGTTACGCAGGCTCAAGCGGGCAGGTTGAGGATATAGCTGCAACTGCGGTAACTCATGATGTACTTAGCTTGGCGGAAACCGGTGAGTTGTCTGTCATCGGCCAAGTCCGAGGAGAAGGAAAAGGAAATAACCTCTATCTGCCCTCCGATCTGGACGTGGATCTTTATAAACCAACAGGGCCTCTAACCTGGCTCGATGAAGTAGCAGAAATAGTTGAACGATTCTGGTCCGAGCGCGTCGAAGAAGCGAAAGCTAACGGCCGCTGCCCAAGGCCTCTCACTACCGGAGACATCCGAGCTCGCATCGTTGAGTCGCACTTCATCGCGAAGCGCGAGATTAAAAGGGATCCTCAGATCATTGTCGACGCCGTTAAGAACCTTGCGACTACTAGCGCGCCCATTCTCCGCAAAATGAAACGCAAAGGGCAAAAGTCTTTATTTTGGATACCAGTGCACGTAAAGGACGAAGAGATCGATTGGGAAGATTCATATGCTAATGATGCTGAGCGAATGGGTGCCGCTGTCCAACGAGCGGTAACTCGACTGCGGAGACCTGTAACAGTCCAGGATATTCAGGATGAGATTGATGCCGACTTCACACTCCAACCAATCAAGTCATCGCCAACCTTTCAAGCTTTGTCATACGCAGCGCGTGCCACTTTTGATGCCTATGATGGAAACGGCAGGCGAGCGCGGGCAAACCGTCGCGTCTTCACGGTTGGCCGCGCCGGTGCAAACATTTATTACGATTCGGTAGATTCGGCAGAATCTCGGTGCTTTGTTGAGTTTCAAGGAATTAGTTTGAAATGGTCCGATACACTTGCAATAGAACAATTCGAAACCCTAAAGACCGTTTCTCTACCCTCGATATTTACTGGTCGGGCCTTGTTGTTGTCACAAGAGATGGAAAGCCTTTTGAACGATCTCTCCGGTCTCTTGGCTAAGCCAGAGTTAGACAGTGCGACTCGTCGGGAGGCCGAAGACCTAAAGGATCAGATTCAACACATTAATGCAGATACTCAAAGCTGCCTCGACAATTCAAACACTGATGCTTCGCTTCCGACGAAAGTGATGAATAATGTTGCCGGATGGACGGCCACCGATTTCATCGAGGCGATTAAGCCTCTTTACCCCCTCGCCGAAAATCTGACGCCCCATAAACTCATCAGATTGATGTATAGGCGTGTTCGTCAGATACCAAACCCACATTTTGGACGGCGATTCTCTAGGGATTCCGACGAGGCCGCCGAATTCTTTTTTGATCGCACCGATGCCCTCTTCTATACGGCAAATCGTTGGGGTGGCCCTGAATGTTCACTACAGGCGACCTTGGCGAAGCAACAGTTGGGCATTCTGAGAGACCCCCGCTTTGTCTTTCCGGCACTCAATGACCGGAGCTTTGAAACCAGATTAGCCGCCGTCGCATGCCTTGCTTTCCTATGGTCGGAAGAAGGAAACAGGCTTTTGCGGCACTTGGCCATTCATGATCTTGACTCAGGCGTTAGACAATCAGCGCTGTGGGCTTATGGATTTGCCGGAGGCGAGAAGGCGTACGCTCTCATACGTGAAAGAGGCAATAAAGACCCAAACAGCCGAGTTCGCGAATTCGCCAAACAAGCCACTACTGAAAACGGCTCTTGGTTCAGACTTTAATCGAACCCCTCAATATGAAAATCCAAATGGTCCGTCACCGCTCCAACCCCTACTGTTAGACATTTTATCTGCCATCTACTGTCATCCACCTCAACTGCTAGAAACTCATCAAGTTTTATCGGGGTTTGGCCCAAGGATTGCTTGAAGAGATACGGGAGCAGATAAGGCCCTCATTTTGAGGTGATTGGACGAATGCGGGACGATAAAAATCCCTCAAAAAGCCTCAACCGGGGAATTTACAAATCCTTAGGCGGGAATTCCTGAATCCCTTTGAGGCACTAAACAATCATTGCGTCTTTTTCTTCACTGTTGTCGTTGAGGTTGTGTATCCTGCGCGCTACTAAAGCGGCTCGTTTGCCACCAATCGAGAGTCAGTCGCAAGCCTTCGTCTAAGCCTATTTTCGGGAAATAACTGAGAATCCTGTTTGCGGTTTGCAAGTCCGCGAGACTATCTCTGACGTCGCCAACCCGCGCCTCAGCGTGTTCAGCGGTCACATCGATCCGGCCGGTCAGACGCTTCAACGTCTCGAATAGTTCGTTTATCGAAACGCTCTCACCGTTTGCGACGTTGCAGACTGTTCCGTTCGCCGCAGGGGCTTCGGCTGCACGCAGATTTGCATCGACAACATTCGCGACATAAGTGAAATCCCTCGTCTGTGCGCCATCGCCATAGATAATCGGACGCTCGCCATGTTCGAGCGCCAGAATAAATCTGGAAATCACGCCTGAGTATGGCGAACTGGGATCCTGACGTGGACCGAAAACATTGAAGTATCTGAGCGATACGGTCTCTAAACCGTAACTACGTGTAAAAACCTGGCAGTAGTATTCACCCACCAGCTTCGCCGCCGCATAGGGCGTCAGCGGATCCGGTCGCATGGATTCGCGCTTCGGCGATTCCGGTTGGTCGCCATAAGCTGAACTCGACGCGGCATAAATCACCCTGCGGACGCGAGCATCACGAGCAGCGAGCAAGAGTGAGAAAGTCCCATCCACACTGGCCTCATGAGTCTCGCGCGGCCGCTCGATCGATCGCGGAACTGAGGGAATGGCGGCTTCATGAAAAACGATTTCCACGTCTCGGACTGCGCGGTTCAAGGCGTCATGATCGTTAATACTCCCTTTAATGAATTCAACGGCGCCACCAATTTCATCGAGATTCTTCAGATTACCAGTCGACAGGTCGTCGATGATCCTAACGCGTACGCCGGCGCGGACAAGGGCACTCGCGAGGTGTGATCCGATAAAGCCGGCCCCCCCGGTAACCAGCGCAATCCCAGAAAGCGCCATACTTACCGTCCCACCCCCACGTACTCAAACCCCAATTCGCGCATATCTGCAGGCGTATATATATTTCGCAAATCGGCAATT
>DASQYL010000255.1:0-6038 GCA_035639235.1 Pyrinomonadaceae bacterium | reverse complement strand
GAGCTGGCTACGTTCCGCCCTGAGATGGTCGCGTGTGGCGAGTGACAATCAGTGCAACCGATATCATTGCGCCAGTGCTCGCCGCGCCGGAAATTGCTCCGCTCATCACGTCCGGCATGGCAGGTAAGACACGTGTCGGAGATCTCTTTTGAAGACTTGTTCGTAAAGGTAACGATCTTCGTCTTATCGCCGTTGCCGTCGACGTGGGCTTTGCCCGGGCCGTGACATGACTCGCAGCCGGTAACTTTATTTTTCCAGCTACCGAGCTTCGAGAGTGCTGCGTGCGGCGTGTGCGAATAAGCCTTGGCGACATCCTCGTGGCAAGCCGCGCAGGTTTCGCTGCCGACATATTCGTTGGCCGCCGGCTTATCGTCATTACCCGAACGGCCGCTGGCCTGCGAACTCTTCGTGCCCGTAAGCCACAGCGCTACGGCCAGTACCGAGGCCAGGACGGTCAGTGTTTTGATTGTTCTTGCGAGTCTCACTTGGAGCCTCCTTCTATTCCTATTGAGAAACTTTCCGTTTGCGGGTGCGCCACTGAAATGCTGTGGCGAGCCTTAGCATCCTAGTAACGGTGACAGCCAGATGCGGTGATGCGCATCACTGTCGAACAAAAATCAGGGGGCGTGTTGCGCGATCGAGGCGAGCGCTTCGCTGTCGCGAATCCACATCGAATCTCGTTTCACGCGGATGATTTGATCGCGCTTCAGCGTGCTGAAGAGTCTGGTCACAGTCTCTCGCGACGCGCCGATGATCTGCGCGATCTCCTCCTGCGTCAGAAGCAGCTTGACGCGAATCCCTTCGCTGGTGCGCTCACCAAAATCACGGCTCCATCTGACAATCAATCGAGCCAGCTTTTCCAAAGCTGATTCAGATAAGAGCAACATGCGGGTGTTATCGACAAACTCGCTGAACTGACGGCTGAACATCTCTACCAGATCGGCGTTCAGCAGTTGTTGTTGAGCCATGAGATTCAAGAGATCGGTCCGCGAAATGAAATCAACGCGGCCACCTTCAACCATCTCAGCCGTAGCTTCGAACGCGCGGCCGGTCAATCCCGCATAAAGGCCGAGCACATCGCCGGCGCGGGCAATTCGCATGATCAATTTTTTTCCGTCGGCCGATGAAATCGAGACCTTCGCGCGTCCCGACGACAACACGTAAACCCCACGCGCGATGTTTCCTTCGTGAAATACAACCGCGCCGCGCGGATAAATCCGGCTGCGGCTTACTCGATCGATTCCTGGAATTGCGCGTAATGGAGAATTAAAGGGCAGGACGTGCAGCGGCGGACGGGCCGGAATTTGACTGCCGACGACGGCTCTGGTTGCAACGTTCATTTCGTCTTGGTCTCCATCTTTCCGACTCGGCGCTATCTGCTGACGGCGCGCCTTGTCCGATTAAAGCCTGCGACTTTGAGCAACCGATGTGCCGATTCGCTTTGCTTGCACTTTGTGTGACTTTTCAACAGAAACCGGCGGCACTTGGGAGTTTTCGCTCATGCCTTGCGAAACTTTCCTCATCGATCATTGCCGGCGAATCTAATCCTGGGAATGAATTCTGCGGATTTCAATCGGCATGTTGGTTGCTGTGCGAGTATCTGGGAATTCTTAGTTCAAGAGCAGCGGCTTGTTGCTCGGAAGATGCTTCAGGGAGAAATGGAGGGACTTTGACATGGCTAATGACGATCGCGACCTGCTTGAACTGCTCAAACAGGAATTATCATTTATCGAGGAGGGCGGGTATGGTCGTTCGGTTCGTGCGCCTTGGTTACCAAAGTCCATCTTCCAGGATTCCTTGAGTTGTCTTAACTATGGATATCCCTATCGCGCCCACCCGTGCTCTGAATGTCACCTGTTGGATTTCGTCAGCCCGGAGAATCGCTCTCAGCCGGTTCCTTGTCATTTCATCCCCCTGAATGAAGCTGGCAACACGATTGAGCAGCTCGAGACGATGGGCGACGAGGCAAAGGCGCAAGGCGTCGTCAAGAGTTGGCTGAAAGGGAAGATCAGTCAGCTCGAAGCCGAACGGTAGCATGCCGTTGCGGCCGGCCGGTGACCTGAACGAGCGCGGTGGGTGCGCTGAATATGAGGGCGGAACAAATGAAAGGAGCAGCGATCATGAACACTGGGAATTTCATGTCGCCTATTAAGGACTTTATGTCACTCGATCCGTTCCGTCTGTTCCCACATCGCATGGAGACCCAGCTACCCTTCACCGAAGAGTGGCCGATGAAAGCCTGGGTGCCGCCGTGCGATATCTTCGAGACCGACAAAGAACTGGTGATGAAGTTCGAATTGCCAGAGGTCAAGAAGGAGGACGTGGAAGTTAAGTTAGAACAGAATGTGCTCACCCTGAGGGGCGAGCGCAAGTTCGAAGAAAAAACGGACCGCGAAAACTATCATCGCGTCGAGCGGCATTATGGTGAGTTCATGCGCAGCTTCAACGTCCCCTTGTACGTCAATGCTGCCAAGATAAACGCTGAATTCCGAGACGGCGTGCTCACCATTACGCTGCCGAAAAACGAGGAAGCGAGACCCAAACAAATCAACGTGAAGGTCAACTAATCGAATCCCCCAGGGATTAGACCGAAGCTTCCTTGTGCAGGCCGCAGGCGGTTCAGTGGGAGGGGCCGCCTGCGGCTATTTTGTGTCACGTGGCAGGATCGGGAGCAGTAGCGACCGGATCAAGTGGCCGTTGAAATACAGGAAGCAAAAGCATTGCAAAATGAAAATTGAAAAATGCAAATTGCAAATTTTGAAAGCAGTCCTCCCACTTGTAGAGATCTCGATATCGAGTGAAGCCAATTTGAAATTTTCATTTTGCAATTTTCAATTTTCAATTTCCCAGGTTTCTAATTGCCTGGCTTCTATCGAAGAGTAATTTTCGGAGGTGCGCATCTACTCATGACCAACCAAATGGTCACCATCGACGGCAACGAAGCCGCCGCCTACATCGCCTACAAGACGAACGAAGTGATTGCGATTTATCCGATCACGCCGTCTTCGCCGATGGGTGAATCGTCTGACGAATGGGCCGCTAAAGGCAAAAAGAACATTTGGGACATGACGCCGATCGTGCGCGAGCTGCAATCCGAAGGCGGCGCCGCAGGGACAGTTCACGGTTCGTTGCAAACGGGAGCATTGACGACCACCTTCACCGCGAGCCAGGGCCTGCTGCTGATGATCCCCAACATGTTCAAGATCGCCGGCGAGCAAACCAGCACTGTGTTTCATATCGCCGCACGGTCGGTCGCGACGCATGCGCTTTCAATCTTCGGCGATCACAGCGACGTCATGGCCACGCGTTCGACGGGATGGGGGATGCTCTTTTCAAATTCGATTCAGGAAGTGATGGACTTCGCGCTCATCGCGCAAGCGGCGACGCTCGAATCGCGCGTTCCCTTCGTGCATGCCTTCGACGGGTTCCGCACTTCGCATGAAGTAATGAAGATCGAAGAACTCAACGACGATCAAATTCGGGCGCTGATCGATGAAGAATTGGTGCGAGCGCATCGGCAACGGGCGCTCACTCCCGATCATCCGGTGATGCGCGGCACGGCGCAGAACCCGGACGTCTTCTTTCAATCGCGCGAACGCGCCAATTCGTTCTACGCGACCACGCCGGCCATCGTCGAACGCGTCATGAAAAAGTTTGGTGAAGTTGTCGGGCGCCAATATCGTCTGTTCGATTATGTCGGCGCGTCAGACGCTGAACGCGTCATCGTCATGATGGGCTCAGGTTGTGAAGCCGCGGAGGAAACTGTTAACGCGCTGACGGCCAGCGGTGAAAGTGTCGGGCTTTTGAAAGTTCGTCTTTATCGCCCGTTCTCCGTCGATCATTTCTTCGCGGCTTTGCCTGAGTCAGTCAAAGCAATCGCAGTGCTCGATCGCACGAAAGAACCAGGCGCGGCGGGAGAGCCGCTCTATCAGGACGTGGTGACCGCACTGCATGAAGCGTGTCAGAAGCCCGCGCCCGACCGCGGGAATGGGCCACCAATCCCTGCTCGCGAGTGGGCTTCTGGCACTCCACGGGTCATTGGCGGCCGCTATGGCCTCGGCTCGAAGGAATTCACGCCGGCAATGGTCAAGAGTGTCTTCGATGAAATGACGAGACCTGATCCGAAGAATCACTTCAGCGTTGGCATAGTCGATGACGTTACCGACAACAGTCTTCCCTTTGATTCGAATTACACGACTGAAGCCGCCGATCAAGTGCGCGCGCTTTTCTGGGGCTTGGGCGCCGACGGAACTGTCAGCGCCAATAAAAACTCAATCAAGATCATCGGCGAAGAAACGCCGAATTACGCGCAAGGTTATTTCGTTTACGACTCGAAAAAATCAGGCGCGATGACGGTGTCGCACTTGCGCTTTGGCCCAAAGCCGATTCAGAGCACGTATCTCATTCAGCGCGCGAATTTCATCGCGGTACATCAGTTCAATTTTCTCGAGCGCTATCAAATTCTCGAGGCGGCGCAGGACGGCGCGACGCTCTTGCTCAACAGCCCGTACGAGCCAAACGAAGTTTGGGAACATCTGCCGCGCTCGGTCCAGGAATCGATCATCCGGAAAAAGATCAAGGTCTATTCAATCAATGCCTATCAGGTCGCGAAGCAGAATCAACTCGGTAATCGGACCAACACAATTATGCAGACGTGCTTCTTCGCTATCAGCGGTGTCATCCCGCGCGACGAAGCAATCGTCAAGATCAAAGATTCGATCAGAAAAACCTACGGCAAACGCGGTGAGCCGGTCGTGCGGCAAAACTTCGCCGCGGTTGACGCGGCGCTCGCGCATTTGCATGAGGTTGAGGTGCCTACCGAAGTCTCTCTGTGTCTCAAAGGCTCTCCGTGCCTCGGTGCTAACGATACCGACAAAGCAGTCACCACAGAGACACGGAGTTCCCACAGAGACACACAGGGGGAAATGCCAGAGTTCGTTCGTAACGTCACGATGGAAATCCTGCGGGGCCGCGGCGACAATCTCCCGGTCAGCGCATTCCCCGTCGACGGCACTTACCCAGTCGCGACCGCTCAGTGGGAGAAGCGCAACATCGCCCAGGAAGTTCCCGTGTGGGAACCCGACCTTTGCATCGAATGCGGCAAATGCATGCTCGTCTGTCCGCATGCGACCATCCGCGCAAAAGTTTGTAAGCAGGAAGATCTCGCCGACGCCCCAGCCGGATTCAAAACGATGCCGGCGAAATGGCGCGAGCTTCCCGAACATCTCTACACGATTCAAGTCGCGGTTGAGGACTGCACCGGATGCCAGCTCTGCGTCGAAGTTTGTCCCGCGAAAGACAAGAGCAACGTTTCGCGCAAGGCGCTAAACATGAAACCGCAGTTGCCGCTCCGCGACAGTGAGCGCGTCAACTGGGATTACTTCCTGAAGCTGCCAGAGGTCCATCGCAACGGTGCGTTGACATTCAAGAACATCAAAGACATTCAACTGCTGCAACCGCTGTTTGAATTTTCCGGCGCGTGTTCAGGTTGCGGCGAGACTCCTTACATCAAACTGATGACGCAGCTCTTCGGCGACCGCGCGATCATCG
Source organism: Pyrinomonadaceae bacterium (assembly GCA_035639235.1). GTDB lineage: Bacteria > Acidobacteriota > Blastocatellia > Pyrinomonadales > Pyrinomonadaceae > UBA11740. The sequence continues at coordinate 488 of DASQYL010000255.1, read as the reverse complement.
CGAACGCGACTGGTTGTTCGAGCATCTACGGCGGGAATCTCCCGACAACGCCTTACACAATCAATCCGCAGGGACGCGGTCCGGCGTGGAGCAATTCCCTTTTCGAAGACAACGCGGAGTTTGGATTGGGCATGCGTCTTTCGTTCGATCATCAGCAGGCGTACGCGAAGCAGTTGGTCGATAGGTATCGCGGACTAATCGGCGATGAGATTGCTGAAGGCTTACTGTGCAGCAATCAACAGACTCAGGAAGGTATTAATAAAACTCGCGAGCTTGTGGCGGAATTGAAGGAGCGCCTGGCTACGCACGCCTCTGGCATGCAGCAAGCCGGAGGCCTGCGTACCCAGGACGCGCGCGATTTACTCGGCGTTGTCGACGCGCTCGTCAACAAGAGTGTGTGGATAATCGGTGGCGACGGCTGGGCCTATGACATTGGTTATGGTGGATTGGACCACGTGCTGGCCAGCGGCGCGGATGTCAATATTCTC
>DASQYL010000254.1:0-2749 GCA_035639235.1 Pyrinomonadaceae bacterium | reverse complement strand
GGCGCTATACGGCGAGCGAGCGTCGGTGATTTCGAGTCGCGGCTCGTCGGCGATGACTTGCCCAGCATCGTTCTTCTGTGTTGGCGCGACATAGTCGGGGGGGCGCATGTTGGGATAAAGGTGAAAGAAGATCGTCGACACCGCATGATCGCCGCGATTTACCCAGTGCACGTTTTCAGTTCCTTGATAAGTGCGGGCATCGAAATCGAGTGACAGCGTTATCTCGTATCGCAACCGCTGCTCACTCCGCACTGCCTGGTCCTGGCCGCGCGCGATTACCGGCGCCAGCAACAACAATGCTGCCAGCGAGAGAAATATTGATTTACCACTGAGGACACGAAGGAAATTAACCGCAGATAAACGCGGATTCTCGCGGATGAGAAAAGGCAAAGTCCTATCCGTGTTGATCCGCGCGCATCCGCGGCCAATCTCTTGGCCTCTGTGTCCTCTGTGGTTCATTTCTATCTCTCTCTGACCACGACCCGGCGAATTACATCACCGCGAGCAAGATTGTCAATCACATCCATGCCACGGATCACGCGCCCGAAGACAGTATAACCACCGTCGAGATGCGGCTGCGGCGAGTGCGTGACGAACCATTGTGATCCGCCCGTATCTTTTCCCGACAACGCCATGCCCACAGCCGCGCGTTCAAAAGGAACCTCATTAATCTCGCAACGAATCGTATAACCCGGACCACCGTTTTGATCGCCGCGCGGATCGCCGGCCTGCACGACGAAGTTCGGCACGACTCGCGGAATAGTTTGTCCGTTGAAGTAACTGCGCTTCGCGAGTTGCAGAAAATTATCGACTGTCAGCGGCGCCTCGTCCGGCAAAAATTCGATCGTGAATGAGCCGCGATTAGTGACGACCGTCGCCGTGGGATGCTTGCCGATGCGCGCCATCGCTCTACGATAATCGACGATCGTGTTTCTTGTCTGCACCGTGCCGATGCGATCAGAAAAATCACCGGCGCCATTCGCTTTCAAGAGCGCAACTGCCCGTCTTCGAATCAGATGATCCTTTGCATCGAGCGCCGTCTTGATCGCATCGTTCGCCGCTGCGTTCTTCTGTTTCGCCAATGCATTCAGAATTGCCAGCGCGGCGTCATTCGACTCCTTATCGCGCAATGCGCGTAATAAAGCATCGATAAGCACACGCGTATTTTCATCGTTAGGCGGAAGTCCGCCTATGATTTCTGCCGCAGTCGCGCGGACGATCACATCCTGGTCATTAAGGTGTTGCTTAGCAAGCGAATTCAACTCGGCCGGTTTGAATGCAGCGTAGGCTTCCAGAATCGGCGAAAGCGTAAGCGGTTGCAGCAAGCATTTGTGCCTTCCTCCGGGCTGACAACTCAAAAGGTCATGCAGCCACGCGACCGCAGCTTCAGTCTGTAATGCCGCGTCGGTCTTCTTGACAGTTGCGATTTCCGTGAGCCCCGCCGCGATGGTTGCCGGACTGCCCACTCCGAATTTCATTTCCTCAGTCAGATAGAGTTCGGGGTTAATACGCGCCATCGCGACTTCGATCTCAGGGGCTTTCGCGTTTACGCCAGCCCTCATCTGCCGCAGCCAAGTGATCGCTTCGTCTGATTTTGAGTTTCTAAGTAGGATTCCGATTGCGGTCGCACTTTCAAGAATTTCACTCGTTGATCGCGCGTCGGTTGACAGCATAATTCCCCGATGCAGCAAGGGTTCTGAGGCCCGCGCATCCTTCAAACTCGCCAGCGCCCGAATCGCACTCACTCTCACCCGCAAGTCAATATCATGCAGCGCATGATCCAAAACCGCATCGAACGCTTCTTTGTGCTCGGCCGCGCCAATCACGCGAGCCGCGTTCGCGCGCACGATTGGATCGAAGTGATTGAGTAGCTGGCGCACACGTTCGTTCGCATCTTTCAAACGCAGCCGCGCCATTGTGTTGAGCGCCGTTGCGACGATCGCCGGATCTGGATCGTCGCGAAATGCGGCCACCACGTCACCGACGCCGTCAGGTTTCGTGCGGAGGACAGCCGTGAGGCCCAGCAAAATCGTCTCCCGATCGCCACGGGGCTTACGCTTCGCTTCAAACCGCAGAGCACCAACAATTGCAGTCTTGCATTGATCGATTCTGGCATCGTCTATAACTGTCGCTCTCTGGGCTGGCGGACCAGCCATTATTGCCGCCGTGATTTTGCCCAGCGCTTCGATCGCGCGCGCACGCGCAGGTTTGTCGGGATTTTGCAGCACCGTCACTAATGCGTACGCGCCACCAGACGCTTCGATCTCGCCGAGGGCGAATGCCGCCATATCGCGCACGCCGTTGTCATGGTCCACGAGCAACATGTCTGCAAGCGCCGGCACTGCGCCATCATCGCCGATCCTGCCGGCCGCCAATGCCGCGCGCGCGCGCACTTTCGGATCAGCGTCTTTCAGAAAATTCTCTAATTGTTTGTCCCAACGACGTTCATCCTCGTGACGGATGATAGTGAGCAGGGTTGTGGCAGAAAGCGCTGGGCGAGATTCCGACTGCCGCACAGGTTGCGCCGACACGATCGCGCAAGAAATCGTCAACAGCGTGAACTGGATGATCGACAATCTAAGTTTTCTTCTCATGACGAATGTCGCCGTGAATTGTACCGTCTCGGCATCAGATTGTCGCCAATCAAACTGTTAAAAGGTAAGAACGCAACAAAAGGCCGAGAGTCCCGCTCAATCAGAAGGGTCGTGTCAAAACAAAAGAGGCGGACCAAACTGATCCGCCTCTTTAA
>DASQYL010000253.1:0-15899 GCA_035639235.1 Pyrinomonadaceae bacterium | reverse complement strand
TGATGGCAAAGTAATTCCCTACGTTAGGACCGAACACACTAGCCGGCGCATCGACAAGTTTCGTGTTGATGCTCTTGTTAATCAAGATGTAAGTAGAGCCGCCGCCACCAACGATAATTGGATCGGTCTGCTCGAATTGATTTCTCTCTTCGCGTTCTTTGTTGTCAATGCTCTTTTCGGTTGCCATGGTTTTTCTCCTTGTCTTGTTCTCGCTTAAGGATCCGCCGGCGAAGGTGTGCCCAGCCTACGAAATTCTTGCTCGAAAGCCGCGTTAGCCTATTCAACTTCGCTCTTTGTGTAAAGCTTTTTGTGCAACCTGGCTAAGGCCGGCCGACGTCGTGATCCTCGTCGTTGTCGAACTCCATATTCTGGCGTTCGGTGTCATCCCAAAAAACGCGAATGTGAGCGTTCTTGCCGCGGGGATTGGCTGCCGCGTACACGTGAATCTTGTTGAGATTGGCCCACTTGTCAGGCAGATACCAGCGAACACGTCCCTGAGATGATTGCCACGTCGTCCAGGCTTCGTTGTTGATGTTGACGCTGACGCTGTTTACCTCATCGGGAATGAACTCAACATTCCAGTGCGGTCTATCAGCTGTGCGGCCGGTCCGCAGCGTCACTAATCCGGTAGCCACAACGATTGCGAAGATCCCGGCGATTGCGATTGGTAACCGGAGCGACGTCCGGCTTCGATTCTTCTTATTTTCCATTTTCCTTTTCTCCTTCTTGAAGTGACTTCGTTGTTGTTCGATCAACTGAGCGGCCCGGCGAGTCTTCGCCGGCCCCCAATTGCTTCACCAAGATCTACTTCTTATTGATTTCATCTAATGCCGCCGTTGTTGTTGCTCCAGCCGCCGCGTTCGCATTGGCGGGACCCTTCGCGGCGGCCTCGTTTTTCTTGTCTTCTTTGGTGTACTTCAAAAACTTCAAAACCGAATTGATGCCCTCAGTGCCGCCGCTGATGATGAGGCCGGTGACAATAGCATCGACTGTGTAAAGGGCCGAGCCTGGCGCCGAAGTCACGCCCAGAAGATTTAGCACGTGAAGATTCGCCGTGAACGCGAGCACCAGGCCCAGGGTGAGCGACACCAAACCGAGAATGATCTTTTTGTTATCAACGCTAATTTTGTCGACAATAGGGGTAAGGATTTCACCGAATTGCTGAATTCCCAGACCAGCGGCAAAAACTGGCGCGAGCGCAGTGATTAGTTTGTCCATCTGCTTATCCTTTCGTAAAGTCTTGTTCCCGTTCCACCTCGCACAGGAGGTTGCAAGCTCGGCCACGCAAGACCGGCATCCGCCCTAACAGCTACAGGTAAATGAATTGATCTGGGCTTCATTGAACGCCGCCGCGAATTGCCCGTTCGGCCCCCGAACTTCGTTCCATCGCTTCTTCACGTTTTGGTCCGAGATATCGAAGTGATAGCGGCCGGTGTCGAACAAAACCACACCTGCGGAATTCGTCACGCGAAAGGCGCCATCCCACTCGTCACCTGAATCGGTGCTGCTGATGTCGCAGACCCAGGTAGTCGATCCATCTGAGAAGAGCGTAAAGGTCGCGCCGGCATCAATCGTGCAGTCGCCGCGGCGAATCTCGCCCCAGGTCCAAAACTTCGATGCCAGGATTTGGTTTTGTTGCTGCGCTTCCGCCTGCGCGAATTTTTTGGATTGCTGAAACGCGGCGGTTTGTTTTGTCGGTGTACTCATTGTCATGTTCTCCATTTTGTTTTGAGATTTGTGCTAACCTGCGGTTATTCGCTGCCGGCTCTTACCTTGGCCTTGAACAACAGGCCGAACGTCCATTTGTGATCAACGAGTTCATAGTTGGGAGGTAGACGCCCCCATTCGTAGCCAATGTATGGCCCGAAAAAATCATTGATCTTGATCACGAATTTTGAGTCTGAGTAATCCTTGGGACCTTTGTTGAGCGACAGGGCAACCAGATTTCCATTATCGTCCTTTTCAACCAACACCTCGCGCTTCAGCGGCCAGCGGCGGACGTAAGACGAATCGAACTCAAAGCCCTTGAGCACCGCCAGATTCGTCCGAATTTGAATCGTCAAATCAGCGCCTACCATTATTCGCGCAAGGCCCTTTTCTTCAACGGACTTCAATTCACTCTTTAAATTCTTGCCCAGCTCGTGCCCAACATAAGGATCGAGGAACATCCGAAACTTCTTCGTGCTCCAGGGAAAATGAGAACTAGGGAACAACCACTTACTCTCCCAGAGCGCATTGATGTTATTAAAATTCTTGGGTGCTTCTATTTTTCCCGAGTTGATCCAATCGACAGCCGTGTACGGAAACTTAGCGTCGGGATTGTCGCCAACATGAACAGGGAGGAACCAATCACCGGCAAACTTTAGCGAGTCCGGGTCGGCGCCTGCATCACTGCTGGACTTGAAGTCAATGTCCGGTGAAAATCTACTCGTGCGATGCCAAAATGTTTTGAAAAAGGGAATCTTGATTTTGAAGTCACCGTTTCCGGTGGTCGCAGCTCCTCTCACGCTCGTCAGCTGGTAGGAGCCGTAGAGGTCAGAATCGTCCCTGCCTTGGGACTCTTTTAATCCCCAGGCTGCCTTGGGTGGTGAATGTGCGGAAATTTCCGCCGTTTGCGTTTCGTCTACCTCCGGTTTTTTATCCTGTTGCAGCTTGATTTGGATGGTATGCTGCAGCTTGGAAGGATTTTCGACCGGTAGGCCACCAAAGGTTAGGTTGAATGCGGAAAGATAGTATATGCCATCCTTATCCATAGCGTCAGCCGAAGGAACCACGAGTCGAATCTTAAAAGTGCTGAGGTTTGGCACAATTACAAACTGGGCCCCGGATACCAGCAGAAACGACCTGTTCTGAGGATCGACGAGACGATAGTTCGAAGGGTGAAGATTGGCGGCGTCTTTATCGATATCAAAGTTCTTATCGAATATAACAGTCACCGACCAGCCGGTTTGTCTTTTGGCGCCGTCCGTGGTTTTGAAAGCGTCGGCGGCGGTTATCGATGCATCGACCGTGGTCGGCGCAGGTTTCGGCTGTGCCAGGACTGAGCAGGCGAATAGCAGATTGCCAAAACCGAGCCCAAGGCTCACTAAGAGTCGGTGACCGCGCAGTTGCTTGTTCATGGGGTAGAACCTCTCAGATTTGGAGTGTGTTAGACGAAAGAGTTTTAGGCAGACTTGTCTCTCACTGTATTGATCAGATCTGCGACAATGGTGTCAGGGCTAACGCCTGCAAGCGATGACGCATCAATCGCCTGGCCCTTACTTGGCACACCGATTTGATCGTTGTTGACGATTAAATCGACGACGTTATTCACTCGAGTCTGGTCAACGATTTCCGCGTCGTCGAGCGAACCGGTACCGTCGACCATCCCGACATGCGAGACCGCCCTTATGCACTTAGTAACTACGTCCCCTGCCTGTTCATCAGTCAGCATAATGAGATCCTTTCCGGTCGAATCGACCTTACTTCGCCTTCGGCGCTTCTTTCCCAATCCAACTCACGCTGATGGTTGTTCCCTGCATCCAGAAAGACACCTCGGCGATGGTTCCGCAAACGACCACTTGATCGCCGTTCTGAAAGTCTTTCAGGTCTCCGATCAACGCATAGAGGTCGCCCGTATCGCCGCGGAATGCCTGACACTCCACACCTCATCAGTAAAGTGTTCCTTTTATGCAGAGTGTGTTTGACGCCACTGTGAATTCTCCTTCGAGGTTCGCAGTGCTAACTCTGTGCCAAACAGAAATCACCCTATGGGCGGTTCTTATTCACGCGAAACGCGAGCAAGACTGAATACTTCGGCCGCTACCGCCGCACCACTGCTTCTGTGAGCTGTCATTGCTGACAGTCGGAGTGTCAATTCTGATATTCTTCCCGCGTTATGAACGCGCGTCTCATCGTCATCGGCGGTTCTCTCAAAGGAACGATCCTTAATCTGACCGACCCGGAAATCTCCGTTGGCCGCGACGTGGGGAACACGGTTCGTCTTAACGAAACTTCCGTGTCGCGACGTCACTGCCTCATAAGCCAATGCGCCGGTGAGCCGGACATTTTCACCATCTCCGACCTCGACAGCTTCAATGGCACTTTCGTCAACTCGCTGCCGATCAAAGAGCAGACGCTGACTCATGGAGATCAGATTGCTTTGGGCGATGTCGTCCTGCTGTTCCTAATCGACGACGAGGCCGGCTCGGGACACGCCCCCACCTCAGACGAGGGCAATTTGATTACACGTTCGACTATCAGACTGCGGCGAGAGGATGCGGTTTATCTGCGCCCGGAAAAGTTGCTGACGGAGGCGCGCGCAACCGATCGCGTCACACGTGATCTAAACGCGCTGCTAAAAATCAGCCGCGGAATCAGCTCGATCCGAGATGTCGCCGAGCTGCATCGCGAGCTATTCAAGCTGATGCTCGAAATAATTCCCGCTGAACGCGCCCTAATCCTCCTGGCGGACAACCTGGCGGGCACGTTCACCTCGATCAAAGGATGGAATACAAAGTCAGGCCCGGACGATTCGTTTAGAGGCAGCAATACGATCATTAATCAGGTGCTCCAGGACGAAGTTGCACTCCTGAGCAATGATCTGCTCTCGGCTGAATCAACCGGCACTGCCCCGAGCCTGGTCACTGCCCGCGTGTGTTCGGTGCTCTGCGTTCCATTGGCGGTGTTTGAAAAACCTTTGGGAGTGATTTATCTCGACAGCAGTAATCCAGGATCGCGTTTTGACGAAGATCACTTGCAGTTGCTAACGGCCGTCGGCGGCATTGCAGCTTCGGCGCTTGAGAACGCGCGACACTTCGAATGGTTTGCAAACGAGACTCAAAGACTCCAAGAAGAAATTCGCGTCCAGCATCAAATGATTGGACAGAGCGCGGCGATGCAAGCCGTCTATGAATTTATTGGCAAAGTTGCGCCCACCGATTCGACCGTGTTGATTCGCGGTGAGAGCGGCACCGGCAAAGAACTCGCCGCGCACGCAATTCATTTGAACAGCCCCAGAACAGACAAACCTTTCATCGCAATCAATGGAGCCACGCTTTCCGAAAGCCTGCTCGAAAGCGAACTCTTTGGTCACGAGAAAGGAGCTTTCACCGGAGCGATAGCGCAAAAACGAGGAAAGCTGGAACTGGCGGACGGCGGCACTCTGTTTCTGGACGAGGTAGGCGAGCTCACACCGCTGATCCAAGCCAAGCTCTTGCGCGTCCTGCAAGAGCGCGAATTTGAGCGCGTCGGTGGAGCTCGACCGATAAAGGTAGATGTAAGAATTGTGACGGCAACCAATAGAAATCTCGAAGAGGCCGTCGCCAAGGGTGAATTTCGTCAGGACTTGTATTATCGCTTGAATGTTTTGTCCGTGACTATGCCGGCGCTGCGCGATCGCAAGGAAGACATTCAATTGCTTGCCAGTTACTTTGCTTGCCGGTACAGCAAGAAGTGTAAACGACGGATTGACGGTATTTCTCCCGAGGCTCGCGCCTTGTTACGCGGCTACGATTGGCCCGGCAATGTGCGCGAACTAGAGAACGCCATCGAACGCGCTGTCGTGCTTGGCTCCGCGGAGATGATTTTGTCGGATGATCTACCGGAGATACTTTTCGAAATGGACAAGAGTGAAGGTCGCTTGGACAATTATCATCACCTTGTTAAAGAGGCTAAGAGTTTGATTGTGATGCGAGCAATCGAAGAAGCCGGCGGCAATTTCACTGAAGCCGCGAAGCGTCTGGGGCTACATCCAACCAACCTGCATCGACTGATCCGCCATTTGAAACTAAGATCCAAATTGAAAGGTGATGGCTAACCTGGTCTCACGCAAATCTCGCTTCCCGACTTAGGAGCGCCGGAGCTACTGGATCTAATGAGTTGCCGGAACGGCAAATAATCGTATGAGTTCTACTAATGCTTCGACGACCGAGACCCCATAAAGAATGGCACAGCAGTTTTGCCTGCATAAGATTCATTGAATCTATTTAATTCGTGCCAGTGCAGTGTGTAGGCGGCGGGATCTGTGTCACTTGAATCATTAACTTATCGCTGATTGACGCAATTCACTGCCGCAAGTACATAAACTTCTCTGCATTTTCGCATCCGCACTTTTGTTTTGTCCTGAATTTGGAAGCTTACATTGCCGGAAGTGCAAATTGGAAGATAAAGCTTGCCGGAAGTTATGGCTCTCTTAGATAGCTTATTAGTTAGCAAATATCCGCAGAAAAGTCTTAGAGATACACCTCGCGCAGCGTAGCTTCATCCGCCAAGTCTTCAGTCGACCCTGAAAACGACACCCGTCCATTGCGCACAACGTAGGCATGGCTGGCGATTCTTAAAACCTCGCGCACCCCGCGCACCTTCTGTTCCACGATCAATACGGAGGTTCCGAAACTAATATTGATCTCTTTGATACGCTCAAATGCCTCGGAAACAATTCTTGGAGCTAGACCTAAGGATGGCTCGTCGAGTAGGAGTAACTTTGGTGAAAGGGCCAGCGCATTGCCTAAAGCCAACATCTGCTGTTCACCACCTGAGAGTGTGCCTGCGCGCTGGCGAAGCTTCGGTTTCAAATCTGGAAAAAGGTTCAGCGCGCACTCGATGCCCTGGTTCAGTGAGCGTCTATTTGACAGAATAACGCCCGCCATCTCTAAATTCTCGCACACGCTTAAATCGGCAAATGCGCGATTTCCTTGGGGCACATAGGCAATACCGGATTTGAGCATTTTGCCAGGAGCGGGCCGACGTATCACCTCACCATTAAGTGCCACCTGACCAGACCAAAGCGGAGTAATCCGAAAACAGCTTTAAGAAGCGTGCTTTTCCCAGCCCCGTTGTGACCAATTAGAGCGACGATCCCTCCATATGGCACGTCTATCGATACAGCTTTAAGGACCTCTCTTCTTCCGTATCCGGCGATCAGATTATTGATGCTGAGAATATACCTCGGTTGTTCAGGCAAGGTACGCCTCCATAACCTCGTGTCTTCCGAGGACCTCTTCTGGCGCGCCTTGAGCTTTCACTCTCCCGTGATCCATAACCACCACACTCTCCGCAACCTCGCGAACGGCAGAAATGTCATGCTCTATGAAGACAATTAGCTTGCCGTCGTCGCGAAGCTTTCGCATTAGAGCAAGAATTTTCGATGCCATGGCCGGGTGAACACCAGCCACGGGCTCATCCAGCCATAGGATCTTCGCTTCTGTGGCCAAACAGCAGGCCAAGCTCAGAAGCTTTTGTTGGCCATATGAAAGCTTGCCAGCAGGTTCATCGATTTGTTCATGGAGTCCAACAAGATCAAGCAATCCTAGGGTAGCTTCGCGATTCGCTGCTTCCTCCTTCGCTACGGCTATCCGAAACAACGCTCCGAGTAGAGTTTCGCCATGCTGGTTTGCGCGCGCCATCATCACGTTATCGAATGCTGATACTTGAAAAATCAATCTGAGATCCTGGAAAGTGCGCGCGAGGCCCAAGCGCGCAATTCGATGAGGAGCAAGAAGTGTTGTCTCACGGTCGCCAACATAACATTTGCCTGCATCAGGCTTCAGAAACCCTGTCATTACATTTAGCAGAGTTGACTTGCCGGCACCGTTCGGCCCAATGATCGCTGTAATTCTAGACTGCGCAAACTGAAGACTTACGCCGTCTAGGGCCTGAATACCGTCGAAGGACTTCTTAAGTCTTTCGCAGCGCAAAGAAGAGATTTGCATCTAACGTCCGAAACCGTACCTACCAACGAGCCCGCGAGGTCGAAACATAATCACGATAATTAAGAGTGATCCATAGATTACTTGTCGTAAATTAGCTGCCATGGGACCCTCCAAACGAACAAATCGCAGCAGTTCAGGGATGATCACTAGGATGGCAGCTCCAACCATCGGCCCCAACCGACTGCCAGCTCCTCCTAGGATTACCATCGACACCACGAGAATGGATTCCGTTAGAGTAAAGGTCGTTGGATCGATAGCCGTGAAGGAAAAGGCAAAAAGGCCTCCGGCTAATCCCGCCAATGCCGCGCTGATAGCAAAAGCGGTCACCTTGAATGCGAGGGTGTTCTTTCCAACTGACTTGGCAAATATTTCATTTTCCCGGATGGCTCGAAGCACTCTCCCAAACGGACTAGATGTAATCAGAAACACGACACTATAAGCGAGTGCTGCAACGCAAAGAACGAGAACTGAGAAGACAATTTTCGACGTAATCATTACTCCAAAGAATTTCGGCGGCGGAATATTAACTATGCCGCGTGTCCCGCGAGTCATTGTTTCCCAATTGTTGAAGACACTAGCTAGTATCATTTGAAAACTGAAGGTCGCGATTACAAAATAGTCTTCTTCGAGCTTAACTGATGGAAGTGACACGATGAAAGAGATTAAAGCCGCTACCGCGACACCAGCGACCACAGCCGGAAAGAAATTAAGTCCCAGCCGAACAGCGACCAGCGCGGACGTGTAAGCGCCCAAGCCGAAAAACGCCGCGTGCGCCATTGACAACAATCCTGCATGGCCCGCTAAGAGATCGAGTGCGACTGCCAGAATCGCGTAAATCCCAATCAACACGAGAATGTTGAGCAGGTAATCCACGTCTAAACTATTGCGCGCCTCAAAGGCTTACCAAAGAATCCTTGGGGCCTTATAAGAAGAAAGACTACCAGTACGACAAAGATGATTGCTTCTTGCCACAGGGTGGGTAAAAACGATCCGCCGAACTGGGCAGCTAATGCAACGAGAAGTCCCCCAAAAACAGCCCCACGTACACTACCTATGCCGCCTGCGACTGCAGCAGTAACGCTCGGCAGCATAGCGTTGAACCCCATCATAGGAAACACATGAGTGTCATACCCAGCGACTAAGGCCGCGATGCCTACCAGTCCTGAGCTAACGCCAAATATGACTATTCGAATCCTTCCTACTGCTACTCCTTTAATCGTCGCGAGTTCCTCATCGCATGCAGTTGCCCTGAACACCAGCCCGATCCTCGTCTTGTGCATGGCAAACCAAACCAAAACAATAATCAGCGTTTCAATACCGATACCAGCGAACTGAATCCGCGTCATACGACTGCCAAAAAGAGATATCACTGACGACTCCACATTCGGCCTTAAGACCTGCGTCTGGTCTCCAAACACCGCTGCGACGCCACTCTGCCCCACGATCGCCAATCCGAATGAAACCAGTAACAGCATCAGCGTACTTGCCCTCCGAGAGTTCAAGAACCTAAAGATTAATAGTTCAGACAAGATCCCGACTCCGTATATCAAAACTCGAACAGTGGAGTTACACCTTGCGCGTAAATCGATCGAGTGCCCAGAAACGATTTTCTGGCAGGAAATCAAGAAGCACTGAAAATAAACAGTCCGTAGGTGTAAGGAAAAGTTGTATTAGAACCAATTAGTTGCCGCACCCTATTGGAACTAATAAGTTGCCGGAGCGGCAAATTAATGGTTCAAGTTACATGCTGCTGCTGCTGAGTTTCGTGTGAGTCGGAAGTTGGCTGGGAGGCAGGGATTCGAACCCCGATAGGCGGATCCAGAGTCCGCAGTCTTACCGTTAGACGACCTCCCAACGTTGCCCCCGAATTTACGGAAGTCCGATACCGGAAGTCAAACGGCTGCCCAATTGAACCTCGCAGCAACGGCGCCCGAACGCTACGCAAATGAAAATAGTGCTTGCGCTTCACAGGCCATCTGCGCAAAATAGGCGCGCTGCTGGTAGCCTCGCATTTTGCCTGCTGCTTCTTCACGTTCGTGTATTTTCAAAAACCGATCGAACATACATGGTGGAAGAAAACCGGGAACAAACAAATGAGATGGCGCAGCTGCGTGCGCTGGCGGCCGATTACGAAACGAAATTATCTGACGCGGCGTCGCTGGTCGCGCGTGTCAGACACGAAATCAATAATCCTCTGGCGGCGTTGCTGGGCCAGGCACAGTTGCTCTTGCGCGATCAGGAATTGAGCGACAAACAGCGGCGGCGGGCGGAAACGATTGAAAGCCAGGCAAAGCGAATCGAGGAAATTGTGGGCGAATTACGCAGCATTCAAACCCCCGCGCAAACGCTGAACCGCCAGGACGAATAGAAAGTACCGGGGACGCGAGCCGCTTCACGTTAAGAAAGATCGAAAAGCAGAAACTCTGACTCCTCTTCAGACGATAGTTCGATCTGCGATTCGTTCTGTAATGCCGCCCCGTCGCCGGCGCGCAGGTTTTGGCCATTGAGCGTGAGCCTTCCTTGGGCCAATTGCAGCCAGGCATATCGATTTGTCCCGAGCGGATACTCGATCGATTGTCCGGCATTCAGCAACGCCGCAAAAACACGCGCGTCCTGGTGAATCGTGACGGCGCCATCCTCACCTGTGAGCGACGCAATCAGCCGCAACTTCCCTCTCCGCCCATCTGCGGAAAAGAACTTCTGCTCGTAACTGGGCGTCAGATTGCGCGCGTTGGGCATGATCCAAATCTGCAAGAGATGGCAAGGCTCATCTGGCGAAGGATTGAACTCGCTGTGTGAGACGCCGGTGCCGGCTGACATTCGCTGCACGTCGCCCGGACGAATGACCGAACCGTTTCCCATGCTGTCGCGATGTTCCAGCGCGCCGGACAAAATATAAGTGATGATTTCCATGTCGCGGTGCGAGTGCATTGGGAAACCGTGAGCGGCCGCGACGCGATCTTCGTTGATGACGCGCAAGCTGCGAAAATGCATGTGCGCCGGATCGTAGTATTGATCGAAAGAAAACGTGTGATAGGTATCGAGCCACCCATGATCGAGGTGGCCGCGCTCTTCGGATTTGCGAATCGTGATCATGATAATGGTTGCCTTCCATCCGCGCAGCTTTGCAAGTAGCGCGAAGCTTTAGCGGTGGATCTAAACTACAAACTCATCCAAAGCCCGCGAAGCGGGCAACAGACTGACTCGATGAATCTGCGCTAGAAGCTTCGCAATATCATCGCGGGTGAAAATCCGAAGTCCTGCAACTTTCAATTCCACCGTCCGACTCGCTTGCCATCGCTCAAACTGGTCGATCGCCGTATCTCGATCCATATCATCGAGTGTCGACAGATAAAGCGCGTTCGCTTTTTCGAGCGTTCGCCGCGAGGAAGTCTTCAACTTATTTTCGCCGGCACGCGCGCACATAATGGCATAGTCCGCCGCCACGTAATCCAGGAAACTATTCCCTTCAACGATTACTCCCGGCGACTTCACACGTGACAAGGCACGCTTGATTCCGTCTTCCACCTGATTCTCATCGACTATTACCCAGTGCACATCTGCGGCGCCAGCGTCCCAGAAGCGGCCGGTGTCTTTTCCTTTTTCGTAGTTCGCCTTGCGGCCTGATCTGATTAGTGGCTCATCACGAAGCAAGTCACTCACGCAACATCCGCTAGGGTCTTTGCCACAGGAACGATAATGGCCGCGCGTAATCTTGATCGCTTCCCAACCCGGCAGACGCCGAATCAATTCGCACGCCAGCGTCGTCTTGCCGGTGTTAGACGACAAACCGCTAATCGCGACAATCATGGGACGTTGAATCATAAACTCACCGACGACAAAAGGATGCGCACCAAAACTTCCAATCCCCGAGCGTCTTCTTCATCGAATCTTGATCGAATTGGGCTGTCAAGATCGAGCACGCCTAACAACCTCGAATCCTTCATCAAAGGCACGACGATCTCCGAATTCGAAGCGCTGTCGCAGGCGATGTGTCCGGCAAACTCGTGCACGTCGGGCACAATGACGGTTTCACATTTTGCCGCCCCCGCGCCGCACACGCCCTGGCCGACCCGAATGCGCACGCACGCCGGCTTGCCTTGAAATGGCCCGAGCACTAACTCACCATTCTTCTCGAAATAGAAACCGGCCCAATTCAAATCCGGCAAAGAATGAAAAACCAGCGAGGAGAAATTCGCCGCGTTCGCCGTCAAGTCGCGCTCGCCGGCGAGCAAACTTGAAAGTTGCGACGCGAGTTGTTCGTAAAGCTCGTGTTTCGATGTTGATGTAGCAGTCGTCATCATTGAACGATCATTTCACCACAAAGACACAACGATCACTAAGTAGCTTTGAGTTCTTTGTGTCTTAGTGGTTGGAGTTTTCTGAAGCAGCCGGCCGAATGCTAATCACCACCGACTTCGAAGCCGGCGTGTGACTTTTGTCCGCGAAGTAATTCACCGGCACCAACACGTTTGCTTCCGGAAAATAAGTTGCCGCACACCGGCGCGGAATACTATACGGCACAATCGTAAAATTATGCGCGACGCGTTCTTCGCCGTCGTACCGGCTAATCAAATCCACCCGTGCGCCCGCGCCGAGACCGCTCGCGCGAATATCGTCAGGGTTCAAAAAGACAACGCGCCGGCCGTTGCGAATTCCACGATAACGATCGTCGAGGCCGTAGATCGTGGTGTTGAATTGATCGTGACTGCGCATGGTCATCATCAGGAACTCATGAGGTTTCAGATCGATGCGCGGCAGTGGATGGACCGTGAAATGTGCGCGGCCGTCGCGAGTGTTAAATTTGCGATCGTGAATTGGATTAGGCAAGTAAAAGCCGCCGGGCTCCCGCACGCGCTCGTTATAATTCTCAAATCCCGGCACGACTTGCTCGATCGCGTCACGAATACGATCGTAGTCTCCAATTAGGGCGTCCCAGTCAATGTTCGACAAACTTAAGTTTGTCGTACTTACTGCTTTCGCCAGCCCCGCGACGATTGCCGGTTCGCTCAAGAGCTGTTCCGAGGCCGGCGACAGTTTTCCCTGCCATGCTTCAACCACCGCCATTGAGTTTTCTGTGGTGATGAACTGCGATCCGGTGGCTTGGCAATCAACTTCAGTGCGGCCCAGACACGGCAGAATTAACGCTTGCTTTCCAGTAATCAAGTGCGCGCGGTTAAGCTTAGTCGAAACCTGCACGGTCAAGCGACAACGGCGCAAAGCTTCAGCCGTGTATTCGGTATCGGGCGTCGCCGAGAGAAAATTTCCGCCCAGCGCGAAAAACACTCTGGCTTTTTCTTCATGCATCGCCTTGATCGAATGGACGGTGTCTAACCCCGGATGTCGCGGCGGTGAGAAATTAAATTCCGCACCGAGCTTATCCAAAAACTCTTCGGAGGGCTTGTCCCAAATTCCGACCGTGCGATCGCCCTGCACGTTGCTGTGACCGCGCACTGGACAAAGGCCAGCGCCGGGTTTACCGAGCTGCCCACGCAACATCATTAGGTTGACGATCTCCTGAATGTTCGCGACCGCGTTCTTATGCTGCGTCAGACCCATCGCCCAACAAAAGATCACCCGCTGGGACTCGCAAAAGATTTTCGCAGCTTCTTCGATCTGCGCTTTCGCGATTCCAGATTGTTCGACGATGTCCGCGTCACTTACCTTCCGCAAAGCTGCTTTGAATTGATCAAAGCCTGTCGTGTAGCTGTTGATGAACTCATGATCGAGCACTTCCCGCGGCAATTTGTCCTCAGCGGCAAGCACCTCTTTCATCAGTCCTTTCAGCAAAGCCACATCGCCGTTGATCCGCACCTGAAGAAAGAGATCGGCGAGCTGAGTGCCCTCACCCAACCAAGTCCAGAACTCTTGCGGATGTTTGAAGCGTGTCGTTCCGGTTTCCGGCAACGGATTGATATGCACGATCTTGCAGCCGCGCCGCTTCGCCTCGAGCAGCGTCGTCAACATGCGCGGATGATTCGTGCCCGGATTCTGACCGATGATAAAAATCGCGTCGCATTGATCGAAGTCTTCGAGTCGCACCGTTCCCTTGCCAAATCCCAACACCTCTTTCATGCCGGTGCCGCTCGATTCGTGACACATGTTCGAGCAATCAGGCAAATTGTTAGTTCCAAATTGTCTTACGAAGAGTTGATAAAGAAACGCAGCTTCATTGCTGGTGCGGCCGGAAGTATAAAAGATCGCTTCGTCAGGAGATGAAAGCGAGTTCAATTCATCAGCTATCAGCGCAAAAGCATCGGCCCATTCGATTGGCTGGTAACGATCAACACCTTCGCGCAACACCATCGGATGAGTGATGCGTCCCTGCTGATTCAGCCACAGGTCCGACTGCTGCGAGAGATCGGCGACGCTCCACTGCGCGAAAAATTCTGGCGTGACGCGCTTCTTCGTCGCTTCGTCGGCAACGTGCTTCGCTCCTTCTTCACAAAATTCAAAATGCGAGCGCTCGCCGTCCGGCTCGGGCCAGGCGCAGCCGGGACAGTCGATCCCGTTCTTTTGATTCAGTTGCAGCAGCGTCCGCGTGCCGCGCACGACACCCATCTCGCCCCACGCAAACTTAGTCGCGACCAGCGCCGCCTTCGCGCCGCCGGCGACTTTGCTGATTGGTTCGACGTCGGGATTCATTCGCTCGGCCGGAGATTGAGCATTCGCCGGACGGGCGTCCGGGAACTCAGATAAGCGAGCGGTTTCTTTCTTGCGCCGTACCACGAATTCGATTTTAGGAAGGGGTCATTAGATTTGTAAAATCCGCTTGGATTCGGAATCGATTGACATCGTCTCACGTTTAGCTTAAAAGCATCTTCTTCTCTCTCGGAATCGATCTTGAGTTCGCCCGAATCGGTTTGCGGAATAATCAGTTTTGAAGGAGTCCCTATGAATCTCAAATGGATCAGCAGTGTGTTTGTCGCCTGGATTTTGTTTGCCGTTTTCGCGAGCGCGTCCGTCAACGCGCAGAATGGCTACAGCCGCGATCCCAATCAACCAGTCGACGAAGGCTACACAAAAAAGATTGGCGAATACACGACTGAGAAATTCTTCAATTCGCCGCTGACCGATTATCTGCCGGCATCGCCGAACGTGCCGACGCCACAAGCGGTGATTGGCGATATCGCCGGCGCGCCGGGCAAGCTGCCGTATGCC
Organism: Pyrinomonadaceae bacterium; assembly: GCA_035639235.1. Taxonomy (GTDB): domain Bacteria; phylum Acidobacteriota; class Blastocatellia; order Pyrinomonadales; family Pyrinomonadaceae; genus UBA11740. The sequence goes on along the minus strand of DASQYL010000253.1, from coordinate 1,047 downwards.
GAAGACGTTTACAAGTACATGCGCATGCTCGAAAAGGCGACGCCGCGCGTGAAAGTCTTTTCGATCGGCACGACCGAAGAAGGTCGGGAAATGATTGCTGTCGCGGTCGCTTCCGAAAACCTGATCGCGAAGCTCGACGAGAATCGCGCGCGGCTCGCGAAGCTCGCCGATCCACGCACGATTAATATGGACGATGCGGAAGCCGACAAAATCGTCGAGCAGTCATTTCCGATCTATTACATCACCGGCACGATTCACTCGGTCGAAACAGGCGCACCCACGGCGTTGATGGAACTTGCTTATCGTTTGGCGGTTGACGACAGTCCTTACATCAAATCGATCCGTGACCACATGGTCACGTTAATTACGCCCGTCGTCGAAGTCGACGGCCGCGATCGCATGGTCGATGTTTACAAATGGCACCTGGCGCATCCGAATGAAAACTATCCGAACCTGATTTATTGGGGGCACTACGTCGCCCACGACAACAATCGCGATGCGATGGGTGTCTCGCTGAAATTGACGAAGAATGTTCTGAATACTTACGTCATGTGGAAGGCGCAGGTGCTGCACGATCTGCACGAATCGGTTGCTTATCTCTATGACAACACCGTCGGCGATGGTCCATACAACGCGTGGCTCGATCCAATTCTCACTGACGAATGGCAGATGATCGGTTGGAAAAACGTTTCCGAAATGACCAAGTTCGGTATGCCCGGCGTATTCACGCATGGCACGTTCGATACCTGGTCGCCGGGATATCTGATGTTCATCGCCGCCACGCACAACGGCATCAGCCGCTTGTACGAAACCTTTGGCAACGGCGGCGCGGACACGCTCACGCGCACAACTTCGCCCGACGAATATCAACGCACCTGGTACAAGCAGAACCCGCCGTTGCCGAAAGCCCGTTGGTCACAGCGCAACAACAACAATTATGAGCAGACGGCAATCCTGGTCTCGCTCGATTATTTCAACCAAAATCAAAAACTATTTCTGAAGAATTTTTATTTGAAATCGAAGCGCTCAGTCGAGAAGCCGAAAAAC
>DASQYL010000252.1:0-14337 GCA_035639235.1 Pyrinomonadaceae bacterium | reverse complement strand
CAGCCCGTTTTCAGGCCTGCGGTAGGGAGGCTCAGCCGTTCTAGGCGCAAGCCTTATAACGGGCGTGGTCACATCCTTCTTAGCCTACATCGCCGGAACTTCCGATATATTCAAGACCAAGCAGTAGGACGACTCGTCAACGCTCTACTCCCAATCCAATTAAGATACTACCGTGTTGGACAACACAATCGTCTTTCGTCATTGCTAAGGAATTGCGCACTTCATCTGTGTTCCAGAACACAGTCGTGAAAAATACTTGAAAGCGGATTTCGAGGGGCGGTAAGTCGCGAGGAGTTGCGATGTACGGAAATTGTGAGTTGGCGCATCCGAGAATGCTCACGGTACGCAGATGACCTTAACAGGACGGAAGAGTCTCCACATTTCCAGTTCTTGCTATCTTGGCAAATTCTTCTTGCCTGAGAGCTTTAAGGTGTACTATCGTCCATTCGTAATTATTCAGTCTCGCGGGTTCTCACGTAAACTCGTAACCCGGAAACCCGAACCCGCATAGTTTTCATTGGATACTTGCTCTTAAGCGAACCGGAACTGTCTGACACGAGTGCGATCCGAACCGGTAATGAATTCTTTACGTTTCATGTGCGCGGGAAATAAAATCGGCAACGCATCGGAAAAGCTTGGTGGGAGCGCACGATCGAACAAACCGGCCAGCCCTCAAGTCCGTTGTGGTCCATCGCTCGCTTAGAGATCACTAAAGAGTCGCAATGTTTACTACTCCCCTCACTGTAACCAGTCAGTTCGGCTTCTGCGGACTACCTCTGCGGCTTGACTCATATGCAGGCTGCGCCTTTCAATGCACTTTTTGTTTGCCCGTTTTCGGCGTGGAATCTATATGAGTGAGACGATCCGGCCAGCTGATCCCTTGACTCTCGAACGGATTTTCAAGGCGGCGTTCGATTCAAGAGATCCAAACGATGGTTTCGTTCGTCAATTCCTTCGACACCGAGTTCCAGTGCACTTTGGCGGGATGAGTGATCCGTTTCAGCCAGCAGAATCGCGTTACCGAGTGACCGAATCCTTTCTACGTGTTCTGGCGAAGAATCAATATCCAGTAGTCATTAGCACTAGAAGCACACTAGTCGCGAAGGAGCCCTACTTGTCACTTCTCAAGGAAAACCAAAGAACCGTGGTCCAGATTTCTTTTTGTAGTACACGCGGGCGTGTTGCGCGTAAGTTTGAGCCCAATTCCTCCTCGCCGAATCAGCTCCTCAAGGCTATGTCGGATTTATCTAAGAATGGGATCATAAATCACGACTCGCGTCGTAGTTGAAAACGGATCGAATCCCACCAAATAAATCTTTCCATTAACAACATCCGACGCTCCGTATTGCGCAAAAGGTTGTGATGCTATTTGGCTCCAGATATTCGTCGTCGGATCGTATTTGTAACCGCTAGTCCCAAGAACGTAGATGTTATTGTTAATAGTCGCTCCTGTAACAGAAGAAATGGAGGCGCTGTTGGGAATGTTGAATTTGTTGGTCCATACAAAATCAATTCCGCCTGCGATCTGCGTCACTCCGTTACCTGAGACGGCGAAATTCAAGATCGGATTATTTGGATCATTACTACTCACAGAGAATGTCGCGCTTCTACTGCCCGTTGAGGACGGTGTGAGTTTGATTGTTACAGAAGTGGTGCCTCCGGGCGCGATGACTTGATTCTGTCCGTAAGGAACTACATCGAAATCGCTGTTGCCGGAGGCGAGATATATGCTTGCTAAGTTCAAATAGCCTTGACCGGGGTTGTTTATTACCACGCCCTGATAGATCGTTGTTCCGATAAGTGCGTCTCCCATTTGAAAATTGGTCGAAGGAAGACTGATACTGGGATAGAGAATCGGTTGACCGTCCTGATTGACTTTAAAAACTAGCGTTGTCCCGATTCCTTGGATGGTCACACCGCCCACGCGAGCACCTGTCCCCGGATTCGTTGCGACTGAGTAACTCACAGTACGCGTTCCGACAGCATTATTTAACGAATTCAAAGTTATCCAACTCGCGGAACCCAGAATCTGCCAGGGGCAATTATTAGGGGATGCTGGCGGTTCTATAACCAAGGCCGCAAAGCTGTCTCCGCCAGATGATGTATCGCTCTCTCAAGTATGTAGGACCAATAACTATAGAGCCTGATTCTGCGATAAACCGGAAACCTCAAAAGGAACCCGAGGATTACGGCTAACGATCCCAGCGCCAAAGCCATCGGGTATATCGCTAAGTTCTCAGTACGTTGACTTGTTAGGATCGCAAGGATGGCGACGACAGCGAGAAGTAAAGAAGCGACCTCTTTAATCGAACCGGTAAATGCGGATGACTCATTCCTGAGTTTCTCAAGTTCAGCGTTTATCTCAATGCGCGTTTCCTTTAGCAGACCGCTATCCGATGAACACGTCAGCAACTTATCCATATCACTAGAATTGTGCTTACGCTCTTCAATGCGGCTAGCATGAACCAATGACTCTCTGTTTTTCCACTCGCGAATTTCGGCGATCACTACATAGACAAAATAAGCCATGCCTAGAATTAGAAAAAACAACGTGATGATCGGAGCAAGGGCGGAAGGCGGGAAGAATGTAATAACCACGCTTTCAAGTATTAACCAAATCACTAGCATAACTACTTGAAACGCCAAAACGCGTCCGCTCCAACCGGTTAGTGCAGCTTTGAATTGCTGCTTTGCTGGCGGGCATGATAGCGGTCTTATGTCCTCAAGCGCGGAAAGCACTTGATCCACCGACTGACAGGGGAATTGCGCATTTTCACGATCCATTGTCATGAAGTTCCTCTACTCGTTGCGGAAAAAACTGCGGCGCATCCCGGACTTGTTGGCGGTCTAGTTAACTGCGTTGCTGTGCTGAATCGTCTCATTCTAGCGCATTCCTCGCGTGGGTGAGCGTCCTTCATTAAACGAATCGAGCGCTGCCGCCGCTCGTTTCGCCGTTTCAGCATTTGCGTTGACGTAACGATAAGTCGTGTTGGCCTGGGTATGACCCAAGACGCGGCCTACTTCCGACAGTGGTATGTGGGCGCTCACTAGGCGAGTAGCAGCCGTATGGCGCAAATCATGAAATCTCAAGTTCTCGATTCCAGAAGCGCGCCGAACCGCATCGAAGCTCCGTTTCACATTATCGCTTATACCAAAACGCGATCGGCGGGTCGGCGCGGTGCGTTCTTGGCCAGCGCCTCAAGTTCATTCGCTAGCCGGATCGTTAGGCTTATGTTTCGCGCACGCATAGTCTTGGTATTAAACGCTGCGACCAATATCTCGCCTTTTTTGAGATCAACATCACGCCACTGAAGCGAAAAGATTTCGCCTTGCCTCATGCCAGTGTCGAGAGCACTCTGAACATCCGCCTAAGCAATGCCAACTCGCGGTTGACGGTCGCTATAGTCCTGGTGACCCTGGCTATTGGTTTTTCTGCTCCACGCTTTCGCTCTAGCGCCATCAGTAGGTCGGGGGTTCAAGTCCCTTCGCCGGCTCCAGAATTTCACTACAGGAAATCAGTTCGATGAGCGCAGCCGTTCGATCCGCGAATTAACTGGTCTGCGCTTGCAAACTCTAATCGTGTCAGTTAAAGTTACGAGTTTGCGATTAGGGCCGGAGTGCGCGCTATCGAAGGTCATCATAGAGTTTCTCACCGGTTCGCTTCGCATAACTTGAACACAGGCAGGGGTGGTCGAGTGGTTAATGGCACCGGGCTGTAAACCCGGCGGGCTTCACTGCCCTACGTAGGTTCGAATCCTACCCCCTGCACCATCGAGCATTGCCGATTTTTGCCAATTGCCGATTGAAAATCTGGTGTTGTTGATGCGGACAAACGGCAATCGCAAATTGGCAATCGGCAATGAAGTTGGGCGGGTGTAGCTCAGTTGGTAGAGCATCAGCCTTCCAAGCTGAGGGTCGCGAGTTCGAGTCTCGTCGCCCGCTCCAGAGTGTAACGCAAACTGTAGTTTGCCTGCTGAGACCTGAACCAAGCGCAATCTCACAGATTGCGTTACATGAGCCCGCGTAGCTCAGGGGTAGAGCGCCTCCTTGGTAAGGAGGAGGTCATGAGTTCAAATCTCATCGCGGGCTCCAGAAAAGAGGGTTGGATATTCCGAGGCACAGAATAGAACCATGAGCAAAGAGAAATTCGATCGCAGCAAGCCGCACGTGAACATCGGAACGATTGGGCACGTGGACCACGGCAAGACGACTTTGACGGCGGCCATCACGAAAGTTTTGGGGAAGACGAATCCGAAAGTGCAGTTTGTGGCTTTCGATCAGATCGACAAGGCGCCGGAAGAGAAAGCGCGCGGGATCACGATCGCCACGGCACACGTGGAGTACGAGACGGCCAACCGCCACTACGCGCATGTGGACTGTCCGGGTCACGCCGACTATGTGAAGAACATGATCACGGGCGCGGCGCAGATGGACGGCGCGATCCTGGTCGTCGCGGCGACCGACGGTCCGATGCCGCAGACGCGCGAGCACATCCTGCTCGCTCGTCAGGTAGGGGTGCCGGCGATGGTGGTGGCTTTGAATAAAGTCGATGCGGTTGACGATCCGGAATTGCTCGAGCTGGTGGAACTGGAAGTGCGCGAGCTGCTGAGTCAGTACGAATTTCCCGGCGATGACATTCCGGTGGTGAAGGTCTCGGCTTTGAAAGCCCTGGAAGGCGATGAGAATTGGGAGAAGTCGGTAATCGAATTGATGGATGCGGTTGATAGCTATATTCCGACGCCGACGCGCGACATCGACAAGCCGTTTTTGATGCCGGTCGAAGACATCTTCACGATCCAGGGCCGCGGCACGGTGGCCACTGGAAGAGTTGAGCGCGGCAAAGTGAAGGTGAACGAAGCGGTGGAGATTGTCGGGATCAGGCCGACGAAGAGCACGGTGGTGACGGGCGTCGAGATGTTCAAGAAGCTGCTTGATGAAGGCATGGCCGGCGATAACGTTGGGTTGCTTTTGCGCGGCGTGGATCGCAAAGACATCGAACGCGGTCAGGTGATTTCCAAGCCCGGCTCAATCACGCCGCACACGAAATTCAAAGCGGAAGCTTACGTGTTAACGAAGGAAGAAGGTGGGCGGCACACGCCATTCTTCACGGGCTATCGGCCGCAGTTTTACTTCCGGACGACGGATGTGACGGGCGTGGCTCATTTGCCGCAGGGCGTGGAGATGGTGATGCCGGGCGACAACGTGCAGATGGAGATTGAATTGATCGCGCCGATTGCGATGGAGAAAGGTTTGCGCTTCGCCATTCGTGAAGGCGGCAGAACCGTCGGTGCGGGCACGGTGTCGGAAGTTGTGGAGTAGCCCTCGGTACGCACGCCTCCGGCGTGCTGCTCATGGGCGCAAGATTTGAAGGAGAAGCACGCCGGAGGCGTGCGTACCCAGATGCTTAACGAAAAAATCAGAATCAGGCTCAAGGCTTACGATCATCGCGTGTTGGATCAGTCGACGACGGAAATTGTCGAAACGGCGAAGCGGACCGGGGCGCGCGTGGCTGGGCCGATTCCTTTGCCGACCGTCAAGAACAAGTGGACGGTTCTGCGTTCGCCGCACGTCGATAAGAAGTCGCGCGAGCAGTTTGAGATCAGAACGCACAAGCGCCTGATGGACATTCTCGATCCGACGCCGCAGACGGTTGATGCATTAATGAAGCTCGATCTGCCGGCGGGCGTGGATGTGGAGATTAAGGCGTTTGGAAAGAGCTAGGATTTATTCATTGATTCATTGAATCATTGACTCATTCCAAAACAGTGAATCAATGACCGATGAAACAATGATTCAATAATCAAAATGATTAACGGAATCATCGGCAAGAAAGTTGGCATGACGCAGTTGTTCGCGGCCGATGGCACGGTCACTCCGGTGACCGTCATCAAGGCTGGGCCATGCGTCGTGGTGCAGAAGAAAACCGCGGGGGGCAAGGACGGCTACGACGCGGTGCAGCTCGGACTGGTTGAGGATCGCCCAATCAAGCTGAAGAACGTGAATAAGCCCATGCGCGGCCACTTTGAAAAGACCGGTAACGGCATTCCGCCGACGCGGATCTTGAAAGAGTTTCGTTTGGCAGCGTCGGACGACGTTACCAATGTCGGCGACAAGATCCTCGTCGATCAGTTTGCCGATGGCGATATCGTCGATGTAGTGGGTAAGTCAAAGGGCCGCGGATTTGCCGGCACGGTGAAGCGTCACAACTTTAATCGCGGACCCGAGTCGCACGGCTCGATGAACGTGCGCGCGCCCGGTTCGATCGGTGCTTCGGCGTTTCCCTCGCGCGTTATCAAAGGCAACCGATCGTCGGGTCACATGGGTGATGTGCGCGTGACGGTAAAGCGGCTGACAGTGGCGCGGGTCGACGCGGAAAATAATTTATTGATGATTCGCGGCGCGGTGCCGGGTGCGAATGGAAGCGTAGTCGTCGTCAAGAAGGCGGCGCGCCAAAGCAAGAAGTAGTTAAGAAGTAGCAACTCCTATGTTCGAGACGGAGGTTCCGTTATGCCAACAGCGAAAGTTCTAGACCTCACCAGCAAAGAAGTGGGTGAGATCGAACTACCCGATACGGTGTTCGGCGTACCACTCAACGAACCGTTGATTCACGAAGCGGTAAGGAGCTTCCTGGCGAATCGCCGGGCGGGCACGTCGGCTACGAAGACGCGCGGAGATGTTTCCGGCGCGGGCCGCAAGCTTTGGAAACAAAAAGGCACAGGCCGCGCGCGCATCGCCAGTCTGCGATCGCCGCTGTGGAAAGGCGGCGGCAACGTCCACGGACCGCAACCACGGGACTGGTCCTACAGCTTGCCCAAGAAGATGCGGAAGCGCGCCATGTGTTCGGCGATTTCTGAGCGGTTGCGTGAAGGCAATCTGGTGATCGTCAATGAATGGGCGTTAGAGCAGCCGAAGACAAAAGAGTTAATCGGCACGCTCGGAACTTTGAAGCTGAGCGGCAAGACGTTGATCGTCGATTCGCTGAAGAACACCAAGCTGATGCTGGCATCGCGCAACGTGCAGACGACGAAAGTGGTCAACAGTTATGGCGTGAACATCTACGATCTGGTGAATCACCAGAAGGTAGTGCTGACGCCACGGACAGTGGAAGAGCTAATCTCAATATTGCAGCCGCGGGCAAAGGACGATGAGGAAGCGGAATATCGTGCGCGTCGTGAAGCGGGCAAAGAGGGACGGCGAGTCCCGGGAAATAGAGGAGCAGCAGCGTAAGCAATGCGAACGGTTTGGGACATTATTAAGTCGCCGGTGATTACCGAAAAGGCTCTGGTTGCGAAAGAAGAGACTCAGGATCGTCGCCAGCTTTTGACGTTTCGCGTCGACCGGCGTGCTACGAAGCCGGAGATCAAGAACGCCGTCGAGTCGATTTTTCAGGTGAAGGTTGATTCGGTGCGGACCGCGCAGTACCTCGGAAAGATGGCGCGGCGGGGACGGACCGAAGGACGCAAGCCTTCGTGGAAAAAAGCCTTTGTGACTTTGAAGCAGGGCGAGAAGCCGGTTGATTACGGCGAAGCAATTTAGGAAAGCTGTCAGTGGTCAGTTGTCAGTGGTCAGTTGCAACTGACAACGAACAACTGACAACGGACAAACGAAATGGGAATTAAGAAACTAACACCGACATCGCCGGCGCGGCGCTATCAGACTTATCTGACGCGCGATGAGCTGACTCTGGACGCAATTCCGGAAAAGTCTCTGCTCGAGCCGAAAAAGCGCACCTCGGGGCGCAATAACGACGGGCGCATTACGGTGCGACGCCGCGGCGGTGGCCACAAGCGGTTCTATCGAGTGATTGATTTCAAGCGCGACAAGGACGGTGTGCCCGGACGCGTGACGCAGATCGAATACGATCCGAATCGTTCATCCAACATCGCGCTGGTAACTTATCTCGACGGTGAGAAGCGCTACATCATTGCGCCGGTTGGTTTGGAAGTTGGTAAGACGATCGCCAGCGGCGAAGATGCAGACATTCTGCCCGGTAACACCTTGCCGATTCGCAGCATTCCTTTGGGCACGCAGATTCACAACATTGAACTGCGTCCCGGCAAAGGCGGGCAGATGGCGCGCGCGGCAGGATCGTTTGCGCAGTTGCTCGCCAAAGAAGGCGCTTACGCGCAGTTGCGCATGCCTTCGGGCGAAGTGCGGCGCGTGCCGGTTGAATGTCGCGCGACGGTGGGCCAGGTCGGCAACGTCGAGCACGAAAACATTTCGCTCGGTAAGGCCGGACGATCGCGTTGGAAAGGTATCCGTCCGCACGTGCGCGGCGTGGCGATGAATCCCGTTGATCATCCGCACGGCGGTGGTGAAGGCAAAACTTCCGGTGGCCGCAATCCGGTCACGCCGTGGGGCCAACCGACGCGCGGTTACAAGACGCGCAAGAACAAGCGCACGAAGAAAATGATCGTGAGAGATCGGAGAGTCAAGTAATTGCCGATTTTTGATTGCCGATTGCCGATTGGTGATAGACCAGGAGGCGAGTTTTCAAATCGGCAATCGCCAGTTGGCAATCGAAAATGAATTATGCCACGTTCAGTTAAAAAAGGTCCCTGGATCGATAAGGGCATTCGCAAAACGGTCGAGCGCGTCCGCGCGGGCGGTCAGCGTCCGCAGGTGATCAAGACCTGGTCAAGACGATCGACGATCACGCCTGATATGGTTGGATTGACCTTCGGCGTGCACAACGGCAAACGTCACATTCCGATTTATGTGACTGAGAACATGGTCGGACACAAGCTCGGCGAATTTGCGCCGACGAGAACGTTCAAGGGCCATTCGGGAACGAAGGCGGAAAAGACTGCGAAGGTGGCGCCAGCTGCGGGAGCCGCACCAGCGACGCCGGCAGCATAAGAAGATTTATTCATTGACTCATTGGTTCATTGAATCAATGAAGAAATGAATCAATGATTCGATAATAAACATGGAAGCAAGAGCGAGTGCAAAATTTCTCCGCGGGTCGGCGCAAAAGGCGCGGCTGGTTGTGGACATGATTCGCGGCAAGAACGTCAACCAGGCGTTGGCGATTCTAAGGTTTTCGAACAAGCGCGCGGCGCTGGGCATCGAGAAATGCGTGAAGTCCGCGATCGCGAACGCGAACGAAGCGGCCGAGAAGGCGAATATCTCGGTTGACCCGGACGATCTTTGGGTGAAGGCGGCTTACGCCGATCAGGGGCCGACGAAGAATCGCCGGCGCATGAGACCTGCGCCGCAGGGCCGCGCTTATCGCGAGCGACGCCATTTCTGTCACGTGACGATTTTGGTTTCGAGCGACAGCAAAGAAATACCGGCGAAGGCAGATGGGAAGGCGAGTGAAGCTAAGCCGTCCGTCAGCAAGCGAGCAAAGCGTGGGGGCGCCGCGGCGGCGCCGAGAATGAAGCGCGCGGCAAAAACCGAAAGCGCGGTGGAAGTTAGTGAAGCGCCGGAGAAGAAAGCGGCGTCGAAGAAGGGTGGAGCAAAGAAGGCGGCTTCGAAGCTGGGAGCTGCCTTGAAGCGCAAGAAGAAAACTGAAAAGGACGAGGAGTAGATTCTCGATTTCAGATTTCAGATTAAAGATTCAAGAACGGAGTACAGTTTGGGCCAAAAAGTTCATCCATACGGTTTTCGCCTCGGCTACAACAAGGACTGGCACTCGCACTGGTTTGCGAAGCGGCAGTTCGGCGATTTTCTGATCGAAGACCTGAAGCTGAAGGCCGATCTGAAAAAGCGTTTCGCGGGCGCCGGCGTCTCGCACGTCGACGTCGAGCGCGCGGCGAACCGTTTGAAGATCATTATCTACACGTCGCGTCCAGGCATCATCATCGGCCGCAAGGGTTCGGAGATCGACAAACTGAAGGGCGACATCTCTTCGCGAACCGGGCGTGAAGTCCTGGTTTCGATTCAGGAGATCCACAAGCCGGAACTGAACGCGCAGTTGCAGGCGGAAAAGATTGCGGCGCAGCTCGAGAAGCGCATTGCGTTTCGCCGCGCCATGAGAAAAGCGGTCGAAGAATCGCTGCGCTTCGGCGCGCAGGGAATCAAGGTGAAGGTCAGCGGCCGTTTGAATGGAGCCGAGATCGCGCGCAGTGAATGGCACCTGCAAGGTCAATTGCCTTTGCATACTTTGCGGTCGGATGTTGATTACGGATTCGCGGAAGCGAACACGACCTTCGGCGTGATTGGGGTAAAGGTTTGGATTTATCGGGGACAGATTCTGGATGCGAACGCAGCCATGGCGCGCGGCACCGGAACCGATCCGATGAACGACACGCCCCGTCCGCGCGAAGGTCGCGCCCGGCCGCGTCCGCGCAGAGAAAGGCCGCAGGAGTAAGACGCTATGTTGATGCCGAAAAAAGTTAAGCATCGTAAGCAGATGCGCGGTCGCATGACCGGCGTCGCCAGTCGCGGCAGCGCAATCAGTTTTGGCGAATACGGATTGAAGACGCTGGAAGCAGCCTGGATTACCGATCGCCAAATCGAAGCGGCTCGTATTGCGATGACGCGTCACATCAAGCGCGGCGGCAAGATTTGGATTCGCATGTTTCCCGACAAGCCGGTGACCAAGAAGCCGGCGGAAACTCGGATGGGCAAAGGCAAAGGTGCGCCTGAATATTGGGTCGCGGTCGTCAAGCCGGGCCGGATTCTCTACGAGATTGAAGGCGTTGATGAAAAAACGGCGCGCGAAGCGATGAAACTGGCATCGCAGAAGCTGCCTGTGAGGACGAAGTTTGTAACGCGAGCCGGGCAAGAGGGAGGCGCGATCTGAGATTTCAAATTTGAATCGCAGATTTCAAGACCATGAAGAGACGGGAAGAAGTAGATAAGTATCGCGACATGCCGGATGAGGATCTCGCGGCCGAAGCAGATCGTCTGAAAGAGTCGCTGTTTCGCTTGAATTTTAAGTTGGCGCTCGGCGAGGTTGATGCGATTAAGAAGATGCGCCAGGAAAGGAAGTCTCTCGCGCGCGTTCGCACCGAAGTGCGTCAGCGCGAGATGGCGGCGAGCAAATAGTTTGCAGCTCGCCGGAGACGTGCGTACCCAGAAGAGAAGAAATGTTTAGAAGAAAAAAGAAAGACGAGCCGACCGATACTCCGCCAGCGGCGGCAGCTACGGAAAGCCAGCAGAGTGAAGCCTCTGCCGAACCTGCGGCCGAAGTGTTAGCGGCGGCGGAGCAGGTGGCGGCTGCGGCTGCCACACCGGCTGAGTCGGGGGTTGCTGAAGGCGGTGAATCGAAGGCGGCAAGTAGCAAGCGTCGCGGCAATCGCGTGCAGAAGGTTGGCACTGTTTCGTCGGACAAGATGCAGAAGACGGTGGTTGTGCGCGTCGATCGGCTGGTGTTGCATCCGAAGTATCGTCGCTACGTGCGGCGCACTTCAAAGTTCACGGCGCATGACGATCTGGGAGCGACGACCGGCGATCGCGTGCGCATCGTCGAGACGCGGCCGCTGTCGGCGAAGAAGCGTTGGCGCGTAGTTGAAATCGTGCAGAAGGCGGCGAAGTAAAAGAGATTGCCGATTGCCGATTTTCGATTGCCGATTGGCGAACCTGAAAAGAGGCGATTCTCGAAACAAGCTGAGCCGAAGCCAAGGGCAAATTGGCAATCGGCAATTGGAAATCAACAATGATCCAGATGATGACCTCGCTCGAGGTCGCTGACAATTCGGGAGCGCGGCGCGTCGAGATGATTATGGGCATCGGCGGCTCGACCGGCGCCATTGCCAGTCTCGGCGATCGCATCAAGGTCACCGTCAAAGAAGCGTCGCCCGATGGCGCCATCAAAAAAGGCACGGTGCAGGACGCGGTGATCGTGCGCACGCGCAAAGAAGTTCGTCGTCGCGATGGCACTTATATTCGGTTCGATCAGAACGCGGCGGTGCTGATTAAAGAAGACGGGACGCCCATCGGCACCCGCGTCTTCGGCCCGGTGGCCCGTGAGCTCCGCGACAAGAATTATATGAAGATTGTTTCGTTGGCGCCGGAAGTTATCTAAAAGGATAAGCCAGAGAGACACAGAGATCACAGAGAAGGAAAAGGAAAACCAGGCACGAAAATAGCCAATTCATTTGATTTTCTCTGTGCGCTCTGTGCCTCTGTGGCAATAGTGAGGTTGAGTTGAAAGTTCGGAAGCGAGCAAAGATTAAAAAGGACGATCAGGTGGTGCTGATTGCGGGCCGCGATAAGGGCAAGCGTGGCCGGGTACTGGCCGTGGCGCCGGCGCGCGGCAAGATCAAAGTCGAGGGTGCGGGCATAATTAAGCGTCATCAACGCGCGGCCGGAAACAAGAGTGGCGGCATCATCGATAAGGAATCATGGGTTGATATCTCGAATGTACAGATTGTCGATCCGCAATCAGGCAAGGCTTCGCGCGTTGGCTACAGGCGCGACCCTGATGGTCAAAAATTCAGAGTGGCGACGGCTAGTGGGCACTCAATAGAGAAATGAGTCAATGAATCATTGATTCAATGAATCAATTACTGACATGGCCAGACTGAAAGAGCGTTATCAAAAGGAAGTCGCGCCGGCGATTGCCAAAGAATTCGGGATCAAAAACCCGATGGCGATTCCGCGGCTCGACAAGATCGTGCTGAACATGGGCATGGGCGAGGCGATCGCAAATGCGAAGGTGCTTGATACTGCGGTAGAAGAACTGAAAGCGATCGCGGGGCAGAAGCCGGTGATCACGCGCGCGAAGAAATCGATCGCCAGTTTCAAGTTGCGTCAGAACATGCCGATTGGCGTGATGGTGACGCTGCGCGGCGAGCAAATGTACGAATTTTTCGATCGCTTGGTGTCGATTGCGCTGCCGCGCGTGAGAGATTTCCGTGGTGTATCGCCTAAGGCTTTCGACGGTCGCGGCAATTACACGATTGGCGTTCGCGAGCAGTTGATCTTTCCGGAGATCGATTTTAACAAGGTCGATAAGCTGCGTGGAATGAATATCTCGATCGTGACGACTGCGCGCGACGACGATCAGGCGCGAGCGCTTTTGAAGGCGTTGGGGATGCCGTTTAGGACGTAAGACTATTTTGGATTTTAATTTGCGATTTGTGATTGCTCGGATTTGAAGGCTGCGTCACTGAAAGCCGATCTCAAATCTGAAATCAAAAATCGAAAATGTGAAGCATGGCAAAGAAATCATTAATCGCGAAAGCTAATCGCAAGCCGAAATTTTCGTCGCGGGCTTACACGCGTTGCCGTCGTTGTGGCCGGCCGCGCGCGTACTTGCGAAAGTTTCATCTGTGCCGCATTTGTTTTCGTGAGTTGGCGCTGGCGGGACAGATCCCGGGCGTCGTGAAGTCTAGTTGGTAGAAGGAATTTGTGATTTTGGATTTTAGATTTGCGATTTGAAATGCGACATACGTTTCAGGCAATCGCAAATCGGCAATCAGAAATCCAAAATCGCGTTACGGAGTAAAGCATGACTGATCCTATTGCCGACATGTTGGCGCGTATTCGGAACGCCGTCTCGGCCAAGCATTCGCGTGTTGACATCCCAGCCTCGAAGCTGAAGCTGGAGATCGCGCGCATCCTGAAAGAGGAAGGCTACATCAACAACTTCGTCCTTAAGGGAGAAGGCGCGAAGAAAGTCGTGCGCATCTTTTTGCGCTATGACGCGCGCGGCACCTCTTCGATTACACACCTGGCGCGCGTGTCGCGGCCCGGACGCCGGGTCTATGTCGGCTCGCACGAGATTCCGCGCGTGCTGGGCGGTTATGGCGTCAACATCGTTTCGACTTCGCGCGGTTTGATGAGCGGCAAGACGGCGCGCAAGGAAAACGTCGGCGGAGAATTGCTGGCGGAAGTGTACTGAAATTTTAGATTTTAGATTTGCGATTTTCGATTGACGCGCGTAATCGACAGAAATCAAAAATCCAAAATCGCAAATCGAAAATAAGATTATGTCTCGCATTGGAAAGAAACCGATAACGATTCCGAAGGGCGTTACCGTCACCATCAAAGAGGGTGAATTGGAAGTGAAGGGCGCGAAGGGCGTGCTCAAGACTCCGATTCCTGAGGGCGTGACCTTCAAGCAGGAGAACGAGTCGCTGGTGGCGGATCGCGCTTCAAATGATCAGGCGGCATTGCATGGGTTAGCGCGCGCGCTGGCGAATAACGCCATCCAGGGTGTGACTGAGGGTTTCTCGAAGCAGATGGACATCGTCGGCGTGGGATATAAAGCTGACGTCCAGGGCCGCAAGATCGTTTTTTCTCTCGGCTATTCTCATCCGATTGAATTTTCGCTGCCCGAAGGAATCGAAGCCAAGGCTGAGCGTCTGACAACGAAAGGAAGTATTCAACAGTATCAGACGACGCTGACGGTTTCCGGAATCGACAAGCAGAAACTCGGCCAGG
>DASQYL010000251.1:0-5443 GCA_035639235.1 Pyrinomonadaceae bacterium | reverse complement strand
AAATCTGAAGACCGGGAGCATCACAAAGCTTTCTCTCAAAGGATGCACCAGCGACTATATCTTTGCCACTGGCGGATGCGAGCCGTTTGTTTTTAGTCTCGACGGAAAGATCGTCGTAAAGGAGCGAAAGCCGTTTAGACTACTGGATTCTGCAAGCGGAAGTGTGATTGGCGAACTCACCGCGGCAGCGCTTCCAATCGTGTTTAGCCCTACAGAGGAACGCGTACTCGTCACCAGAAGCGATAACGAGAGAACGATTCTGATTTGGGAAGTAAACCGACAGTGAACCTACTTCGCAATCGCCGATGGCGCTAACGACGGATTCGCGATTGTAAGATCCACGTCCTTCGGCACATTCTCAGTCGTCAGTTCAATCAATCGATCGACCACGGCTTTGAGGTCGTTGGTCTCGCGATAGACGCGCAGTTGTTCGTCGGCTGAGGTGCCACGTTCGAGGATCGTGTGGATGTGTTCGATCTCCTTGCGCGAGCCGAGCGGGTCGAGCACGTCGTCGACGAAATCGAGAAGCTCGCGAATCAAATCGCGCACGGGAACTTCTTTGTTCTTGCCAAAGTCGATCATCTTACCGTCGAGACCATAGCGGACCGCGCGCCATTTGTTTTCCTGAATCAACATGCGGCGATACAGACGAAAGCCGAGGTTTGAATCCATCAGTTTGTAGAGCTTCGCTACAATTGCCTGAAACAGCGCAGCGATTGCCACCGTGTCGTCGACACGCGTGGGGATGTCGCAGATGCGAAATTCGAGCGTCGGAAAGAACGGGTGCGGGCGGCTGTCCCACCAAATCTTCTTGCCGTCGTTGATGCAGCCGGTCTTGATAAGCAAGTCAACGTAACGCAGGAAGCCGGGATAGGAATCGAAGTGATCGGGAATATCCGTGCGCGGAAATTGTTTGAAGACTTCCGAACGATAACTTTTCAAGCCGGTGTTATGGCCCATCCAAAACGGCGACGAGGTTGAAAGCGCCAACACGTGCGGCAGAAAGTAGCGCGACGCGTTCATGATGTGAATTTGGCGCTCGCGATCGGCGACACCGACGTGAACGTGTACGCCGAATATCAGTAACGAACGTGCCACTGTCTGTAATTCCTGGACAAGCAACTCGTATCGTTCGTCTTCAAAGACTTTTTGATCTTGCCAGCGCGAGATCGGATGCGTCGAGGCAGCAACGATCTTCAATCCATTCTTCTCGGCCAGCGAAGAAATGACGCTGCGCAGCTTCGTAATATCGGCGCGCGCTTCCTGAATGTTTTTGCAAACGCCGGTGCCGACCTCGACCTGCGACTGGATCATCTCGGGCTTAATCTGCTCGCCCAGCAGCATCCGGCCTTCTTCGAGAATCTCAGACACGTGCGAACGCAACTCGCGCGTCGCCGGATCGACGATCTGAAACTCCTCTTCGATGCCTAAAGTGAATTGATCGAACATGATTTCTCTCGCAAAGAGCTAAGAGCAAAGATGCACGTTCAGGACTAGCTCTTAGCTCTTAGCTCTATGCCGTTCATGGTTTCGGCAGTTCCCTCTCCATCAATTCGCGCGCGTCGTCGGTCAGCCGGTGAAATCGCACACCCACTCCGTGGCCGGGATTGCTGTAGACCACGTCACCCTTGACGACGACGTGTCCGCCGCCCAGCGGCATCCGCAACGAGAGCGTGTCACCCACTGCAAGATCAGCCTGCGTGCTCATGTAGAGACCGCCCACGCTAATGTCTTTGGTGCTGGCGACGCCCGTCGCCTCGCCGCCGTCAAAGTGAACGTCGACTATCAGTCGCGAGCGATCGTGATGCCTGCGTTCATCGCTGAACTCCTCATCGGATCGATCTTCGTCAGTCATTACTTGCTCCGCGATATAATCATCCCGCGTCGATATCCCGAGGCGCGGGAAATACTTCGACTTTACTGATGCCAAGGATCATAACCCATTCCGCGGTCAAGCGAAATAGATTCGTTGTTCTGGATTCCCAACCGAGTACGTTTTCTCTGCTAGCCTCTGCGTCTCTCCTCTATCATCCTCTGCGTTTCCGTCTTCATTGACAGCAGAGAACACAGTCTGTTCACACAGAGGACGCAAAGACAGGCACGGTTTAGACCGCCCCTCGTCGCCTGCAAAATGCAGCGCAACCTTCTGCTGAATTGACACTAAAAACGCGCGCACGCTACTATCCGAGTCTCGCATTAAGTTCGTGACTCTGAACTCCTGAGTCGTTGTCCTTTATGGGTTTCGCCACTACCGCAATCCACGCCGGGCAGGAACCGGACTCTGCCGCCGGCGCTGTCACCGTTCCGATTTATCAAACATCGACGTACGCGCAAGAGGGTTTAGGCAAGCACAAAGGATTCGAATACGCCCGTACCTCGAATCCCACGCGAATGGCGCTCGAGCGAAATCTCGCGGCGCTGGAGGGCGCGCAATTCGGCTACGCTTTCGCCTCAGGAATGGCCGCGATTGATGCGACGCTGCGCTTAGTCAAAGCCGGCGATCACGTAATCGTTTCCGACAACACCTACGGCGGCACCAACCGTCTGTTCAAGCGAATTCTGGCTAACTACGGAATCGAATTTGAATTCGTCGATACGTCTGACGCAACCAATGTCGAAGCCGCCGTCAAAGACAACACGCGCATGGTGTTTGTAGAAACACCAACGAACCCAGTGATGATCGTCACTGACTTGAAAGCTGTATCAGACATTGCTCACGCAGCGGGCGCGCGCGTCGTTTGCGACAACACTTTCATGTCGCCGTACCTGCAACGGCCGATGGAATTCGGCGCCGACATCGTAGTCCATTCGACTACCAAGTTTCTGAATGGCCATTCGGACGGCATCGGCGGCGCGGTGATTTTGAATAACGAAGACGACGCGGCCTGGATTGGATTCGTGCAGAATAGCGCGGGCGCGATTCTCTCGCCTTTCGATTCGTGGTTGGTTCTGCGTGGCGTAAAGACGCTCGCTTTAAGAATGGAGCAACACGACAAATCGGGACGCGCGGTAGCGGCGTTTCTCGAAGATCACCCGAAGGTCTTGAAGATTTATTATCCCGGTTCGACGTCGCATAAACAGCACGAACTAGCGAAGCGGCAGCAAAAAGGATTCGGCAGCATGGTCGCGTTCGATGTCGGCTCGTTCGATGCAGCGCGTAGAGTTTTGGAATCGGTAAAAGTATGTACGCTCGCGGAAAGTCTCGGCGGCGTCGAGACGCTAATTTGTCATCCGGCTACGATGACGCACGCCTCGGTTGCGCCTGAGGTACGCGAACGGCTGGGAATCACCGATGGTTTGATAAGAATTTCGGTCGGCATCGAAGACACAGACGACATTATCGCCGACATCGATCAGGCACTGGATCATATCGGCAAGTGAGTCATGGGTAATGCCGTACGTTGCAGTTCTTTGCGCCTTCGCATATTTGTGAGAGAGTCGATCGTTCGAAAGGGCCGGTTTCGCGCCAAGACGCAAAATCGCAAAAGTTCGCAAAGTGAATTGGGAAGCACTGAATAATGCTTATCCTTGACAATAAGCGGGCGCAATCTATCATCTCGTAACCTATGCTCGTTGAACTCCACGCAAAAACGGACGTGGGCCGCGTGCGGCGCGGCAACGAAGATAATTTTCTCCTGCTCGATCTGACAGAGGGCCGAGCCTGGAGCGGATCTGACGGCGCCGAAAATCCTGAAGATATGCGCGAGTTCACGCTCGGCGGCCACGGTCTCGTGCTGGTCGTGTCAGACGGCATGGGCGGCGCGCTGGCCGGCGACGTCGCCAGCCGCATGGCGATCGAAGCAGTGCGCGACGTGCTGTTGGAAACGAGCAGCAACAACAACGACTGCGATCCTGACTCTTCACTCGTTGAGTGCTTGAAGCAAGCGACGCTCGAAGCGAATCGGAATATTCATTACAAGAGCCTGGAAGACAGCCGCTGCAGCGGCATGGGCGCAACGCTGACGGGTGCGGCCATCAAAGACGACAAGTTAGATCTGATTCAAGTAGGCGATAGTCGCGCTTACGTAATGCGGGGAGAGCAAATTCGCCTCGCGACCAAAGATCAATCGCTGGTCCAGCAACTCGTCGATGTGGGCCAAATCAGCGAAGCGGAGGCCGAAACTCACATGTTCCGCAACGTCATTCTGCAAGCGCTCGGCGCGCAGAATGAATTGACTCCAGCCACCGCGCGCATCCAACTGCGCGACGGCGACACGCTTCTGCTTTGCAGCGACGGCTTGTCCGGGAAGCTGCGCAACGAAGACATTCGTCAGATTGTGGCTGATGCTGAAGATCTCAACGCGGCGTGTAGCGCGCTGGTCGCCGAGGCCAACAATCGTGGCGGCGAAGACAACATCACCGTGGTGCTCGCGCGATTTTCCGGAGATGACTTGCGCGATCCGAACGACGATCGAATCACCGTCGAGCTGCCGCCATTGGAAGACGATCACACCCTCGACGAAACCGAAGCAGACACTCAACACGAATAAGTCAACCGCTCTTCGCGACGCGCATTCGCCGCGTTAGCAAACGAACTTCCCAGCCCAATAGACAAATCGTTATGCCCAGCACCACGATGTGCCAAGCATGAGCATCGGCGAGTAGATTATTTAGAGTTGTGTCAGGATAGATGCGTCCGCTTTCACTGACTTGTCTGACGCGTTGGGTCCACGAATACCAAAGAACATAGTTGATGAGAACGAAGAAGCCCGACAGGATCGCGTTCAGAACGCCAGCCCATTGGCGACGGATGCAAATGATGGCGAATACCAGGCAGCTTAGACCGGCGACGTGAACTACTGGCTCGGGTCGGTCAAACACATTCCGTTCAAAAAACAGAAGAAGACCAATTCCCCAAAACAACACCCCGATGAAGACCGCAACGGAATTCGCTCGTCGAGACCACAAACAAATCGATCCAAGTCCCAATGCAAGCGCAATTCTGAAATTCATCTGAAACTGATCGGGGCTGACGTCGATTATGGCGCCGAGCGCCGCAGCTTCACCTAAGGATCGATGCAACTGAATTTGTTCGGTAATGGTGATGATGAGGATGGCGAGTGAAAGAGCCAAGCCAACGAGCGAAGCCAGTTTCTGTTCTTCGAGTCTGCCCACTTGAGAGTTAGAGGACAAGGATCATCATTTTGTCCCTCGCCAATCCACTCCTTCACCAATTCGCCGCACATAGATTGACGCGCCCTGGACCTGCGTGACCTCGACGCGATCGCCCGCCTCAAGAGGTTCTTCGCCATCGGCCGGATATGCCGTCCAGGTCGAACCGAATACTTTCACGGCCCCTTCATTCAATGCGCCGCGGCTCGACGAAACGACCGTGCCAATCTTTCCCGGCAGAGCCTCCACACCTGTCTTGAGATCGCCGCCGGTCTTCTCCCGTGAGAAGTAATTAACAAAAATCGTACGTGACGCCGCAGTCAGCGCGATC
>DASQYL010000250.1:0-2879 GCA_035639235.1 Pyrinomonadaceae bacterium | reverse complement strand
CAATTGCCAATTGCCGATTTCGATTGGCTGCATTTAAGGCAGAGCGATAGGCGGTCAGCTTGTGCGTTCGGGTACGTCCGTTGGTGCAAATTACCGGGCAGTGTGTCGCGGTAGATCGCGGGCCGAATTCGTTGCAAAGTTAGGCACGGTTGAAGAAGAAGCGGACGAGAGCGCGTTTTTGATGGAAATGATCATAGAGGGTGAGCTGCTCAAGCAAGAACACGTACAGCCATTGCTCAACGAAGCAAACGAGATTGTGAAGATCATGGCTCGGTCGAGAATATCTGCTTCGAATCGCATCAGACCCACGGCTAACGGAAAGCAATCAAGTAGGAATTCAAATCGACAATCGGCAATCGGCAATCGGCAATGATCTTATCTGGCTGGGAATCTGTTTTCTTCTGGGTCTTCGCAATCGCCGCGATTCTGGCGGGGCTCTTGACCGTCATGGCGCGCAACGCGGTGCACTCTGCGTTGTTTTTGATTTCATCGTTGGTGTCAGTTGCGGCGTTGTTCATTCTGCTGGGCGCTGAATTTATCGCCGGCGTGCAGATTTTGGTTTACGTCGGCGGCGTGATGGTGCTGTTCTTGTTTGTCATCATGCTCGTCAACGTGAGTGCCGAGGAAGAAGGGCGCTCGGCGATCTTCAATCGGCCGGCGCAAGTTACCGCAGCTCTCGTTTTTCTCGGATTGCTCGCGGGCGCGCTGGTGATTATCGCGATTCCGCGTGGTTATCAAGCAATGCAGAAGCGTGATGAATCAGTACTGGCGGCGGCGAAGACAGGTGGCGATGGTGGACAAGCTAACTTGCCGCCGAACGCGACGGGCGTGAGTCGATTAACCAACGACACTGCGCGCGTCGGCACCAGCCTCTACACTTACGCATCCTTGCCGTTTGAAATCGCGAGCGTGTTATTGCTGGTTGCGATCATTGGATCCGTAATGCTGGCGCGCACGCTGAAACAGGAAGTCGCCGCGGATGATGTCGATCCGGAGGTTTTGAGCGAGATAACGGTTCGGTCGACCGCAACGAAGAGTTAGTGGCTCTCGTTTCGTGCCGTCAGGCACGACATATTTATAGAACTTGGTTTCTAACTAGGATCTCAGCCCATTTATGGGCGACATATTTCGCTCCTAAAGGAGCTTTGGGTATTCATACACAACGGTACATTCTATAAATATTTCGCCGCTACGCGGCTGAGCAGGTGAAATGAACCAGTTGTTGCTCACGATGTTCTTACAAGAAGGTCTGGCGGACCGGCTTCGTTCTGCGCTGGTCGCGGCTTGGGAGAGTATCAAGCATCCCGATCTTTCGAAGTTCCTGGTGATTGCCGCCATCCTTTTCATTATCGGTATTGCGGGCGTTTTAACTCGGCGCAACCTGCTGGTGATTTTCATGTCGATCGAGTTGATCCTGAACGCGGCGAATCTGAACTTCATCGCGTTCTCGCGTTACTTGCAGGACACGGGCCGCGGCGATCCGCTCTCAGGACAATTATTCACAGTTTTTATCATCGTCGTCGCGGCGGCCGAAGCGGCGATTGGATTAGGGATCGTGATCGCTCTCTATCGCAATCGCGAAACAATTTGGGTTGATGAGATTGATTTAATGAAATGGTAGGAAACGGTCTTTGGTCTTAGGTCTTTGGCCTTCGATCAAGCTAAGTCCAAAGACCAAAGTCCAAAGACCGATGTTCAAGTACATCTGGCTAGTTCCCTTGCTACCACTTGCCGGCGCGGCAATTAACGGCATCCTTGGCCGTTGGTTGCGCTTTTCTGAAAAGCTCATCGGCGTTATCGCAGTCGGAACAGTCGCGCTCTCATTCCTAATTAGCCTCACTGCCGTGTACTCATACGGATTTGGCAGCGGCGAGGCGCAGTGGCCCAAGCCTTATATCAGCACGCAGACAGCTTTCAATTGGATTCCGGCCGGCGCTGTCGAACAAACTCTCGGCCAGGCGGAAAGTTCGCAAACTATCACCGTCGCCAACCAACCGGTCAACGTGCTCAAAGGCAAAGCTTCGCTGCTCAATATTCAATGGAGCTATCAGCTCGATCCGTTGTCTTCGATCTTCATGCTGATCGTCACCGGCGTGGGCTTGTGCATATTCGTCTTCGCGACCGGATACATGCACGGCGAGACAGGGTTCTATCGCTTCTTCGCCTACATGGGTCTGTTCATGTTTTCGATGCTTGTGCTGGTGATGGGCTCGAACTTTGTGATGATGTTCGTCGGCTGGGAAGGCGTCGGCCTGTGCTCGTATTTATTGATTGGTTATTACTTCAATCGCGAAGAGGCGGCGAACGCTTCACGCAAGGCTTTCATCACCAACCGCGTCGGCGACTTCGGATTCATGCTCGCGATCTTTGCCGTGATTGCGACGTTCGGCACACCGCAGTACACCGACGTTGTTTCGAAAGCCGCGGGTTATCCCGTTGAGACGCTGGGCCATTGGGGCTTGATGTCGTGGATCGCTTTGGGACTGATGATTGGCGCGTGCGGTAAGTCGGCGCAGTTTCCTTTGCACGTCTGGTTGCCTGATGCGATGGCTGGGCCGACGCCGGTTTCTGCTTTGATTCACGCGGCGACCATGGTCACTGCGGGCTTGTACATGTTGACGCGCACGAACGTCATCTTCCAGCACTCGCAGACGATGATGTTGGTGGTCGCTTTGGTCGGCGCCTTCACCGCAATCTTCGCCGCCACGATCGGTATCACGCAGAACGACATCAAGAAAGTTCTGGCTTACTCGACGGTCTCGCAGCTCGGCTTCATGTTTCTCGCCTGTGGTGTCGGCGCGTTTGTGATTGGCATCTTTCACGTGATGACGCACGCGTTCTTCAAAGCGCTGATGTTCCTCGGGTCCGGCTCCGTGATT
>DASQYL010000249.1:0-9923 GCA_035639235.1 Pyrinomonadaceae bacterium | reverse complement strand
CGATCGACTTATCAGAATCGTCGGCTTTCAGCTATAAACATTAAGCTCCTAACGGAGCTCAAAAGAGTCTATCGCGTTGCTGATAATGCCTTGCGACTGAGCAAGCGCCGCCTCCGCCTTTTCTCTTGATTGGCCCGTCTTGCTCATTACTAACGCAACCGGCAAATTCCCATTGGCTTGATCGAGCTTGGCCTCCGCCTCTGCCTCACTCAATCCCGCTTCTCTCTGCAAAATTCTGATCGCTCGCGCCCGCAACTTCACATTACGCGTCTGTACGTTGGTCATCCGATTTCCGGTGACGTAGCCGAGCCTAATCATCGTCGCTGTCGAAATCATGTTCAAAACTAATTTTTGCGCAGTCCCTGCTTTCAACCGCGTCGAGCCTGCGATTACTTCCGGTCCGACCAGCGGCACGATTGAAATCTCCGCGGCGTTGACGATTGCTGAATCGGGCACGCATGTAATTGCGATCGTCAACGCACCTAAAGCTCGCGCATATTCTACTGCTCCAACTGTATATGGCGTGCGGCCCGACGCCGCAATTCCGACTAGCGCGTCAGCTTTGGTGAATCCGCGCTCTTCGAGACTGCGGGTGCCGGCCGCGGCGTCATCTTCTGAAGCTTCGACTGCGCGATAGCATGCGTCATAACCACCTGCGATCACCGCCTGCACAAGATCGGATGAAATGCCGAAAGTCGGCGGACACTCGGACGCGTCGAGCACGCCCAGCCGGCCAGATGTTCCAGTGCCAATGTAAAAGAGTCGTCCTCCATCTCGAAGGCGCGCGACGATTTCATTGACCGCGCCAGTCACTTTCGGCAGCACCTCGCGCACAGCCGCGGCGACTCCCCGATCTTCATCATTCATCAGACGGACGATCTCTTCGGTTGCAAGAGAGCTGATATTTTGCGTGCGCGGATTTTCTTGCTCGGTTAAGGGAAGCGGTTCAGCGGGGCTCGGCATTGTAATAAGGGAAGCGTGCCGATTCACACCGCCATTGGCAGTCTTTGCAGGTTCTCCTGCGCCATGCGCGCGGCCGCAATCGTAGGCGAGAAACTTGGATTGTCGATGAATGCACGCTTCGCATGGCGTATGATCTGTTCACGCAGAGCTTGCGTCACCAGTTCACCGGCAGCGAAAACTCCACCGATGAAAGCGACTTGAAAGGGCTCTTGTTCCATCTTTAATTTGCGAATGACGGTGACGGCAGCTTTGCCGAGTTCATTGCCTGCGTCTTTCAAAATCTCGCCCGCTACCTCGTCGCCTTCGCGGGCGGCTTGAATGACGAGCTTACTGAAGCCGGCGATGCGATCGTTGGTGATCGTCGGAGCATAGATCGCGGTCGCCAGATCGTCAGGTGTAGTGACTTGAAAGAACTCGCACGCTGCTTTGGTTAGCGAAGTTTTGGGTCCGCGTTCATCGGTGGCGCGTGCGACTGCTTGCAAAGCGCGCCGCGCGATCCATGATCCGCTGCCTTCATCACCGGCGACAGGTCCCCACCCGCCGGCGTAGGCGCGCTTGCCCTGTCGATTCATGCCGACGGCAATCGATCCAGTCCCTGAGATTACCACGATGCCGGGCCGTCCGTCGGTGGCGCCATAAAGCGCGACGTCACCATCACTAACCAGTTCGACATTCTTGATTCCGAGTGTTTGGACCAGCACGTCGTGCATGCGCGCGCGCACGTCTTTGCGGCGGATCCCAGCCAACCCAACACCGGCGGCGATCAGATCGTCGCGATGTATCAATGCCTCCGAGCAGGCTTTGTCAACCGCTTCGCGGATCGCAGTCGCGCCGGCCGCGATCCCTACGCGCAGCGGATTTGAAGGGCCCGCCGCGCCTTCACCAAGGATCCGTTCGCCATTCATCACCACCGCGCGCGTACGCGTGCCGCCGCCATCGACACCAACGACTAATCTCCGTAAAGGCGCAAGCCTCCGCGGCAGAATGTCGACTGTCTTGACCATAGTCGTCATTGAGTGATTCGATGTTCGGGAGGGCTCCTGAGATTTCCATTCTAGGCAACGTCGAATCCATAATGGAAACTAAAAGATCTTATTCCTCTAATAACCCATTTTGATGTAAAGTGTGAACATGGACATTCGACAACTTAAGGCCTTTGTGGCTATCGCCGAAAGCGGCACGTTTACAGCGGGCGCGGCGCGCGTTCATGTTACGCAAGCCGCGATCAGCATGCAGATCCGTCAATTGGAAAACGAAACGGGTGCGCAATTGTTTGTACGCGCGCCGCGTAAAGTGATCCTGACCGAAGCCGGGGAAAAACTTCTGGAACGGGCGTATGTGATTCTGCGCGAGCACGACGCAGCGTTGGAAGAGATGGCAGCCCTAACGGGGGCGCATCGCGGGCGTCTGCGCATCGGCAGCGCCTCGGCAATGGTATCGGCAGATCCTCTGCCGCAGATTCTGCGCGAGCTGAGGAAGAGTCACGAAGTCGTCGAGACTTCAGTTTCATCTGGAACGAGTGAAGAACTGGTCCAACAAGTGCTCGCGGGCGAATTGGACGTCGCCTTCGTCTCCCTGCCTGTGGAAGCGCGCGGAATTCAAACCGAGCTGTTGAGCGAAGACTACCTGGTGGCGATTGCTTCACCGCAACACAAGCTGGCGAACCAAAAAGTGGTCAGCGCTTATGCGCTCGCGGGTGAGAAGTTGATCCTTGGCGAACGCGGCGGCAACACGCGGCGCTTAATAGATCAATTTTTTTCACAGGCCGGAGTGACGCCAAGAGTGATCATGGAACTCAGCCGCCTCGCGGCTATCAAACGGATGGTGGAAGAAGACATGGGCGTCGGCATCGTTCCGTTGCAGTCGGTCCGGGATGAAGTTGCGGCGGGCAGGCTGGTGCGCTGGTGGATCGAAGCCGCGCAAATTAATTGGCAGCTGGGCGTGGCGCGGATGGTCGGCGGATACGAGTCGCCGATCCATCTCACTTTTTTGAAGCTCTGCCGCGATCATTTTCAACAGCCGGTTTCAAACCCTCCGAAAACGAAACCGAAACCAAAAAAGAAAGCAGCGAACGGCTAGCTTAACGCCAGCCGGCCTGTTGTGATGACCTCCGCCTCAACGCCGTGTCGTAGGCACCGAATGTTTATAGTTTTGCACCCGTTTTTGAAAGGAATGGGGTCGAATCGTAGCCATAAACATTTCGCCGCTCTGCGGCGAAACAAAGGCGGGCGGCAGCACAGCCCTAGACGTTGTTTGATAACTTGATCTCCTGCAGTGCGCCAATCAATCTGTCGATATCATCCTCGCTATTGAAGAAATGCGTCGCCACGCGAATTCCCTCTGGCTTCTCAGTCACGATCATGCCCCGCTGGAATAGCTTCCGCACGACTTCATGCGGCTGATCGATTCTCACTAGCGTCTCGGCCGAACGCATTTCTTCATTGCGCAACGGCGAAAGAACTTCCCAATCATTTTCAATCAGGCGCGACGTTAAGTATCGATTCAATTCCAGCGCCCGGCTCTCAATTTGTTTGATTCCAACTTCAGTAATGAGTTGGATCGAAGCGCCCAGCGAGAAGATCGCGGCAAAGTGAGGACAACCAAGTTCGACGCGAGCGGCCGCGTCGTGGCGCGGCCGAAACTCGTCGTTGCGCATATCGAAAGGTTCTTCGACGCTCAACCAGCCGAGCGCATGCGACATCGATGCATTCAGCAATTCGCGACTGAGGTACACGAAGCCCGACCCGTAACCAGCCAACAGCCACTTATGCCCGGTCGCGCACAGCGCATCAATCTTCATTTTCTTTACGTCGATTTCAAAAGCGCCCGCGGACTGACTCGCGTTTACCACAAACACGTGATTGCCCTTGATGTCGCCGATGGCCGCCGGATCGATGCGAAGACCGTTCGAGAATTGCACGTGACTCAGCGCGATGACGCCGGTGTTATAGGTGGCCATCGTGCGTTCAATCTCTTCGATTTTTATTTCGCCGTCGATTGCCGGGAGACGATGCACCGGAATCCTTCGATGCATCCACGGCAAAGTCGTCACCGGAAATTCCAGTTCACTGGAAATGACTTCGCCGCGATCTTCCAACGCATCGACGATGACGTTCATGCCTTGCGACGTGTTCGTGGTCAGCGCAATCTCTTCCGGCTCCGCATTGATGAAGTTCGCAATCCTGCGCCGCACTGCCTCGCGATCCGCCAGCCAGCGGTTCCAATGCACGTCCCCGTCGCGCGTCATCTTTTCGTAGTAATCCGTCGCCGCCGCTTGCGAAGCGACAGACACCGGTCCCGCCGCCGCGCTGTTGAGATAAGCGAAGCGCTCGGTGACAGGGAAACGTTGGCGGATTTCAGTCCAGTCGGTCATGCGAGATCAAGATACACGATGAATGGCGCGGGACAGTAGCCCGACCGTGAGGGAGGGCGTGGCTTGATTCCTTCCTTGCTCGGAACTTACAGCGTAGTTACACTGTAAACGCATGTCGCTCCTACGATTCGAATGGGACGCTAGGAAGGCCGCATTCAATTTGCGAAAGCACAGCGTCCCGTTCGACGAGGCAGAGACCGTCTTTCTTGACGATGAAGCCATTATCATTCCCGACGATGAACATTCGTCAGGTGAGGAGAGGTTTCTGATTCTTGGATTTAGTTACAAGTTAAGAATGCTCGTTGTTTGCCATTGCTATCGAGAATCGAATGATCTGATTCGCATCATCTCAGCGCGCAAGGCGAACAAAGAAGAGCGGATACAGTACCAACGAGGACGATTAGAATGAAAAAGAACTACGATTTTTCAAAGGGCGTAAAAAACCCATACGCGAAGCGTCTCAAGCGTCAGCTAACCATTAGACTCGATCACGACACGATTGAATATTTTCAGAAGATGTCTGATGAACTGTCGATTCCTTATCAGACATTAATCAATATGTATTTAAGAGAATGCGCGGCGACGGGGAAACGCTTGCGGTTGCATTGGAAGCCGGAGACTCGGAAGCGAGCAGCGTAATTCAAATGCGTTTCGAGATTCCTTTTTCCGCAGAAGATGGCCGTCGCGCAATCAAAGTTCCCGTGACGCCACTGATCTGATCACCTATTCTTTCTTCGAAACACAATTGGTTTCGCTCTTATCGACGAACAACTAAGAGCACTCGGCGAACCGGTTCGATTTAGCTACCTGGAACCGGGCGAGCAGGAGATGTATGCGTGACGGTTCTATCTCGCCAACTCAAACCACATCGCTGCCAGCGGTGGCAGTGTAATCGCCGCTGAATAATCCAAGCCTTGCCACGGAGTCTTTTCGGCTTTGATATTGCGCACGACTCCGACTCCGCTGCCGCCATACTTCTCATGATCGGAATTCAGAATCTGTTTGTAGCTGCCTTTGCGCGGCAGGCCGATGCGATGGCCTTCGCGCGTGAGCGGTGAGAAGTTGCCGATGAAGATGATCTCTTTTCCGGTTGACGGTGCGATGCGGCGAAAGGCGACGATGTTTTCGGCGGCGTTGTCGACTTCGATCCAACTGAAGCCGCTCGCATCGGCGTCAGCTTCCCACAGCGCGGCGTGCTTCGCATACAGCCCGTTGAGATCGCTAATTAATTTGAGCACGCCTTTGTGTAGCGCTTCGTCCAACAGATGCCAGTCCAGACTCTGAGTTTCATTCCATTCGCTCCATTGTCCAAACTCGCCTCCCATGAATAAAAGTTTTTTGCCGGGATGCGCCCACATGTAGGCGTAGAGCGCGCGCAGGTTGGCAAACATTTGCTGCTGGTCGCCCGGCATCTTGTTCAGCAGCGCGCCCTTCATATGGACCACTTCGTCGTGCGAAAAGGGAAGCACGTAGTTTTCGCTCCAGGCGTAGAGCAGTCCGAACGTGAGCGCGTTGTGATTGCCGCCGCGAAAGAGCGGATCGGTTTGAAAGTATTTCAGCGTGTCGTGCATCCAGCCCATGTTCCATTTGAAATCGAAACCGAGGCCGCCGGCGTAAACCGGATGACTGACTTGCGGCCAGGCAGTTGATTCTTCCGCGATCATTAAAGTGCCGGGACATTCGCGATGAGTAACTTCATTCAACTCTTTCAAAAATGAAATCGCTTCCAGATTCTCGCGGCCGCCAAATTCATTGGGAAGCCATTCGCCTTCCTTGCGGCTGTAGTCGAGATAAAGCATCGAGGCGACCGCATCGACGCGCAGCCCGTCGAGATGAAACTCGCGCAGCCAATAAAGCGCGTTCGCGATCAGAAAATTCCGCACCTCGTTGCGGCCGTAATTAAAGATGTAAGTTCCCCAGTCGGGATGTTCGCCGCGGCGCGGATCTGCGTGTTCATAAAGAGCAGTGCCGTCGAAGCGCGCCAGCGCAAACGCGTCACGCGGAAAGTGGGCGGGCACCCAATCCATAATCACGCCGATGCCTGCCTGATGAAGCTGATCGACCAGAAAACGAAGATCGTCCGGCGTTCCGTAACGTGCTGAAGGTGCGTAATAAGCGCTAACTTGATAACCCCACGAGGGGCCGTACGGATGCTCCTTCAAAGGAAGAAACTCAACGTGGGTGAATCCATTCTTCGTCGCATAGTCTGCGAGGAGCGGCGCGATTTCACGATACGTCAACGGGCGATTTTCTTCTTCAGTGATTCGTCGCCACGAGCCGAGGTGTACCTCGTAAATCGAAAGTGGCTCACGCCATGCTTGGCGCTTTGAGCGACTCATGATCCATGACTGATCGCGAAACTTAAATTTGGATTTGAAGATGATCGAAGAAGTTTCCGGCGGCACTTCCATCATAAATGAGTAAGGATCGGCTTTGAAGATTTCGCCGAGTCGCGAATCGATCGCGTACTTGTACAGCTCGCCTGATTTGAGCCGTGGAATGAAGAGTTCCCAAACGCCTGAATCGCCGAGTCGATTCATTCTGTGTTCAGTGCCTTCCCATCCATTGAAGTTGCCGACGACGCTGACGCTGCGCGCGTTGGGCGCCCAGACGGCGAAGGCCACGCCGCGCGTGCCTTCATGAGTGATCGCGTGCGCGCCTAATTTTTCGTAGATGCGTTCGTGCTTGCCTTCGTTGAAGAGATGCAGATCGAGATCGCCGAAGATGGTGTCAGCAGCCCGACCGTCAGGTAGGGCGCGGCTCGCAACGGGAGACTTGGCCGCACGCGGCCGTCCGACAGTTTGCGTCTTTGCGTCTTTGCGTGAGGATGATAGCTCTGCCCTCGCTGTCGTCGATTTAGGTGCCTTCTTACCAGTCATGCTCTGTCGCCTGCTAAAGCGGGCTCTGGGTTCAATCGAAACTCGATCCCAGGATTGCGCTCGCTTTGCTCGCTTCACCCTGGGCTAAACTCAGCCGCCAGCTTCGCTGGCTCGATCCGTGATTACGTCATCACGGCGCTGAACGTGAGCTTCGATTTAAAATTCGGATTCGAAGGCTCAACGAATTGCCGATAAATATCCGCGCCGTTTACCATTTCTGGCCGATTGCTGTTTGCTTCGCTCAATATTTCCAGAAAATGTTCACGCGCCGATGGCAATCCGAGCTGGTCCATCAAATCGATCGCGCGCGCCGCGTACTTCAAAATCTGGATCGTTTCAATTCCGGAAATGTCGCTGAAGAACCAACCGCAGCTCGTGTACATCAGAAGCAACATGCGCTGCAGTTCGAGGTGCGCGAGCGCATGCCATTGATCTTCCGCGGAGAGCCACCGGCCGGCATGCTCGAAGATGAACTGTTCGCGCGATCGGTGGGGCTCTAGAATCAGCGAGATGCTTTCATCACGCGCCAGCCACGGATACGCAAACAGATGTCCGCGCGTATCTTCGAAATGGGGGATGTTCTCGTTGCGCAAAAAATCTAATGCGGCGCGCAAGGGCGTACGCCATTTCTGGTTCCAACTCGGTTCGCCGCCGGTTTGACAACCGCAATCACGAATCCAACGATCGACGCCGTGTACACAGCTCCATGAAGTGCCTTCGCCGTTTGGGCCATTATCGATTTCAACTTCAACCGATGGAAAGTGGCTGTCGAGATATTCGCCGTAATTTGTAACTCGGAAGCCGCGTGCAGGTGCTTCTTCGGTCAATGCATGGGCCAGGCACAGATCGCCGAACTTGAAATGATGGCCGTAGGTTTCGCCATCGGTAGCGACATTGATCATTTGTTTGCCGTCAACGGCGCGCGTGAATGCATCGACAAGGTCGCGGCTCGAGCGCAGCAGATCTTCAAATGCGATTCCGCGCGCACTATGCCCATCGTAGAAGAAAACCGCGATCGATTTTTTGACATCACCAATATCCGACCAGCGGTAAGCTGTGCTCGTGTCGATCGTATTCTCATCGGCATCAATTGATGTTGAGTTATCTTCATACCGCGCTCCTGATGAGGACGATATTTTGATCCCATCGCTAACGTTCCGGGTTCTGACACGCTTGCCTTGGTGCGGCGCGAGTATCACATAGCGTAATCCTTCTTCGCACAGCGCGGACAATACCCGATCGTTGCAGGCCGTTTCCGGAAGCCACAAGCTTTCGGCTTCGCGTCCGAATCGAAACCGAAAATCCGCCAGACCCCAACGAATCTGCGTGCGCACATCGCGTTCGTTGCACAACGGCAGAATCGCATGGCCGTAAGCTTGCGCGATGGCGTTGCCGTGTCCATGTTTCGCGACACTTTGGCGATCGGCTTCGATGATCCGCGCGTAAGTGTAAGGCCGATATTGTTCCAGCCAACTCAACAGCGTCGGCCCAAAGTTGAAATTGATGTGTGCGTAATTATTAATGAACTGTTCGTCGAGTTCAGACTCGCCCACGCGCACGAAAGCATTCGCCCGATAACATTCGAAATGAATGCGTTCGTTCCAATCATGAAAAGGCGCTGCACTGGGCTGCTCTTCGACGACGCCGGTCCACGGATTTTCGCGTGGCGGTTGATAGAAATGACCGTGAACGATGAGCGACGGCATGAGTTTAGGGTGCAGGGGTTGGGGTGTTGGGTGTAGGGATCGACGTAGATGCCGACTTCAGCTTTCGTATCAACGCACCCAACATGCGTCCGAGTTCCTCAGTTTGCGAAAGCAGCCGTTCAGTTTGTGCAGCAGTTAGGTATGATAGTTTCTCTGAAACAATGAAGTGAGTTTCTAATTCCTTGAGAGATCCTTGGGCCACCATTAAGAATTGCACGTATTCTTTTCGGCTGCCACGTCCGTAACCCTCGGCAATGTTTGCTGGTATCGAGGTAGCTGCCCGTCGAATCTGGGAAGTTAGTCCGTAAGTCTCTGACTTAGGAAACGCCGCAGTCGCGCGATAAGTCACTACGACAAGATCGATACCTTTTTGCCACACGAGCAGGTCTCGATAGCTCTTTAATGGAGACGCCATTTTTGGAGTTAGACCGACTACACCCTACACCCTAACCGCTAGACCCTTTCAAAGGCCAGCCACGCCGCGCCCAGCAAGCCGGCATCGTCGCCGCATTCGGCTTTGACAATTTGACAACGCTGCGCGGGAACCGGAAAGGCGCGCTTCAGCATTTCCTGGCGGACGCGAGGCGCGAATAGATCGAAAGCCACAGAGACGCCGCCACCGATGACGATCATTTCAGGGTTGAACGTGTTGACGATATTGGCGGCCGCGATTCCCAAATAGGTGCCAACGCGTTCAAAAATCTCGCGCGCGAATTGATCGCCATGTGCGGCCGCATTGCCAATCTCTTTCGCTGATAAATCGTCTGTCGCGATCGCGTTAAGTTTCGAATCGCGATGTGACGGTAAGCCTTCGCGCGCGATGCGCACAATGGCCGTCGCCGAGCCGTACACCTCCAGACAGCCGACATTGCCGCATTTGCATTCGACGCCGCCAAAAGGATCGACGCTCGTATGGCCAATCTCACCCCCCGTACCGTCAATGCCGCGCCATAATTCGCCGTTCAGAATCACGCCGCTGCCGACCCCGGTGCCGAGTGTGAG
>DASQYL010000248.1:0-7828 GCA_035639235.1 Pyrinomonadaceae bacterium | reverse complement strand
CAATGACTCACCTGACTGTGGTCATGGTGGCCACAAATCCCCCGTGACTTTGCACACACAGGGTCGGTCGCGTCCCGCGACTAAGTACCGGCGTCACGGTCGGTGAAAATCGATCCCTTCCCCATCTTCGTTCGGTTTGGTCGCCGTTCTTGGCAAACCAAAACAGAGCGTCTCGCTTGGCATATAAATTGACAAGCCCGGTCGCATGGAACTTTTCACAGATGTTTTGAACGAGATGGAACCCCTTCCAACCCTACCTCGGCTCGCCTGGGGATTGAGCGAGGTCAGCAACGCAACCGGTTTATCGGTTCCCTTCCTTCGCGCCGAGGTGCGCGCCGGTCGTCTCCCGGTTCGCCGATTCGGACGCAGAGTACTGATCAGGGATGAAGACTTGAAGGCCTATCTTTCGCGAGGCAGCGAGCGTGAAAGCTAAACAGAAGCGAACGCGGCTGAGCCTCTCGGCTCGTTGAAAAGCGCATTGCCTTCTGCATCGGCCTGACGGCAAATCATGGAATGGGAATCCAGTCGTAGTCATTAGACGGTGCCCAGAGTATTATTGGCATCAAGATGATCGACGAAAAGCTGCTGGGACGAATCACTGCAAACCCCGAGATTTTCGGTGGCAAGCCGATCATTCGCGGGCTGCGGATCTCAGTCGAACTCATCCTTAGCCTGCTCGCCCAAGGCGAGACTTCTGAGGCCATTTTGGCCGACTATCCCGAGCTGCAACCCGATGACCTGCGCGCATGTCTGGCATATGCACATGCAGCAATCTCACACGATAAGCTTGATTCACTCCAAGTCCCCGCCTGATGCGATTCCTGATTGATCGATGTGCGTACCTTGGTCCAATTGTCTGAAAACGGCAGATGCTTAAACTGATCGAGAAACGCATCATCATCATCGCTGGCCCAAACGGCGCGGGCAAGACCACCTTCGCTCAAGAATTTCTGCCTAATGAAGGTGACTGCCCAGTGTTTGTAAATGCCGATTTGATCGCCGACGGCCTTTCCCCATTTGACCCCGGCGCTGTTGCGGTTCGAGCGGGACGAATGATGCTGAAGGAAATTGACCGTCATGCTCGCAGCGGCGAGAGCTTCAGCTTCGAGACGACTCTTTCCGGACGGCGGTACGCTCAGCTGATTCCGCGCTGGCAGCGGAGTGGATATCGTGTTCACCTGATCTTTCTGCAACTGGAAAATGAGTTGTTGGCGGTTGAGCGAGTAGCCGCGAGGGTCAGGCAGGGAGGACACTCCGTGCCGGAAGAGGTCATTCGCCGACGATTCAAACAGGGTTGGCATAACTTCGAAAACATCTATCGTGGGCTTGTAGACTCGTGGCAGTTGTATGACAATTCGGGTGAACGGGCGCAACTAATCGAGGAAGGATAAGAGTCGTGAAGCAGAGGAAAAACACGAGCCGCAACGGACGACTTAGCGGTGTGGAAGCCGCGCTGAGGCGCGCTGGTCAAAGAGCTCGCGAACTCGCCGCAAAGACCGGCACCCCACTGGTTATTTACAGTGACGGGAAGATCAAGAAACTTAGAATTAGCTCTAAACCGGCGACGACCAGGTCCTCTTGATGGCCTTCTCGCTCATTCACCGCTGAGCCCTGATGACAAACTACAAAAAGCGACGACCGACGCATCCCGGCGAGATTCTGCGCGAGGACGTCTTGCCGGCGGCAGGATTGACGCAGGACAAGCTTGCGCGCTTGCTTGGTGTGTCGCGAAGAACTGTTAGCGCGATAATGCACGAGCGGAGACCGGTTACTACCGACATGGCCCACCGACTCGCCCGTGCTTTCGGCACGTCGCCGGAGATGTGGCTGGGCTTACAGCAAGACGTTGATCTTTGGGACACGCATCACGCTCGGCGAGCCGAATACGAACGCATCTAACGAGTCCCAACGTCCAAAGCTGCGTAGCAATCAGTTGATGGCTGGCTCGCTAATCAAGCGTATATTCTCTGCTTGAATCGAGGTCCAAGTGAAGCGTTTAATCCTCATCCTTATCTCAATCGGCTGGCTTCCGTTTATCTGTGAAGAAGTCCGAGCCTGCACCTGCAACGAAACTGATGTACCGGTATGCGCCGCATATTCGCGCTCAGATGCAGTGTTTGCCGGCCAGCTCATCGACATCACAGAGGTCGAGAAAAAGTCAGACAATCAAATGCCAACTGCGATGCTCCACTTCATAGTTGAGCAGCCATTTCGTGGAGTCGCTGGCGATAGAGTTGATGTCGAGACTCTTCACGGAACGAGTTGCGACATGAAGTTTGAAAAGGAAGAAAGATATCTAATCTACGCATCACATGGACGCGACAGCAACCAGCTTTTTGCTGGGCCGTGCACGCGTACAGAAAACCTGAAATATGCGGACGACGATTTGAATTATCTTCGCAGCGTGTTGCAGCGGGGAACGAAGGAATCTATCTTGGGCCGACTCGCGCGTAACAAGTATCAGGTTCTACCGGGACTTAAAATTACCGTGCAAGGCGGCGACCAGACTTTTGAAACTAAGACTGACCAGAAAGGACTCTTTTCTGTAGAGTTACCCGGACCAGGTAACTACACGGTTCGAGCATTCATTCCCTTCGCTGCCATTGTCATGGCTTACAGCGAAGACGAACAGGGAAAGATAACGACGACCGACACGCTGACAATCTTCGAATACGACGCACGGGTCGCAAAGTATCAATGTCAATACCGGGAGACAAATGCGTACGAAGTAGATTTGCATGCGACGGCTGAAATCTCGGGACACGTGCTGACTGCGTCAGGACGCCCTGTCAGTCCGGGCTATGTCAACCTGGTTAGCGCTTCCAATCCCGACGACAGAACGTTCAAAGAGATCGACAATAACGGATCATTCAAATTCGAAGGCGTTGCCGTTGGCGAGTACTATCTCGTCCTCAACCCGCGCAATGAAGCCCCGGACGAGAATGACGCGCCCTATCCGCGAACTTATTATCCGAACGCGCAGGATGCTGCCGCGGCAACCAAGATTGTGATCACCGAGGGAGCAAAGCTTGAGAATTTAACTCTGCACGTTGGCCCACAATGGAAAGAACGAATTGTGACGGGAAAGGTGCTTTGGCAGGACGGACGTATACCCAGTAACGCGCACGTCTCTTTGTATGATGGCGATCGCTATATTCGCTTAATCAAGCTCGACGAAAAAGGAAGATTCAGCTTCAAAGTCTACGGTGATTTCAAATACGCGATTATCGCGGAAGCTTGGGGCCAAGACCACGGAAAATCGGAACGCACATCGATTGCTAATGAGAAGTCTACCGGCTTGAAGTTGGTTTTGAAACGCGTTGAATGACTCGAAATGAGAACATCGACTGTGGGGACTTTTGTGGGGGCTCTGCGACGATCTTGAGTGTTACCGGCTAACAAGGCAAACAAAGAATCCCAATGTTTATGCCTCGATGACATTCAGTGACACTCAGTGAGATTGGCCCAGGTCGAACTGCAAAACCTTTATTCATCGGTTCGATTCCGATCGCCGCCTCCAAAAATTCTTTTCCACGAATTCGCCTACAGTCTCTGAGTGAGCTACGATTCTGCGGCTGTACCTGAATCACGCGATAGTCGCGGCGCGAGATTACTTTCCTGAAATGCCAGAAATGAAACGCAAAATTCGCTGGTCTTCCGCCTGGGCTGATGCGCGT
Source organism: Pyrinomonadaceae bacterium (assembly GCA_035639235.1). Taxonomy (GTDB): domain Bacteria; phylum Acidobacteriota; class Blastocatellia; order Pyrinomonadales; family Pyrinomonadaceae; genus UBA11740. The sequence goes on along the minus strand of DASQYL010000248.1, from coordinate 4,151 downwards.
GAATTGGTTTGGGCTCATCGGCGTCGGCTGATCCTCGGCGCGGTGCTGATGATCGTTAATCAGGCTATGGGACTGGTATTGCCGGCATCCACTAAATACCTAATCGATGTCGTTATCGGTAAAGGCCGCACTGATTTGCTTTGGAAAATCGCGGTGGCGGCTGCGGGCGCAACGCTCATTCAGGCGATTACTTCTTTCAGTTTGTCACAGGTGCTCGGCGTCGCTGCGCAACGCGCGATTACCGAGATGCGCAAGAAGGTCCAGGCGCAAATTTCGCGTCTGCCGATCAGTTATTTTGATTCTACGCAAACCGGCAAACTCATTTCGCGGATCATGAACGACGCCGAAGGCATTCGTAATCTGGTCGGGACCGGACTCGTCCAACTCGCCGGCAGTTTCATTACGGCCGCGGTCGCGCTCTGCGTTCTGTTCTGGCTCAACTGGCGACTGACATCAATCACCATCCTGGTGCTCGGCGCGTTTGGTGGCGCGCTCATCTATGCCTTCACGCGTTTGCGACCTTTGTTTCGCGAGCGCGGCGAAATTACCGCGGAACTGACGGGACGCCTGGCTGAATCGCTTGGCGGCATCCGGATTGTGAAAGCTTACACGGCGGAGAAACGCGAGGCGCTGACCTTCGCGCGTGGCGCGCACAAGCTTTTTCGCAACATCGCCAAAGCCATGACTGGCGTTTCGGCAACTTCCGCTTTTTCGTCGCTGGTTATCGGCGCGGTCGGGTTCGTCATCATTCTCGTGGGCGGAGGTTCGGTAGCTACAAATAGAATGACGGTTGGCGATCTATTCATGTACGTGATGTTCACCGGCATGATGGCGATGCCCCTGATTCAATTCGCGGCGATCGGCACGCAGATTACCGAGGCGTTCGCCGGTCTCGATCGCATTCGCGAAATCATGAACATGCGCACGGAAGACGAAGCTGACGCGCGGCGCGAACCGTTGCCCGCGGTGCGCGGTGAGATCGAATTTGAAAATGTTTCGTTCGAATACAATCCCAGAGTCCCGGTATTGAAGAACGTCTCGTTCGCGGCGCGAGCCGGTTCGACAACCGCGCTGGTTGGATCGAGTGGTTCGGGCAAGAGCACGCTCATCAGTTTGGCGATGAATTTCAATCGACCGCTTTCGGGCACGATTAAGATCGACGGAAAAGATTTGCAGAGTCTGCGACTGCGCGATTTTCGCTCTTATCTCGGCGTGGTAATGCAGGACAACTTTTTGTTCGACGGCACGATTGCCGAGAACATTTCCTTTTCAAATCCGCACGCTACGTTCGCAGATATTCAACGTGTCAGCCGCATCGCGCACTGCGAGGAATTCATCGACCAGTTTCCACAAAAGTACGACACGATCGTGGGCGAGCGCGGTGTGAAACTTTCCGGCGGACAACGCCAGCGCATTGCGATCGCCCGCGCGATTCTCGCCAACCCGAAACTCCTGATTCTCGACGAAGCGACATCGAGTCTCGATAGCGAAAGCGAGGCGATGATTCAGGATGGCCTGCGATCTCTGCGACGTGGACGCACTACTTTTGTGATTGCTCATCGCTTATCCACAATTCGCAGTGCCGATCAAATTCTCGTGTTGGAAGCAGGCGAGATTGTCGAACGCGGCACGCACGAAGAATTACTGTCAGCCAACGGCAGATACCGGCAACTCTACGACAAGCAGTACAAGTTCGAGCGCGATCAGTTCATTAATCCGGGCGAAGACTTCACGCCGGCGCAACCATCTTTGGGTCAAGGACCGGTGCGGCTTTCGAACTTGTAGGCTGATCCTCGATCATCTCCACCTAAACGTGGCGTTCACTTGCACGACCTGCGAGTTTTTACGCGGCGGCTCGCGTTAATCCCCACCATCATTGAGCGTGTCCGCGTGATAGCTTTATCCCCAGCTTTTTTACAGAGCGAAACGCGCCATTTTGTCAACGCCGACGTTCCACGGATTCGCTCGTTAAGAACGCACATCAGTTGCTCGCTCGTCGCCAAAACATGGAGGCGAACCGTGTCTGAGAAAATTCACGCCATCGATTTCATGTACTACGTCGCGACGCGCGAGTTCATGGAGCAGTGGGACCGCGCAAAGGAAGGTGAACTGATTTGCCGTATGGAGAAAGCGATCGGCGGATTGTCGCGCTTCGAGTCCATCGAAGAGATGCTGCGGCAGATGGACGACGCCGGCGTCGACCTGGCGTGATTGCTTTCGATGACAACTCCCGCTTCTGGTCCACCTGGTCCATTGATTTGCACGCCGCTGTTGATTTCAAGTTGAGTTCCACCCAGCGTGATCGTGAACTTGTTAGTTGTGAAGTCATATCCCGGGTCACTCTTCGGAATGAAGAAACCAATCGCATCAGTGCCGGGGTTGACCGCAGCATAGGCGAGCGCTTCGCGCAATGACGTGAGTCCGTCGGTGTTATTCACGATGTCGCTTGTGGTCGTGACGAACAACGAAGGCGTTTCGGTAACGGTGAGCACAAAGGAGTCGCTCGCTGTGTTGGTGCCATCGCCAACAGTGACGGTAATAGTCGTTGTGCCAATCTGATTGGAGGCTGGCGTAACCGTAACGTTGCGGCTGGCGCCGCTGCGATAACGGAAAAGCGCCGTCTGGATGTGACCAGGGCTCTTTTATTCGTTTGAGATTTTTTCCGTGTGAATAAAAGAACTGCGATTGTTGAGAGCGTGAGTGCCGCCAGCAGGAAACCGTTGAGTGCATAAAACCTCCGTAACTCCTTTTTTAGGGGAGCGGAGGTTGTTCGTGAGTGGCAGGGCGAGACAACTATGCGGCGGCTCACACCGCAATCAATCATCTCTCATAAAGTTCGGCAGCATTAATCGAAGAGTTGTTGTCGGGACTCTATTCACTGACACCAGAATCTATTACCGCACCCCGGAATGATAAAGATGAAACTTGTAGGGTCGTGAATGAATCGGCAATGTAGGTTTCCAAGGTCGGACTTGGAAAAACTCCGCTCCAGTTTTGAGTAAATTTAGCGCGTGAGAAAATTCCGCCGTGTGTTTTTACAAGAATCGGCGAATGTTTCCACATTGAATTTTTTCGCTATCGATGTTGTGAAACTAAACAGTCGCGGCACGCGTACCTACTCTTCGCGCTTGCTGTCAAAACAGAGTTCTTAGTAATCAATTCCAACATTTAAGCTGCTTCGCAGGAGGTCCTCTTGTCTAATACAACTGCAATTCTACGTAGTTTAGTGTTTACGACTATTCTCTTTCTGGGTTTGTCCGCAACGGCTTTCGCTCAGACGAAGCTGCTTCGTTTTCCGGATATTCATGGCGACCGCGTGGCGTTTACTTACGGCGGCGACATTTGGACCGCGCCGGCGAATGGCGGTACCGCAATTCGCCTGACCGCGCATCCGGGCGTCGAAGTCTTTGCCAAGTTTTCGCCTGACGGAAAATGGATCGCATTCACCGGACAATATGACGGCGATGAGCAGGTCTATGTAATTCCCTCGACCGGCGGAGTGCCGCGCCAGTTGACGTTCTATCCGGCAAAAGGTCCTTTGACGCCGCGCTGGGGTTGGGACAACCAGGTTTACGGCTGGAGCAAAGATGGCACGCACATCTTCTTCAAGTCCCTGCGCGATTCGTGGACGCTGCCGATTGCGCGTCTGTACAGCGTGTCGATTGATGGTGGCCCAGCGGAAGCGTTGCCCATGCCCGAAGCCGGTTCGGGCGATTACTCGCCAGACAGCACGCAGATGGTCTACTCGCCGCAGTCGCGCGACTTCCGCCCCGAGAAAAGATACAGCGGTGGCGAGGCGAATGTGCTTTACACCTTCGACCTGAAAACTTATGCGACGAAGCGAATTACCGAAGGACCGCGCGCCACGCGCGATCCGATGTGGATTGGCGATACGATCTATTACAACTCCGATCGCGACGGCCACTTTAATCTTTATTCCTACAACATCGGCAACAGCAAGACCGCGCAGATCACCCACAGCAAACAATGGGACGTGCGTTGGCCCAGCACCGATCACCAGGGCCGCATCGTTTATGAGATGGACGGCGAGTTGCAGGTACTCGATACGAAGAGCGGGAAGACCACGCCGATTTCGATCACTGTTCCCGACGATGGTTTAGCGCGCAGGCCGAGTCGCATTTCTGCGGCCA
>DASQYL010000247.1:0-4353 GCA_035639235.1 Pyrinomonadaceae bacterium | reverse complement strand
GCTCCATTTGGAACAGACTCGGGGTTTGGCTGCCGATAACCGAAAAAGTTGCGAAGATTGTCCAGATTGGGGAGCCAAATCTTTCTGGGTCTATATCCTGCAAATCCATTTTCACCGACTTCTTCCGCTTAATGTCGTCTTGTTTGCGACGCGGCGACAGCAGCAACAGAAGCTTTGCCGCGGCCAAGGGTTTTGATAGACTCCTCACGTAATTTCCCTCCAATGTTTCTCAAAATGATCCCCTGAATCGAAATCGATTTGTGTCTGGCGGAAGAATCAGTCCGCGTGAATAGTCAATCTATGAAGAGTAAGACTTTCCGGAAGTTTGCGGCGACGCTCCCGAACGATGCCCACAGCGCGCGGTGCCCGAGCGGGATCGAAGGCTTGGATGACATCCTCGCGGGTGGATTACCGCAAAAATGTTTTTATTTGATCCAGGGTGATCCCGGCTCAGGAAAGACGACGCTGGCTTTGCAATTTCTCCTCGAGGGTTTGCGTCGTGGCGAACGAGTTTTTTACATAACCCTGTCGGAAACCAAAGAAGAACTGCTGCAAGTGGCGCGTTCCCACGGTTGGTCTCTGGACGACATTCCTTTGTTGGAACTCTCAGCTATCGAGGCGTTGCTGCGGCCGGAAGCGCAAACCACCGTCTTTCATCCCTCCGAGATTGAGTTGAAAAAAGTCACCAACCTACTTCTGGAAGAGACGCGCAAGGTCAATCCAGCACGCGTCGTGTTCGACTCGCTTTCTGAATTTCGTTTGATCGCTGAGACGCCGCTCAGGTATCGCCGTCACCTGCTAAATCTCAAGCAGCAGTTTGCGAAATATGGAAGTACTGTGCTGTTGCTGGACGACAAGATGAATCAATCGGGCATCGGAATCGATCCGCATGTGTTGAGTTTGACTCACGGAGTGATCGAGATGGAACAGCTCTCACCCGACTATGGCACCTCCCGGCGACGGCTGCGGGTGACAAAAATGCGCGGCGTGAAATTTCGGGAAGGCTATCACGATTACATCATCATCACCGGCGGTTTACGAATTTTCCCCCGTCTCGTGGCTGCCGAACATCGCCTGAACTTTAAGCGCCAATCTGTTTCGAGCGGCGTAAAAGAATTCGATCGATTGTTGGGGGGCGGGTTGGATCGCGGCACCACGAACTTATTGCTGGGACCGGCCGGGAGCGGAAAATCGACGATCGCAATCCAATATGCCGTGCAAATGGCGGGCAAGAAAGAGCCCTCGAAGATTTTTGCGTTTGACGAAAACCTCCCCATTATGATCGCTCGAGCCGAAGCCCTTGGGCTGCCGCTCAAGAAACTGCTTAAGGACAAGCTGGTAAACGCAAGACAAATCGATCCCGCTGAAATTTCTCCGGGTGAATTCGCATCGTTGGTGCGAAGTGGCGTCGATGAGGGTTGCAAGTTGATCGTAATCGACAGTCTCAATGGATATCTCAACGCGATGCCGGGCGAGAAATATCTGACCAATCAATTGCATGAACTTTCCGCCTATTTAAATCAACAAGGTGTCGTGACGATCCTCGTTATGGCGCAACATGGAATGGTAACCGCACTGGAGTCTCCACTGGACTTGAGTTACTTATGCGACACGGTGATCAATCTGCGGTACTTTGAGTCTGCGGGCGAAGTGAAACAATCTCTGGCGGTAGTCAAGAAGAGAAGCGGCGATCATGAGCGGACCATTCGCGAGTTCAGGCTGGAAAGCGGCAAAGGCATCCGCATCGGTAAGCCGTTGCGAGATTTCCATGGAATTCTGACCGGCGCTCCGGTTTTTGATGGCGCAGCTGAGAAGATAATGCAATCGAGCTAGACCGGTGGCACGCATCTGGCGCGTCAATCCCCACGTGCAAGTCGTCCGCGCCACTTAAAAGATAATGAAGACTAACCAAGAACGTGTGATGGTGATCGCGCCGGTCGGGCAGGACGCGAAGGCCATCGCCGATCTGTTGAACGCCGAAGGCTTTGAGACATTTATCTGTAACGAGCCGTGCGAAGCGGCGCGCGAAATCGGCGACGCCGGCGTTTTGCTGATGACAGAAGAAGGGCTGCAGTTTGCCAACGCCGATCACTTGTTGAAAGCGCTCGAGACTCAACCGCCGTGGTCTGAGCTGCCCGTGATTATTCTTACCGACGGCGGCGCTTCCCGCCGAACCCAATTGCTTGATATTGCTGCTGAAGCTGCCGGCAGCATCACGCTGTTGGAAAGGCCTATAGGCACCGCCACGCTGCTGCGGACCGTCCAGGTAGCTAGCCGCTCGCGGCATCGCCAATACCAGGTGCGCGATTTGCTCATGCGCGAACAGCAATTGCGCCACGCCGCCGACGAAGCCAATCGGTTGAAGGATGAATTTCTCGCTACGATGTCGCACGAGTTGCGCAACCCGCTGAATGTCATTCTCGGCTACTCCGAGTTGCTGCTGCGAAGTGAGGAGGTCAGAGAATCTCAGATTCTGAGGCAGGCTGGCGAAGCTCTGCGCCGCAACGCTCTGTCTCAATCACAACTGATAAACGATCTGTTGGAGCTTTCGCGTCTGCGCAGCGGTAAGCTCGCGCTAAATCTCGAGACTGTGCCGCTACGCAACGCGATCGAGAATGCGCTGGAGACAGTGCGAGCAGAGGCTGATGCCAAGCAGATTACGATTGGCATCGAAATGCCGGACGAACCGCAGTTTGTGGACGGAGACATCCTCCGGTTGGAACAGATTGTCTGGAATATTCTGAGTAACGCCGTGAAGTTCACGCCCGCCGGCGGTCACGTCTCGATCGCCGTCAACCGCGAGGGCGACGAAATTGTTTTGACAGTGACCGACACGGGGCAGGGAATTGAAGCTTCGTTTCTGCCCAACGTTTTCGAAATGTTTCGTCAGGGCGACGCCAGCTCTACGCGCGCGCATAGCGGCATGGGCATCGGGTTAGCTTTGGTGCGACAGCTGGTGCAACTGCATGGCGGGACGGTAAGCGCGGACTCGGCAGGCCCCGGAAAAGGCTCGCGTTTTATCGTGCGACTGCCCGTAAAGACCGAGGCTGCCAGAAAGAACAACGCGAAGAATTTCATCGCTGGAGGATTGGACCAATTGACCGCGTTGGTCGTCGACGATGACAAAGACACTACTTTCCTGCTGAGGTATCTGTTGGAAATGAGCGGCGCTACGGTCATGACGGCCAACAGCGGCGCGGAGGGACTAAGCGTTGCCGATGCCGAAGATTTCAATGTCATTGTCTCAGATATTTCAATGCCGGGAATGAATGGATTTGAGTTTGTGCGGAAGCTTCGCTCGCTGCCCGGTAAGGAAGATGTAGCAGTGGTCGCGCTCACCGGTTTGGGACAACCGGAGGACGTGGCGCGAGCGCGCAAAGAAGGTTTTGTAGCGCACTTGACCAAACCGGTGGACGTGGAAACTCTTCTCGGTGTGCTGCAGAGGATCGCAGGTTGAAATTCGATGAAGTCGATTGATCGACGTGGCCCAATCATTTCGAAGCCGCCGCCTGCTTGGGCCGCGCCTTCTCTATCAAGATTAGATAGTCTCGCATGCAAATTCCAGACATCTGCTCGTGTCCGACTTGGGGGTTTACTCCCAAAAGGCCAAAAGTAATTTGTGTTCCGGCCGAGATATGTGGTTATCTCTTTTTCATCTAGTGGGGCGGTGTAAACCAGCGGATCAGGTGGCACTGCCTTAGTTTGCGATTTTTCTTTGATGAGACTTAGCGCAATCAAGTCCGGCAACTGTATACACCGCTATAGAACGATGCGCCGTTCACCGTCGCGCCGCGTCACGCGTTGCCGATCGAGATACTCCAGCAAGGGGATCGCGTACTTGCGGGAAACTCCGGCGAGGTCTTTGAATGTTCCGACATCGATAGCGCGATCCGCCGCTCCATCTGCGCGAATTCGCAGCTTTCGGATCAAGTCATCGAGCGCGGCACGGTGAAAGAACATGTCTCCGTGCACCTTGACCAGAGCGCCCGAATCGATCAGCAACTGAAGAATCTTGCGCGCGTGTGGCGCCGAATTATTGAGCCCGGATTTCGCAAACGCGTCAGCCAGCGATGGCGGCGCAACCCCAGCTTCGCGATACGCTGCGTCGAGCAAATCGCGCTTTCGGGCATCATCGTCTGAGAGTTCGCGTCTGTGGTCGCGCAGCCGGACGATTTCTTTCTCTGCAACGACGGCGCCGCGTTGCTCGATTTGCGTCAGCATCGCGCGAAAGGCATCCGCACTCGCGCCGGCGAAGAAACGGTCGCGAAGTATCTCTTTCGATAAACCGCGCGACAGCGGCTCTCGTTTATGATGCGCACCGACTTCCGTGACGATCTGCTGCTCCAAATTATC
>DASQYL010000246.1:0-3514 GCA_035639235.1 Pyrinomonadaceae bacterium | reverse complement strand
AGGATCGCAAAGGAAACATCTGGGTGGCTACCAACGGTGGCGGCATCGCTCGCTTAATCGATGATCAGAATCTCGCTGCCGCAAGAAGGAAGTTTGTTAGCTACCAGCTCGGCGAGTCGGCAGATTCGAATCGCGTCAACGCGTTGTTGTTTGATTCGCAAAACAATCCATGGTGTGCGACCGACGGTGGGCTTTATCGTGGCGCTTTCGGACAACACGGCGAACTTAAGTTTGATTGCATCGCGACACGGAAAACAGAGATCAAGATGACGGCATTCGCGGATCGTGAGGGTCGTCTTTGGTTCGGAATGCAGAAAGAGCTAATCGAAGTCATCGACGACAAAGCGATCAAGTATGGCCCGGACGATGCTGTTGGTCGCCATGATGTTGTGTGTATTGTTGAGAATAATCGCGGTGGTTTGTTCGCAGCCAATTGGCGCGAAGTTTTTGAATTCACGCCGCCCGCCAAGGACGAGGGCCGTGGGCGGTGGCAAAAATTGCCGCTCACACTCAAGCCTGATCAAGATGTCAACGCGATGCTCAGCGATTCGGCCGGCGCGCTTTGGATCGGCACGGCTAATGGACTAGTTAAGTATCAAGACGGCAAACAGACCCTTTACACCAGCGCGCGAGGGTTGAGCGATGACCACATCGCGTCTTTAACCCAGGATCGCGACGGCAATCTGTGGATTGGTACAGTCGGTGGCGGTGTCTGCAAACTTGAGAGTGAACAGATCGCGAGCTTCACCAGAAGTGAGGGCCTGCCGAATCGGGACGTACAAAAGGTCATTGAGGATCGACAGGGAAATATCTTCGCCAGTATCGAAAACGGCGGCGTCGTCACGATCGTCGAGGGCAGAGCCGTTCCCCTTTCGGAAACCCAAGCGCCGCCTTTCGCGAATTTCAACGAACGCATCATTCAGGATCGTCGCGGTGATTGGTGGGTCGGTACGAATGCCGGCCTGTATCGCTTTCAAGGTCCCCAGTTGCAGTTCCGTCGCGGTCAGAAATTTACTTCACGCAACGGTCTTGGCGACGCGCCGATGGGCGGCCTATACGAAGATCGTGATGGGAAGATCTGGGTCAGTCCGGAAGACCAGGGACTATATTGCTTCGACCCGGCGCAGTCAGCGCAAGTTGTCTTCAAGCAGGTCATCCCACCGAGCACCATAACTCATTTCAGCGGACCGCAGCGGACAATCAGCGATCGCGCCGGCACGCTTTGGTTGGGCGCTCATGAGTGGCTCGGCAGATTAATGAACGGGCAAGTTGCGATGCTCCCACCTACCGAAGGTTTGCCGGAAACCAGACCGCGTGCTCTCTTCGTCGATAGCCGCGGCTGGTTGTGGATCGGACTTCGGTATCGCGGCGTTTCGGTGACAAGAGATCCTGCATCCGCGAATCCGCATTTCTTCAATTACTCGACCGCGAACGGTCTCGCAAGTGATGCGGTTTGGGCAATTGCCGAGGATGATTCCGGTCGGATGTATTTCGGAACGGGCAAGGGCCTCGATCAACTCGATCTCGCGACTGGACGCATTCGTGCCTTCAACAGCGACGATGGTCTCGCCGGCGACGTTGTCAATAATCTCCTGAAAGATCGACAGGGCCACATTTGGGTGGCCACTACGCTGGGATTGTCGAAATTCAATCCTCGCGCCGAACCCAACGCGACGGCCGCAGCCCCCATCTATCTCAGCCACATACAGATTGCCGGCGAAAATTTGCTGATGCCGGAAACGGGCGCATTGCATCTGCCGGGTATCGAACTGCCAGCATCGCGAAATAATTTGACGATCGAATTTGTCGCGCTCAGTTTTCACGGCGAGAACGAGCTGCGTTATCAATACAAACTGGATGGCGTTGACAAAGACTGGAGCGCGCCGACCGAATCGCGTTCGATCAATTATGCGCGGCTGGCTCCCGGTTCTTATCAGTTCCTCGTCCGCGCGGTTAATCAGGACGGGACGATTACGCCGACGGCGGCATCTTTTCAATTTCGAATTCTGCCGCCGCTTTGGCAACGATGGTGGTTCATTGCGCTGGCGGCTCTGGCCACCGGATTGATCATGTACAGGCTTTATCGGCAAAGGCTCGCGCGTCTGATTGAGCTGGAGCGGATCCGCACGCGCATTGCTACGGATCTTCATGACGATATCGGGGCAAACCTTTCTTTGATTGCCATGTTAAGTGAAGTTTCGCGCGGCCAGCTTCGCGAAAGCGATTCGCGTCTGAAGGAATGGCTGACGACCATCGCGGCGACGTCACGCGACACCGTTGATTCGATGAGCGACATCGTTTGGGCAGTAAATCCCAAGCGAGATCATCTACGCGACCTGACGCGAAAAATGCGTCGCTTTGCGGACGACATACTGGGCGCCCGCAATATTGCGTTGCGTTTTCGAGAGCCGGACACCGGTCTCGATCTAAGACTCAGCGCTGATTTGCGACGCGAAGTCTTTCTGATTTTCAAAGAGACGATTAATAACTTGGTCCGTCACTCACAATGCACGGAAGCCTCAGTCGATTTGCGAATTGATCACGGTAGATTGGTCCTTCATGTTAGCGATAACGGACGGGGTCTTCACTCAGCGAACGCTGATGCAGGCACTGGTCTCGCGAGCATGCGCGACCGCGCCGAGAGACTCGGTGGCAGCTTTGAGATTTCCTCATCAAATGAGGCCGGCACGATCGTTACGCTCAATATCTCGCTGGATCATCGCCCTAGGCTCTAATGCTCCCGAGATAAATCGCTAGGTAAATGCCTGGTGACCTGTCTTCACCCGCGCCGTAATCTGACCCAGATGTATTTTCAAAACGTGTCAGGAGTAAATGCGGTGCGGGTTTCCAGGTATTTTGTTTCACTGGTTATTGTGGTGGCCGGTTTGTCGGTGAATGGCGTCGGTGTTTACGCACAGCCAAGACAACCGGCGGGAGTTTACGCCAAGGTCCTGATCGATGAGGCGGTCGCCTCATATACGGGGCCTCCGGAAAATATACATATTTGTCTCCGTCAGCTGTATCACGACTTACTGCACAGTGACGCGATCCAAGGTCTCACGATCGGGGGCCACTGGGACAAGATCCAGACTGCGGATGCTACTTATCCGGACGGCTATGATTTTAGTTACCTCGACGACGCGTTTATCGAAGCTAATAAGGCCGGCAAATCGATCCAACTGATCATTACGCCCGGGTTTGACACGCCCACGTGGCTCACGGAGCAACTTCCCGACTGTGTCTGGGAGAACAAGGTTCTTCAAGGTCGTTGTGGCAAGCAACAATGGTACAAGTTTCGCGAGTCACAGCGCGCCGACAGCGACATGCTGCCTCTGCCGTGGGACAAATTGTATAAAAAGAAGTGGTACGCGTTTTTGGAAGGGCTAAATGCCAACTATGCCGAAAATCCGGCATTTGTTGCGATTGCGGTAGCAGGGCCTGTCGCCGCGTCGGACGAGATCATTCTCCCTACAAGCCGCAATGACAAACACAAACAGCCGTCAGGCCTCTCGGT
>DASQYL010000245.1:0-3075 GCA_035639235.1 Pyrinomonadaceae bacterium | reverse complement strand
AACTCTACGGCGAAAATCCTGAAGGTGGTTCCGAAGCGATCTGTCACAACGCGGTCGTCGAGGACCTGGCGCTGCCGGGACAGATCGTGATTGGCACAGACTCGCACACGTGCATGGCGGGCGTCCTCGGTTGCTTCGCGTTCGGGGTCGGCTCGACCGACATGGCGAACGCCTGGTACACGAAAGACATTCGCATCCGCGTGCCCGAAACAGTCAAGTACATTCTGAAGGGCAAGAAGCGCGCAGAGGTGGCGGCGAAAGACGTGATGCTCTACATTCTCGCGACCGACTACATGAAATCGAGTCAGGGTATCGGCAAAGTTCTGGAATTTGCCGGCGAAGACTTGATGAACTGGCCGATGGATGAGCGCGCGACGCTGACGAACATGGCCGTCGAGGCTGGCGGCTTTACCGGTATCATCGAACCGGACGAAGCGACGCTGGCCTACGTCGTGACCATGCGCGGCCTCGATGCCGACGAAGTGCGCAAAGGATTTGTTTACAGTGATGCGGATGCAGAGTACGCGGCGACGTTTGAAATTGTCCTTGATGAGATACGACCGATGGTTGCACTGCCCGGCGATCCGCGCAACGGAATTCCGATCGACAAGTTACAAGAGGAAGTTCGCATCGATGCGGCTTATGGCGGTTCGTGCACCGGCGGCAAGATGGCTGACATGGATATGTACGCGCGCGTTTTGCAGAACGCGTTGAAGCACGGCAAGCGCGTCGCGCCCGGCGTTCATCTTTATCTCCAGTTCGGTTCGCAGAAGATTAAGCAGTACGCGCGCCAGAAGGGCTACGTCGAAATATTCACCGAAGCTGGCGCCGAATTGATCGATCCAAGCTGCGGCGCCTGCATCAACGCCGGCCCCGGCGCTTCGAAAACAACTGAGACGGTAACCGTCAGCGCGCAAAATCGGAACTTCCCCGGGCGCAGCGGCCCCGGCAAACTGTACCTCGCGTCACCTTACGTCGTCGCGGCGTCGGCGATTGCGGGAAAGATCGTCGAGCCGGATGAGTTTTTGGAAAAGGCGTCATAAATCTTGACACCCCAGCGCGATGATTCGCATCATAGGTGTGTCTATACCCCCGCGCATTGGTTCATCAAATCAATAAGCAGGTAAATCAATGAGAAAGTCAGCACTCTACTTCACACTCGTGGTTTTATTCACCTTCGGCGGGGTGAGGGCCCACGCTCAATCAGACGACAAGAAGTTTGAGGTCGGTGGGCAATTTTCGGTGTTGCGTGCGCCGACACAGATCGTAACGGCTTCGGGATCCAGTTTCACCAGGAATGAAAATGCGGAAACCGTTTACGGTTTCGGAGGCCGGTTCGGATACGAGGTGTCGAAGAATGTCACGTTGGAAGCAGAGAGCAATTTCTTTCCGCGCGACAACGTACTCGACGACGGGCGTAAGACGCAAGCATTTTTTGGAGTGAAGGCCGGCAAACGGATGGAGAAGTTCGGCGTGTTTGCAAAAGCGCGCCCCGGCTTCGTTCGCTATAGCAGAGGCGATTATCAGGCAGTCGGCGGCTGCATCGCCCTTTTCCCGCCGCCAGTCGGTTGCTTCCAACCAGTGACGCGGACAAATTTCGCCATCGATCTCGGCGGAGTCTTCGAATTCTATCCGACGAAACGCACCATCCTGCGGTTCGACGCGGGTGACACGCTGGTTCGTTTGCCGGCGCGGAACATGGCGGCGTTCCAGACCAATGCGACTACTATCTTCACCCTCGTGGTAGTGCCGGCGCCCGCCGAAACCAGGCATCAATTTCAGGGGATCGTTGGTTTCGGCTTCCGCTTTTGAGATCAGCGGTCCAAAGAAATCAATCGAGCGGTGAGCGAAGCTTCCAATTTTCCGTTTCTCGTGTATTATATCGCCGCTTTATGATCCCTTGATTAGATCTAGTTTTTAAAATCGCGGTGAGCGTTTAAGAAACTAGTAAGGAGCAGAACCCGATGTTACGAAAGTCCCTTCTCGTGTTTTCTATTCTGTGCGTTGCCATTCTGATCGGTTGCAGCAAGACCGAAATGAGCAACAGCAACTCGTCGATGAGCGACAACAAACCGACTTCGACCACCGGCACCACCGCGCCCTCAGGAGACAAGATTGGCGTTCCTGAGTGCGACGACTATATCGCGAAATATGAATCGTGCATCCGCAGTAAGGTGCCCGAAGCCGGACGCGCCGCGGCGGAAAGCTCGCTGAAGACTTCGCGCGAGGCCTGGAAGAAGGCCGCCGAAAATGCACAGTCGAGAGCCACTCTGGCCGCGACGTGTAAGCAGGCCAGCGATATGGCAGCTGCTTCGATGAAGGCCTACGGTTGCAGCTGGTAAGCAACTCGTAATCAATCGGCTTCGTCTAACGCGAAGCCTCAAGCAACGCGAACAAGGGATGCGAGAGAATTATTCGCATCCCTTGCGATTTCGCCAACATTAATCTTCCGGGCCAGGGGGCCGAAAGAGGATCTCGACATGAAAACAAAAATGTATCAATCGATCGCGGTGGCGCTGCTCGCGTTGTTCTTTGCGCAAACGTCATTTGCTACTTGCGGTGGCGGCGGTGGCGGCGGCGGCGGCGGCATGCGCAGCGGCGGCAATAGTGGTGGAGGCAACGAGGCGACCTATCCGGTGCCCTGGAAACAGCCTTCAACTCCGCCCCCCGGTGGATTGGTGCTTTATTGGTTTCCGGCCTCGCAGAAGGAGGTCGACGGCTCGAGCCTGAAACAGTCGCGCATCCTTTCGCTCTACGCTTCGCAATGCGTGGCCATGCAAATGGGCAAGACAGATCAAGTTCCAAACAGCGACAAATTGATTGGCGGCTCGGCCTTGCCGGTGGCTGTATTGGCGAACGCTGACGGCTCACCGATCAATAAACTCGAAAACACCAACGGCAGGCTGAAAGTTACCGACGTCGAGAAGCTCGTCGATACGGAAATGAAACAACGCAAGTCGACCGTCGCCGCGAAGATGAAGGACGCCGGCGATAAAGCCAAGGCCGGTGACAAGGACGGCGCGATCGCAATTTATAAATCAGTCGCCGAGCAGAAGTGTCTGTTCAAGAAAGAAG
>DASQYL010000244.1:0-13695 GCA_035639235.1 Pyrinomonadaceae bacterium | reverse complement strand
TGCCCCGATAGCCATGGCTGTTAAGATTGCGCGCGATACATCTCGCTTGGGATTGCGCGCCTCGCCCGCGAGCTGGACGGCTTGTTCAAAACCTTGTAAGGCGAAAACCACGCCGCCCGTCAACGCCGCGAACACACCGTGAAATCCGAACGGCATGAATCCACCGCCGGCGTGAAAGTTTGAGACGTTGAATTGCAGCTTCGCGACGACGACGATCGCGAGAACCGGAACAATCGTCTTCCAGATCACAATGATCACATTGCTGTCTGAGAGGAACTTAGCGCCGGCGAGATTAATCGTTGTGAACAGCAACATCAGTACGACGGCGACGACGAGGCCAGTTCCGTTGAGCAGGCCGGCGTTGTCGCCCGTCCGGCTCAGCATGTTGAAGTGTTGGTTGAACCAGCCGACGCTGTTCACGTAAGTGATGACCGCGAGCACTTCGATGGGTGCGATAAAGACAGCTTGCAACCAAGCGGCCCAACCCGCGGTGAATCCGACGATGGGACCATGCGAGAAATACGGGAATCGGGCCGCACCGCCGGCCACGGGATAAGTCGCGCCGAGTTCCGCGTAAGTAATCGCGAGCAGCGACAGCATACATGCCGCGAGAACCCATGACAGGATCGATGCCGGCCCGGCTACCTTGGCCGCATTAAGTGCGCCCAGCAGCCATCCCGATCCAATGATCGAGCCCAGCGATACGAACATCAGGCCGTAGAACCCAACCGTGCGGCGGAGTCCGGCGGCCGCGCGCGCCTCGCAAGTTTCAATTGCTCCGACAATCTTTCTCGTGTCGATCATGTCCGCCAATCGCGCTTTTGCTATCTCTCGACCGTGGCTTCGCCCAACCTAGGCGAAGCGCTCTTTCGGATCAATTGAAAGGTTCGTTGTCTTGCTGGAAAGCTTCGAGTAAATTGTTGGTGAACCTTTTCAGGAAGCCCTACCTGCGAGTGATTGCTTCATAATGCTCGTAGAGTTGGCGAATGAAGTTAGTCAAATGGTTACGACCGAAACCCATGCAGCAGACACGAGCGCCATCGTCGGATGCTCTTATCTATTCGGCCGCTTTTGTTTGCGTGTTGCTCCCGACGCGAGCATGACGCTGCTCTCGGATGGGCGCGCCGTAGGTCTCACTACGGGCGAGCTAACGATTTTGCGCGTGTTGCTCGAGAATCGCGGCCAATTCGTAAAGACAAAAGTGCTTTTAGATTGCGTGACGCAGTCTCCCAGAGCGTCAGAGAACATAGTTCACGGCGCAGTTCGCGAATTGCGACGAACATTGCACGATGCGGAGTTGATCAAAACCGAAAGGACCAGGGGATATTGTTTCACGGGCGATGTGACCGTGGATGATCAAGCGGTCGAAGTGGCCAATTCGCCAATCACGGATGGAGTGGTCGATGCCAGAAACGTCCGAGCTTCGCCTGACGAGCATCTGACCGATAGAGATAAACGCCGAGACACATTTTTTATTGTTGCTTTACTCGTGAGTGCGGCAGTATTTCTGCTGCCGTTCGGTTTGGCGTTCGCAGGTGGCAGCTGGCAAAACGTCACGAAGCAAGTCGGCTTCATCCAGGCTCTCATGATCTTGGTCGCGCTTGGCTACGACTTCTTTCTGACCAGCACTTCCGCGGTCAATCGCGAAGCAGTCGAAACCCGTCGCGCACTGTTGGCGGTGCAGCAGCTGCGACGTTCCTGGCGACTGCTGTTAGCGTCGTGGTGTCTTCTCTATGTCGCGCTCCTCGTTTCGCAGGGTCTTGCGTTGTCGTCGGCCAATGCCACGGCGCAGTGGCAAGCGCTCCAGGTGATCACAACTCTGCTGAATAATACCAGCGCGCTCATGCTCGTGCTCTGTTATCTAGTGCTTAATCGTCCCACTGTAATTCGCATAGCCGGTCGTGAGATCGACGATTTGCCCTTAGGCCGCGGACTGCTAGTTGTCGGGCTGTTTGGATTGGTGGAAGCAGCGCTGGTGATTTACTTCGAAAAAACCGGCCACGCTGATTACTCTGGGGCGGTCTTATTTGGAGCAGATCTTCTGAGCGGCATCGCCGGCGGCATAGCAATGGCGCTCTTCATCAGCCGCCTCGACAGCCGTCTCTTAGGCGCCAGCCGTTTGTTACCCATCATCCCCATCGTTCTTTATTTTTATGTGGTGATTCAGCCGTTCTATCCGTTACTCAACTGGACATTTCCGTTGGGTCGTGCGGTGCCCGAGCATTTTGATCTGTGGGTCATGCAACTGGCCTTCGTGCTGAAAAGCGTCATGTATATTTTTGTGACTGAACTCTTCAAATCAGAACGATTTTTGTTCTACATGATTTTCGCCCGACGGGCGTACGATGATGTTGACAAGGAATGGAACGCTTTTAAGGGCCGTCTCTCCTGACGTAGCATCAGCCCCTCCTTGACACCCGTCAAAACGGACTGCTATCGTGGCCGGTCTTTCAGTTTCCGGTTTATTCCTGTCCTTTAAGCGCTGAATAATCCGTATCGGAGGAGTTGCATTGAGTAATAATCATCGTGGAGTTCTGTTTACATCCGAGTCTGTGACTGAGGGTCACCCGGACAAAATTGCCGATCAAATTTCGGACGCCGTCCTGGACGCGACGCTGACTGAAGATCCGACTTCGCGCGTCGCGTGCGAGACTTTGCTAACCACCGGGCTTGTCATCGTGGCCGGCGAAATTACTACCAACGCCAAGATCGACTACGCACAGGTCGCCCGCGAAACCATTCGCGAAATCGGTTACGACCGCGCGAAGTACGGCTTCGATTGCGACACTTGTGCAGTGATGTCGGCGATTCACGCGCAATCACCCGACATCGCGATGGGCGTCGATCCCGGTGGCGCCGGCGATCAGGGGCTGATGTTTGGCTTTGCTTGCAACGAGACGCCCGAGTTGATGCCTTTGCCGATTCAATTGGCCCACCAACTGGCGCTGCGGCTTTCCGAAGTTCGCAAATCAGGTCAGCTTCCCTACCTTCGTCCCGACGGCAAATCTCAAGTAACGGTTGAATATCGCGATGGCCGGCCGTTCCGCGTTGATGCCGTCGTCATCTCGTCACAGCACGCGCCCGAAGTTGGCAATGACCAACTTCGTTCAGAGATTCGCGAGCACGTTATTAAGAGCACTGTTCCCGGTGATTTGATGGATGACAACACTAAATATCACATCAATCCCACGGGTCGTTTCGTCACGGGTGGTCCACAGGGCGATTCAGGACTCACTGGCCGCAAGATCATTGTCGACACCTACGGCGGGTATGCACCGCACGGCGGTGGCGCGTTCTCCGGAAAGGATCCGACGAAGGTCGATCGATCGGCGGCGTACATGGCGCGCTATATCGCGAAGAATATTGTCGCTGCCGGTCTCGCCGACAAATGCGAAGTGCAATTGGCGTATGCGATCGGCGTGGCCGAGCCGGTCTCAGTCTATGTGGACACGCGCGGTTCGGGCCGCATTAGCGAAAATCAGATTTCCGATCTCGTGCGCAAGCATTTCCCGCTGACGCCGAAAGAGATCATTTCCGAACTCGATCTACGTCGTCCGGTTTACAAAGCGACGGCCGCTTATGGCCACTTCGGACGCACCGGCGACGGCTTTACTTGGGAGCGGACGGACAAAGCTGAAGCGCTGCGCGCCGCTGCGGGTGTGTAATTAGATAAGCCACAGAGAGCGGAGAGGGCACAGAGATATTTCAGCCATTTTTGTTTTGTAATCTCTGTGTCCTCTGTGACTCTGTGGCAATTTTTGATTCTTAAAGGAACTTAATTAAATGAGTACAGCAATGCCTGCGATTGAACATGACATAAAAGATATTTCGCTCGCGCCACACGGCAAGAAGCGCATCGACTGGGCGGAGCGTGAGATGCCCGTGCTGCGTCTTATCCGCGAACGCTTCGGCAACGATCAACCTCTCAAGGGCGTGCGCCTCGTTGCTTGCGCGCATATCACAACTGAGACCGCAAACCTCGCGCGCGCGCTGCAAGCTGGCGGCGCCGAGTCTCTGCTGATCGCTTCCAATCCCCTTTCCACGCAAGACGATGTCGCTGCCTGTCTCGTCAATGACTACAGCATTCCGGTTTTTGCCATCAAAGGCGAATCGACCGATACCTATCGTCGTCACGTGCAGACCGCGCTCGACTTTGGTCCTGATGTGATTATCGATGACGGCTCAGACGTTGTCGCCACGATGATCAAAGAAAAGCCGGATCTGAAGAACAAGATCGTCGGCACGACTGAGGAAACCACCACCGGCATCGTTCGCTTGAAAGCGATGCAGACGGCCGGCGTGCTCACGTTTCCCTCAATCGCCGTCAACAATGCCCAGACGAAACACTTCTTCGACAATCGATACGGCACGGGTCAATCAACGCTGGATGGCGTCATTCGCGCCACCAACATTCTGCTCGCCGGCCGCAACCTGGTCGTCGTCGGTTACGGGTGGTGCGGCAAAGGCGTCGCCCTCCGCGCCCGCGGCATGGGCGCGAACGTCATCGTCACCGAAGTCGATCCCATCAAAGCCGTCGAAGCCTGCATGGACGGTTTTCGCGTCATGCCGATCGCGAACGCGGCAGCGATCGGCGACATCTTTATCACCGTCACGGGCAACCGTCACGTCATCGACCGCGAGCACTTCGCGAAGATGAAAGACGGCGCGATCGTTGCGAACAGCGGTCACTTCGATCTTGAATTGAATCTGGTTGCGCTGCGCGAACTGTCGGACGAGCCCACCGACATTCGCCCATTCGTCCAAGAGTACAAGAAGAAAGACGGCAGACGCGTGATCGTCCTCGGCGAAGGCCGCTTGATCAATCTGGCCGCCGCCGAGGGCCACCCCGCCAGCGTAATGGACATGAGCTTCGCCAATCAGGCTTTATCGGTTGAATATCTGGTGAAGAACAAAGGCAAGCTTGATCCCGGTGTCCATCTTTTGCCGCCGGAAGTTGATCAAGAGATCGCCAGCCTTAAGCTTAAGGCGCTCGGTCTTTCAATCGATACGCTCACCTCGGAGCAGATCGAATACATGACGAGTTGGGAGACTGGAACGTAGGTAGCGCAAACTGTCAGTTTGTGTCGCAAGCTAACAGCCTGCGTTACAGAAAGAGCCGCGGAGTTCTCTCCTGCGGCTCTTTTGCTTTTGGTATATCAAGCGCGCCCGCAGGCGGCGAGTCAAAGTGCCAACGGCGCGCAATTCAATAGCCCAGGGCACCGCCCTGGGAAAAAGGATTAATTAATGATTCAACGCGCGGGTTCGATGCCCGCGCGAAATCTCAATGCCCGACGACAACATCCCGACGCCTTACGACAAACGCTCACTGTCTCCAAACATTACCACAACCGCCAACAACACTTCCCTTCTCTCCTATGCGATCTTCTCAATCTTCTCAAGCGCGAACCCGGCCGCTAAAGCCCGAAGCTCTCCGTCTTAAGACAACACTCCATCCTCTAACAACAAGAACCGTGAGCTCGAAGACAAAGTCCTCTTGCCTAACGACAAAGGCCTTTTGTCCTCAAGCAAGGCCCCTTTGTTCGACAACAAACGCCTTTTGTCGAAAGACATGCCTCTATAACCCATAGACACATCAATCACTTAGCCGTTCCACGAAAAATAATTGCCATACAAGCCCATTCCGTACTATTCTTCGCCTCGAATCGCCTTGCTTTTGGTCTTGGGTACTCACGCCCGAGTACTCCCATAACCCAGGAGAACCCCAATGAAAGTAAAATTGAATATTGCTCGTCTCTCGCTGACGGACAGGATTGCCAGATGCCGGCAGATTGTGACCTCCATGACCGGCAACGCAAACTTCACTACTCCGCACCCAGCGCTTGCCGCGATCACGACAGCACTCGACGAATCTCAGGCCGCCGCGAACGCTGCCCAAGCCGCGCGTCAGGACGCCAAAGCCAAGACTGCAATTCAGAACGACAAAGATGACGTCGTAACGGGATTGATGAACCAACTCGCCGCCTATGTCGAGAGCATCGCCGGCGGCGACGAAGCGATCATCCGCAGCGCCGGCATGGACACAAAGGCAACCGGATCGTCGCCGACAACGAATCCCGATGCGCCGGACAATCTCAGCGCCACCGCCGGCGACCGCGACGGTGAAATCGATCTGTCATGGGAAGCCGTGTCAGGTGCGAAGAGCTACGTCATCGAGCAGAGCGCCGATCCACCGACGGACACAAGTTGGGCGCACGCCGGCGTCTCAACGCGTTCAAGCCAGACGATAGACGGATTGAAGAGCGGGACGCGCTACTGGTTCCGCGTCGCCGCAGTGAACGGCGTGGGCCAAGGCGGTTGGAGCGACCCCGCCATGAAGATCGCGCCGTAGGAGCGCACGCGTATACCGGGGTCCCCGCGCGAGCATCTCGCGTGGGGTGGTCGGGCGTGCGGTCCGCGGGCATCCTGCCCGCATCTCTAGCTGAGAAGTCCAGGTTCGAAGTATGAGCCTTCCGTTCTGACCTTCGACCTCGATGTCTGAGTCTCTTTTTCGTGAGCCACGTGCTCATGAGCAGCAGGCGCGTTCTTAGTAATGCGATTCTGGCTTTTGCAGTCCGGCGAGGCGGCCGGAAAGCCAATCTAGAGAACGTGCCTGCTTGTTTTGTTCGCGGAGAGCCGCGTTGCACGGCTGGCGCTATAGCTCTTACAGACGTGGAATTCCAGCGTCAGATCCAATTGAGAATCGCACCATCGCAAACCAGATCCCGATCTGGTTTCAACCTTTCATTCATTTCAATGTGAGATGCGTTTCCATCGGGAAAGCACAGTGTGGCGTTCGCGAATGAGCCAACGTTAGATTCGAGCTTTTTTTCAGTCTAACAAACTGGTATAAACGCGCAACTGACTTATCCACGACCACCAAGGACAAAGCACATGCCCCTTTTTCTGAATCCGTTTAACTTCGACTTCACGACGATTGATTGGAAGGTTGTTATCGGCATCCTTGCCGTGTCTGTGGCTGCATTTGGACTGTTTTATTTTCAATGGTGGCGCAATAGAAAGAGGCTGTCATACGAAATTACCTCAGACGTAGTGCTTATCTCGACGGAAAAGGAAATTCGCGACAAGGTCGAGGTTCGTTACGAAGGGCAACCCGTCAAGAATGTTCATTTACTTGTGGTCAGACTTATCAACGATGGCTACCAGCCAATAAAGAGAGATGACTTTGAAAAACCGATTAAGTTTCTCTTTCCCAAAGCAAGAATACTTACTGCGGAAAAGGTAAAGTACCATCCTAAAAATCTGGCAACACAAATTCACTACCGAGATGATTGGTTGGAAATGGATCCGGCTTTGTTTAATCGTAGAGACTATATTCAGTTTAAGGTTTTATTAACTGAGTATGACGTGATGCACATTGATGCGAGGATTGTAGGCGTGTCGAGCATCGAACGAAGTCAAAAAGCGTGTATTCCCGAGTTTTTTATTTTGGTTCCTTATTATTGTCGGTGCATTCCTTATTTACCATTTTGTGCCAAAGCAACCATCGTCTAATTCGACTGACCACTGGACGGCAATTACAGCCATCGTAGGACCTACTGTCATGATGCTGCTGATGGCCTTTTATACCCTAATTCTGAAAATAAATGACAAATTCTAGACATCTCCTTATGGGATCATCCAGCTCTTCCTGAGATCGCATCCGGCGCGGTAAGCCGCAATCAGATCAAACAAGTTCTCAGAGAGAAAGTCAGAATCGCCAAAATCGCAAGGCTAACCTCGAGCCGTTTTCGAGACTACATAACAGATGCAGATATAATATCGCCTGTGTTGACGGTGAGACTAAGTGGCGGACGAGTCGAAGACTTTCTCATTTGCGCCGACTGCGTTGGCGAGACCTTTCTCAAAGCGCAAATAGACAAGAAAGGTGAAAATGGGCGCTGCTATTATTGCAAGGCCGAAGGAATGACATTCACGATTGAAGAAATGGCGAATGAGGTCGAGATCGCCCTTCAGGAGCATTACGTCCAAACCGCTTCTGAGTCCTCCTATCTGGAGTACTTGACGAGCGACGAGGAAAATCCTCTTTATGGCTCGGAGCGAGCGGGGGAGCCCGTTGCCGCCGTGATCAGCTGGTGCACTGGAATCGACGAAGCACCTGCTGAGGACATTCGTGGCATCTTGGCAGTGCGTCATTACGATGGCAAGCGCGAAGAAAGCCCCTTTGAGGAAGGTGCCTACTACATTGGCAAAGGCATAGACGACGCCGAATCACGGGCACTATGGATCCATCTTGAGGAGAGCCTCGCCACAGAAGCGCGTTACTTTAATCCATTGGCAGAAGATGTCTTGACGGAGACTTTTGAGGGTCTTATCGAGTACAGAACTCACGACGCTCGCCGAGTAATTGTGAACGCGGGACCCGGAACAGAAATCTCAACTATTTATAGGGCGCGAGTTTTTCAATCGGAGGAAAAACTACTGGAAGCGTTGAAAAGACCCGATATGGAGATCGGTTCACCACCACCGTCCGCTGCCAGAAGTGGTCGTATGAACCCACTTGGGGTCGGTGTATTCTACGGAGCAATCGATCCAGGTGTTGCCTTGGCTGAAGTAAGGCCTCCCGTCGGGAGCAGGGTTGTCATTGCGGGATTCGAAATAATTCGCTCACTCTGCTTACTTGATCTTGATGCTCTTCAAGCCGTTGATGCCGAGGGCAGCATTTTTGATCGCAGCTACATTCGAAAAAAGGAACGAAGCAAGTTTTTGAAATGGCTAAGCGAACGAATTACGCGGCCGGTAATGCCCGATGACGAGTTGTTTGAGTACCTTCCGACGCAAGCTATTGCTGATTTCTTGGCGACTAGAACCGAACCAACGCTTGACGGAATTCTCTATCCCTCTGTGCAAGACGGTGATGGTAATCTGAATGTCGTTTTGTTCCACAAGGCATCTCGGGTCGAGGGGCTAGACGTTCCAGGAGATGCTGAAGTCTCTGTTAGTGCGGTTGATTACACTCGGGAACGGCCATCAATCGATTATCACGTATGGGAAAAGGTGCCGTCGCGACGTGCGGACGACGGTGCTGCTCCGGATATCCACAGTCCGTTCCTCGCGCCTTATTCCACCACTCCCGAAGCATATGATGCCCGTGAACCCGCGCTGAGATTAACTATCTCAACCGTCGAAGTGCGCTATGTGGATCAAATTGAGTACAAAACGCAAAATCGAACGATCGGCCGAAGCCGATACGAAGCGCCTGCCAGCCAACTGTGACGGAGGTTCTAGGAGATCAAAGCGATCAAGAATTAGTTTGCGCTGAAGGTGCGAAAGTCTTTTCTACAATTTCAACTCACTTCCCCCACGACGGACCACTGCCATCCTTCACCAGCAATCGCTGACCCTTACCATCAATGCGCATCGTCCAAAGATTCGATGAGCCTCCGCGAAACTGCGGCGCGCGTTCGAACACGACGGACTGGCCATCGGGAGCGATACTGAATGAGCGCACGAACTCGCCGTCGAAATGCGTTAACTGAGCCGGTTGCTTAGTCGCGAAACTGTAGCGATAGATGTTCGCGCTGCTTCCGGTGCTCAACGCAAACAGAAACCCAGATGCATCCGGCAGCCACTCAACTTCCAACATCAAGTCGGTCGCGCCCGCACTCACCAATTTCTCGCCGCGCGATGCTTCGCCGGCTTTCGCCAGATAGATATTCGCATCGAGCATCCCACCGCCCATGAGAAGCTCGTTCGCCGTCGATGATGTCGGCCCATGTACATGCATTGGCGGAAGCGTTACCTGGCAACGCCGGTTTGTCCTGATGACTGCCTGCGAGTGCCTCGGCCGGCACGGTGAACAATCCCGCGCAGTTTCCCAATCCATAAGTCAGTTGCGATCCATCATTGGTCCAGGCGACGCCGTACGCGCCAAAGTTTTCCAAACCTCTGCCGGAGATATTTAGCGTGCCGGCGTTGACCTTGCCACCGGCGACCACATCCGCTCCAGGAATGAACCAGCGACTCTTACCGAACATTGCAACGACGGGCTGCGGATGGGCGCCGAGATCGGCGACATTCGCAAACGTCAGGGTGCGGCTCGCGCCTGGAGGCAAGCCTATCTGTTGTGGTTCCGCAGCGCCTGCGACATAGACGAGAAAAGAAGTCGAGGGCGCGGCGAGAATTCCCGCCGGCGCATTCGTGACAGTCACCGTCACCGTGCCTTTTCGATCTTTCTCGTAATCAGACGGATCGGGTGGATTTGTGATGCGGCGAAAGCCACTGCCGTCGGGCTTGATTGCATACAAGTCGGAAAGGTAAAGCGATTGCACGGCCTCATGTGCGCTTGAGAAAGCGATCTCATTACCGTCAGGCCGCCAGGCAACACCATTGATTCCCATGGTCGCAGCGAGATCCGGCCTGGGAAGCGACCAAATTCGATGATCGTCACTGCCGTCTGGATTGACAACGCGAATCTCCGCGCCATCGCGAATGTATGCGATCGCTGCGCGAGTGTTTGGCGCGCCCAACTGCGATCGAACTACATCAGAATTCACTAGCGTGAAAAGAAGAATGAAAAGAAAAAGATGAATACCGTGCTTCATGAAAATCCCCCTTGGTCGAAAATTGATATCGTTCTCAACGCACACCCGTCCCCGCTGAAACAGCTAAAAAGTGATTATTGTCGGGATTTGGGGAGTTCGTTGATTATGTGGACAAGATGATTCTAACACTGCTGAAAGCGTGAGTGGGAGTGAACCAGATCCTCATGCAGTCTGAGTCGCCTTCCTCTTTCTCAGGATCAAAGCAGAGATGAGTGTGATGATCAGGCCAACCGGAAACGGTTCGATAAAAGTCATCGCGAAGTTAACCAGGAAATTGTTGTTGTAAAGCTGCTTGAACTGCTGCATTTGCTGTTGCTGGGCCTGAATTGATTGGGCGCTCGCGCCGGCGGCGCGCGCTTTCTCGATCACGTAGGCGGCGTACTTGTCCATGAAATCGGGCATGAAGTTGCGGTAGAGAATCTCCCAGGCAATTACATAGCAGACGGACGATATCACCGTGATGAGTATTCCGACGGCGAACGCGCGGCCGAAAGAGATTGCGCCGCCGCCGACGTTCTCCCGATATGAGCGAATGCCGAAGAACACAAGCATGAAGGCGAGGACCATCGACGTGTAGCCGACGAAATAGCCCTTGTCCATGCCGATCTTGTCAATGAAAGGCATGGTCGCGAACATGAACAGCGCCATCAGCGCGCCGGATATTAGACCAAAGGTCAGGACGATTCGTTTCATTTTCCAGTTTTCCTTTTCGCGTAATTGGCTTCAACTTCGAGGCCAGAATTTACCTTAAGCCGCGTCGATTTGTCGTCATCCTTTTGGGTGATTTTGCCTGCGGCGATCGAAATCACTCTTTCGGGTGAGGTCTGATGCAGCGGTTTCTTAGGAAGCGGAGTTCGCCCGCTAACGCAGGCGGTTCTGACTCTTGTTTCATAGCCGCTATACTGGAAGCCTGATGCTCAATGAAGAAAGGACTTCTCACAGTCCAAAGTGGTTCAGCTTTCAAGTAGCCGCGCGCCGTGTCTTTAATCGCATTCCCGTTACCGAAAATCAGAAGATTTATCTGCTCACAATGATCATCGGCTGCGTTTGTGGGCTGGCGGCGGTCTGTTTTCATCTGCTGCTGGATTTTTTTCAGAATCATCTCATTTATCGCGCGGCCACGATTCCGCGCTGGTGGATTCCGCTGTTGCTTTGTATTCCCGCAATTGGCGGATTGATTTCCGGCGCGGGTCTTTACTTCTACGCGCCGCGCGCGAGGGGCAGTGGTATTCCCCAAGTCAAGACCGCGTATTACCTCGAAGGCGGCCGCATTCCCGCGCGTGTCATCTGGAGCAAGATGTTTCTGTCGGCATTCAACATCGGTACGGGCGCGAGCCTGGGCCGCGAAGGTCCGACGGTGCAAATCTGTGCGGCGATTGCTTCGGTGCTCGGCCGCATGTTTGCGATTTCGCGCAAGCGTCTGCAGAGCTTGATTCCCGTGGGCGCGGCCGCGGGCTTGGCTGCCGCCTTCAACACCCCAATCGCTGCGGTGACTTTTACGCTGGAAGAAATTCTCGGTCAAGCAGAGAGCAGGCCGCTCGGATCGATTGTGATTGCGGCCGTCATCGCAGCCGTGATCGAGCGGGCGATTCTCGGAGAACATGCTCTCTTCAACGTGCCGCCGTATCGTCTCAACCGTCCGGTCGAATTGATCTTCTATGCAGTGCTCGGAGTGCTGGCGGGCTTTGCCGCTGTTGCATTCAATGAAGGCTTGTTGCACCTGCGCGCCTTTTTCAAGACGCAACGTGTCGTGCCGCAGTGGGCGGCGCCCGGTGTGGGCGGATTGATTCTCGGTTGCGTAGGCATCGTCGCGCTTCATCTAACCGGTTCTTCGAGTACGTTCGGCGTCGGCTACGGTCAACTGGGAATAGCTTTGCAAATGCCCTTGCCGCTAAAGATGCTCATCGTGCTCGGCATTGCGAAATTGATCGGCACCGTCATCTCGTACTCATCCGGATCTTCGGGCGGCATTTTTGGGCCATCGCTTTACATCGGCGGCATGCTTGGCGGAGCGGTTGGCCTGGCGAAACAACATCTGCTCGGCGATCCGGCGACGCAGCCCGGCGCGTTC
Organism: Pyrinomonadaceae bacterium; assembly: GCA_035639235.1. Taxonomy (GTDB): domain Bacteria; phylum Acidobacteriota; class Blastocatellia; order Pyrinomonadales; family Pyrinomonadaceae; genus UBA11740. The sequence goes on along the minus strand of DASQYL010000244.1, from coordinate 1,062 downwards.
GCGCTGGTGGGCATGGGCGCGGTGTTTGCCGGCATCGTGCGCGCGCCGGTGACTTCGATCATCATCATCTTTGAGATGACAAATAACTACTCGATAATCCTCCCTTTGATGATCGCCAATATCACCAGTTATGTGCTTGCGTCGGAGATTTCGCCCACGCCGATTTACGACGCCCTGCTCGAGCAGGACGGTATTCATCTGCCGCACGAGCAGAGGCATGCGCTGAAGCAACTGCCCGTCAGCGCCGCTATGTCCGACACAATCGAGACACTGTCCGAAACGGAAACCGTCGGCGAAGTGTTCGCGCGTTTAGAGCAACAAACGAATCGTTTTCACGCCTATCCGGTGATTGATGCTAATGGCTCTCTGGTGGGCATTTGCACCTTTAACGATTTGAAGCGCGCATTGTCAGCGAACGAATCGCATCGGTCTCTTGGCGCGACGGCGCGCAAGAACGTGAAGACAATCACGCAACGCGAAACGCTGGATGCGGCGCTGGTAAAGATGGGACGAAACGGAGTATCTCAGTTGCCCGTCATCAATGAAAATGAATCGAGCAAGCCTGTGGGAATGATCACTCTGGAAGATATTGCGCGTAGACTCGCATGCCACAACGAAGGGCGGCAATGATGAATTCCGCTATGGCTGATCGCGCGCGTCGAGGAAGATGTTCCATTCGCGAATTTCGGCGACCTGAAGAATTCCGTGCTCGTTCCAAGGGATCGTTGTCATAAATTGCGCGGGCTCTTGCCAGAAGGCTTGTTCGCGCACGCTTTTCGAATGGTCCCAATTCTCACCCGGTTCGAGGAATACGGCGATGGCTTTTTTCATGACCGGTAGACGGCATTTAATTTTCAGTAGCAGTCTTCTGTCCGCTGCTGTAAACCGGCTCGAGCGTGCGCGTCGTGTGATCGATCACGCTGCTTACCGGTTCGGCAACCACGCGTGATTGTGCTTCAAGTTCTTTGGTAATGCTCTTTGATCCTAAACTCGGGTCGGCGTTGTCGGCCCTGCGCTTACGGCGAAACAGGCGAAAGATAAGAATGCCTTCCAGCCCAATCA
>DASQYL010000243.1:0-8756 GCA_035639235.1 Pyrinomonadaceae bacterium | reverse complement strand
CCAAAGAGCAGCACCAGGACAATAATCCAACCATGCTGGATAACCGGGCAGCCAGGTCTCGCCGAAGACAATTAGCTGAGCACCTTTCGTCGCAGCTTCGCCGACGAGCTTAACCGCCAAGTCAAGGCTTGCTGCCAGATTCATGAATACCAGCAAGGCCTGGACGATCGCGACTTTGAGTTTGCTGTTCACTTTGCGTGCTCTGGGTCTGAAGTACAGCTACCGGTGGTTCAGCCTGATTTATTACAGATTGATTATCAACGGCATGCTCATGGTGCTCACTGGGCAGACTGTTAATGCCGCCTGGATTGCGGCGAGGCACAACTCGTAGTTTTCATCCCGCAATTGAGCGAGAGCTGGTCTCTGAGTGGCGCTCCGCCGTGATCATGCATCCAGCATAATATCGGTTAGAGGTCTACTAACGCAGGGTAGGGATGAACCCCTCGGATCGCAGCTCGTCATTCAGTGCTTCTTCAGCCTCCGCCTGCACCTTGCCACTGAGCAACCTGGTTGCGCACGTACCGCAAACCCCTTGTCGACAACCTGACGGAATCAACAGACCGTTTCTTTCTGAGCTTTCCAATAAAGTCTCTTCAGGTGAGATGCGATAAGCTACACCAGAACGAGAAAATGTACTTTCGAGGGGACCGGCAGTCGCCTTTGCTGAATCTGGTTCTTCTGCTACCACCCCTCCGAAACTCTCTTGCAGGATTCTGGAGGATTCGACGCCAATGTCTTTCAGCAAAGCGCGGCTGAGTTCCATAAAGCCGGGCGGGCCGCACAAGAAGAACGTCGATTCAGATGCTTTCTCAACTTCGCGCTCCAAAATCTCGCGCCGCAAACGGCCTTTCCAGCCCGTCCACTCGGAAGAAGGCTGGGACAACACCAAGACGTAGCGAAACTTGTTCAATCGACTCTGGAGTACTGCAAGGTAGTTCTTGAAGAAAACGTCTTGCTCGGTGCGAACACAATAGATGAGTGTGACCTCGAGGGGAATACATAGATCATCGATGTATCGCAGCATAGCGATCATTGGAGTAATACCGCTTCCACCAGCAATCAACACAATCCGCTCATGTTTGCTCTCATCAAAACAGAATTTACCGTAGGGACCGCGGGCTTTGACCGTCAATCCCACTTGTGCGCGCTCATTTAGAAACCGGGAAACATAGCCATTGGTTACCCGCTTTGATGTAATCTCGATATAGCCTGTCTGAAGGGGAGATGAGCATATCGAGTATGAGCGAATAACCTGGCAAGAGGAAGCGCAGAGTCTTGGCATCCTGCGTTTGCGACTCGATTCGTGCCAACGTTAAATTAAAAGCCTCATCCCGATTGCTCAGTTCCTGGCCCGCAGATTTATTGAGAGAGGGAACTGCCTCCTTGGATTTGGGCATGGGTAGTCCAGCCTTAGCTACGAGCGGAATGACTGCCAAGATGAGCGCCAGCGCGATGAACGTCGCCGATATCCCTATCGGCTCTTTGTGAGTCGAGGCAACCTGAAGAAAGTGTATCGAGAAATTCAACGCAACCAACGTGAAGGCGATGGCGAAAATCCCAATCCCTAATGCCATCAACAGGCCGCGCGCCGCCTTCTGATACCGTGCGACGATCACCTTTACCACAAGCAACGGGGCGAGGGACAAGGCCAGACCCATATGTAGGACGAGTTGCGGCGAGAGTTCGTCTGCAGAACCCTTGATGCGCAGGAGCATGAAATAGCAAAGGATGACGTATAGCGCGATGAAAGCATATCCGGCACCGCGATGAACCTGAGTCCACAACCTGACGCTACGCGTGGAGGTGCCACGGTTGGTCAACATGTTCCAGACGTTGAAACCTGCCAGGAGAACAAACAGACAGGCAAGAATCAGGCTGACTACTACTCTCACAAAATTTCCTCGATAGTCAGATACCCTTGTCCAGGTACCTGGCTGCTATTTGATTAACGTTCAACAAAGAATCTCCTTGACGACTGTCTTCGGTCGTTTGCCTTTCCGGTCGCTTATACCCATTCTGGCGTCTGACGTTCGAACCGCTGAACTTTTTCCTATGTTCATTGATTCACTCTTCAGTTGTGCCTAAATGCTTGTCGAGCACGAGTGAGATCCTCTCTTCGCTCTCCGCGCCTATTACGCGCTGCCGCTCGATGCCATGTTGAAACAGATTTAGAGTTGGAATACCTTTGATCCCGTAGCGCTGCGCGATTGACTCGCTCTCGTCCACATTGAGTTTTGCCACGCGCACTCGGCCCGCGTACTTCTCGGCCACGTGTTCAAGCGCCGGAACTACCAACCGGCATGGCGGACACCAGACGGCCCAGAAATCCACCAGCACCGGATAATCTGATTTCAGAACCGCCTGTTCGAAATTGTGTTCGTTTACTTCATGCAGTCCAGTCATGCTGTCCTTCTCCCATCCTGCTCGCCAATGATCCGGCCAGAATTAATTCTGCCGGTGTATGTAAGTACCTCGATTACGCCTGAAATATTCCGATAGGTCTGTGACTTGATTAGGTTGAATAAGAAACCTGTCAGCTGGGGTAGGAACTAATTACCGGGATGGCCTGCGCCGTGATTCGAATCGCCTTGATAGAGAAAGGAGCGCGCGGATCCAGTCAGAAGGAGTGATGGTTAACGTTTGACTTCTCTAAAAAAGACCGACCACCGGCGGAGGAGGCTTCTTTCCCGACGCTACTCGGGAAGAAAAAGGTTCCGATTCGATCGGTTCTTCAATTCTGAAGTTTCTGCAACCACGGAGGAACTTGTGCCACAAACTCCAATGGAAACGGTGTTCTCATTGAGTAGGATGAATATGAGATGCTTTGGCAGTCAGCAATCCCAAATGCGCAAAACAAAAGAACTACGACGGTGAGCCTGGGACTGGTGCTGATCTCGCTGGGAATTTCGTCTTTAGCGATGCCGGTAGTCGGCACGTCAAACCACAGCGAGCGGAAAGAGACATTCAAGTATTACCAGGATGGAAAGACAGGGCGCGGCCAACGCCGAGTGCTCGTGCTGGATCTTGGCGGTGGCGTCAAAATGGAATTCGTCCGGATTCGAGCAGGCACTTTCCTGATGGGCTCGCCGCCGGACGAGAAGGGACGTCGTAGTGACGAAGTGCAGCATACTGTAGAGCTGACGCATGACTTTTATCTGGGGAAGTATGAAGTCACACGCGGCCAATTCCGGGCCTTTGCGAACGATACTGGCTACCGCACAGAACCGGAGACGGACGGCCAAGGCGCGTGGGGCTACGACGAGGATACGGGCAAGATCGAAGGCCGCAAGCCAAAGTACAGCTGGCGATCCACTGGGTTTGCGCAAACGGACGAACATCCGGTGGTAAATGTAACTTGGAATGACGCAAACGCCTTCTGCCGTTGGCTGGCTCAGCGGAGCAAGAAAGAGACGCGATTGCCGACAGAGGCCGAGTGGGAGTACGCCGCTCGGGCCGGCTCGACAAAGCGGTTTTACAGCGGCGACTCTCCGGAGAGCTTGGTCAAGGTGGGCAACGTGGCCGACGGAACCGCGAAAAAGAAGTTTCCGGACTGGGAGTCCACCATCTCTGCGGAGGATGGTTTCGTGTTCACGGCGCCTGTCGGGCAATTCCTGGCGAATCGGTTCGGGCTCTACGACATGCTGGGCAACGTCTGGGAGTGGTGTCAAGACTGGTTAGGACACTACGGGACCCCGAGTGCTAAAGATCCGGTGAGAAATGAAGGGAACGGAGTTCGCGTTATGCGTGGCGGCTCTTGGGGCAAACGCACTCCGAAGATCAGCAGCTCCGCCCTTCGCTTCTCGGGCGCACCGCCGAGCCGCGACCTGGATGTCGGGTTCCGCGTCGCCTTCCGGGCAGACTAGCTTCATTCGCATCCACTTCTGTAACCAGTCGCATCGAGTTCTTCTTGAACTCACCCACGCGGCCGATCCCCTTCCAGCGGCGATCGTACAACCTCAGCCTATGAGTCGAAGTTATAAACTTGTTCCTCAGCGACCAGAAAGATCGGACTCCCTCCCGAAGAGATTTTTGCGGCGTGGGCCAGGGTTTCTTTTCCCCCATCAGAGGCCGCGCAACTTTGCAGAGCCTCCATCCTAGGGAAATGGACCTCTGCAATTACATGAAATGGAGGCACACCCTGAGGAGATCCGACGATCTTGGTGGCGACGATCCTGGTCTTTCCCGAAAGTTTCTCAACTGCCATCGGCACATGTTCTTCGCGGTAGACCTTATCGAAGGCCTCGATGTCAGTGGGACGCGGATAAATTACAATCAGTTTTGCTCCAGCCATTTTTCCTCATTTAAAATCTTTTTAGTTTTTCTGTAGGCGACAGCTCGCGCTCAGTTCAGTTACTGCTAGTTCATTTTGTGGATAGACTAACCGCCGCAGCGCCGAGAACCCGGCGCGTGCCGCGCTCCTGGACGAAGGCCACAGCGCGCAGATTGTCTCTCTGCCATCGGTTGTCGAGATTCACCGTTGGTTCCGCTGCAAAGCTATTTTGGCTGCCGCCGATCTCACCCAGGGCTGTAAGTTGCCGTACGACCGCGCTGTGTCTCAGGTAGCGCCCCGCATTTTCACCGCGCGAGACTTCGGAGCGAAGGTTGTTTTCAGTAATTGCCAACAACACCTCGGCAGTGTCGCCGGCGGTCAAGCCCGGAAGGTCGCTCACGTGAAGCAGCAGCTTGACCTTGCGTGAGTTAGTCGCTTCAGAGTTTTGGGAAGAAGCAAGTTGTACATTTGCTTTCGGGGCCTGAGCGGCCTTCGTGATTGCTATCCGGGCACGCTCCATATTGCCTCCGGCAAATTCATCCCGGCCATCGACGATCATCTGCGGCGTATAGACGCCGTCATGGTTGAACGCATCCGCATATCTGCTTTGCCGCCTACTAAAATCCTCTGAAGAGTATGGATCGCTCCAGCCCAGCCTGTTCCAGTAATCCACATGCTCGCCCAGCGCGATGACCTCAACACCTTGGATGGGCTGCATCTTGTCGAGTCTGGAAAGGACTTCGTCTGCGGGCGGGCAACTCGAACACCCCTCCGAGGTGAAGAGTTCGACCACCACCGGCGTAGCGTTGGCATTGGCCGGCTTGGCCGCCTCGCTTTCAGTTGAGACAGCGCTCTGGACTGACGGATGTCGGTTCAACGTTCGAAAGGCAACTGCGCCAGATACCATCAAGAATAACGCTATACAGAGTTTCATCGATGCGGTCCTCGTCATGGTCTTTGGCGGAATTCGCATTAACAATTCCCGCCTGCTTTGTAATCCCTTAAAGCTGATGTTTTATTCCTGGTCGTGGGTTGGTCCTCGACTCACGTCGCGTACGAGACGTTCACATTAACGAACGGTTTCAGCCGCTTCGAATTGGTACATGCTCGGCACTACACTCTCAGAAGAATCGGGATCTTGTAATGCCGAGCAACCGCACCGCCCCTTATGGCTTCTTGTCACCCTCCATTTTGTCGGCGTCCTGGTTTTTCTTCTGCTTCTTATGCTTGCCCTTCTTGCTCTGCATCTTGTCGCTGGCCATCTTGTCACCAGCCATCTTGTCGCCGGCCATTTTGTCACCGGACATCTTGTCGTCCTTCATCTTGTCATCTTTCATCTTGTCATCCTGCTGCTGGCCAGTTTGAGAAGGCGCCTGCGCAAAGGACGGGACGATTGCCGGAGTTGCTAAGAATGCGGCGGCAAGAATGACGGCACTTAGTGTTCTCTTCAACATTGTGATCTCTCCTCTTTCTTCGGTTGATGATGTGCGGTGACGCCCTCACCGCGGGGATCGGTCGATTCACCGTTGCTGTTCATTCAGCACTTATTGAATACCGAATGTGCGAGTTTCTATTCCCGTAGATTACGGAAAAGAGATCTTTGGTAAGAATTCAGTCCGAGGGAATAAGTTCGGCGGATTTAGGGTATTGGAGAGGGATACCAGCTTTGAGTTCCATCCTGTCCTCACGATGCAGTAGCCTCATGAGAGTTGCGGCACCGTCAAGCAGGGTACAGCTCTATGGTAGTGTCTGGAGAGATAGCGCGTCAGTGCCCCGAATACCAGTCGTAGCCGCGTTCGGCCCAGTAATCGGCGGGACGTTTATCCGTGTACGTGATCTTTCCGATCCGTTTGATGTTCTTAATGCCGTACTTCACTGGTATCACCAGACGCAGAGGAGCCCCGTGTTTCAGTGACAACGGTTGCCCGTTCATCTCGTAGCACAGGAGCGTCTGCGGATGCAGCGCGCTCTCCAAATCAAGTCCGACGTAGTATTCGCTGTCTGGAGTCTCAAGCCTAACGTAGCCAACCAGGTCATCGGGCCGGCGCATCACGTCGGGATCGCTACCGCTCCTGGTCAAAGGCGGATACTTCGCAATCAAGTCAGCCAGGCGAGCTCCGGCCCAGCGGACAATAACGCTCCAGCCTTCAATACATTTAAGTTCCGTCACCATTTCAACGCGCGGTAGCTGTTTGATCTCTGCAAGTGTCAGCGACAGATCCGGTTCTGTGTTGGTGCTGATATCAGAGTCTGACTCAGGTGGGTTTGCAACACCGACAATGGCCAGCTTCCAACCAGCTGGATCGAAATCCTCTTCATCCAAACCGTAGCTGCCATTAACGCGAGGCTCACTTGCCATCTCAACCGGAAAGGTGGTTGCCAGGCGATTAAGGGAAAAATAATCCCGCGAGACTTGTTCGTTGAATTCATGGGACAGACGCAAAGGCCAGGGGAGCCCGTCAGCTTCCCGCCGGGTGCGTAGCCAGCGCCATCCAGTTAAGGCCGCCAGCGCGGCAGCTCCACCAACAATGAAGCTCCGTCGGGTCTTTTGCCGCATCTCGGCAACGACTGCCTTGTCTGCGGTTAGGTTCTGTTGGAAGCCACGTTGTTCGACGTTAGGTTCAGCCCTGGCATTTTCTGGCAAGCCGACCCGCTCGATAGGTTGTCCTTCACAACGATTTGCCGCCGGCTGGTTGTCGCGGTCAATATCCTGGGCCGTCAGTCGCGGCTCGCGCTCACCCACGTTTTCCGCACTGTTGTCGCTCACGCTGCAACCTCAAATGAATCCCCGGTTAGCTTAGTGTCTGATGGCGCAGGATCCACCGTCACTAACTCGTAACCTGTGACCATCGCGCGGAAATTATTCCACCCGGCTTTGATTACTTGGGCAACATGGACGACAAAGAAAAGACAGTAACCCACAGCGAAGCAAAAATGCTCCCAGCGAGCCCACGCATAACCGCCGAGCAGGCTGCTCAACCAAGCGAACTGCACCGGTCTGTAGATCGCCAATCCGGTAAGCACTGATCCAGGGCCCACCAAGATCACGCTGGTGTAAGCGATTTGCTGCGCACCATTGAACTTGCGCGGCGGCGGATGGCGCTTGCTCAAGTGCAAATCGTGAAGCATTACCTGGATCCCTTCGCTAAACGATTTGCGATTGGGCAAGAGGTAACGCCATTCGCCGGACTTGAAGGTGTACAGCACGTAAACCAAGCCATTGATCGCAAAGAACCACATGAAAAAGAAATGCAGAGCCATGCCTTCAGCGAGGCGATGACCGGCTCCCAGGAAATTGAAAAAGCGGTCGGGGAAGAACTGAAATAATGTGAAACGGCCGAAGCCGACCCGATATACGCTATTGGCCCAGTAGATCAGCAGGCCACTCCAGATCATGAGAAACAGCACGGGAAAGTTGATCCAATGCATCCAACGGATCGCTCGCGGGTGTTTCTTCTGCAGTCGTCTCATAAGGCACGGGCACCGCTCTTACTAATACCTGGCTCCCGCTGATTTATTCCCGAAGCGCTTTTGGCTGACGATGATTCTGTATTTACGTGAAAACTTGGGTCGGACCTATGCGGGGAACTGCAATTCGCCGCGGGCCTGCTTTTCCCGCGGCAGGAGGCTATCGTAGATGAAGGTATTAACAGGCGTTTCGATTCCAGCTTCTCGCCCCAGTCGCACGACCGCACCGTTTTGAGATTCAAGCTCGGAGGGGCGATGCGCCATGATGTCGCGCTGCATCGAAGACATGGCCTTTTCCGGCAGACTGTCCAGGCTCGCCAGCGCCTGATTCACTGCGTCACTCGGGAGTCTAATTCCGCGCGCTTCGGCAACCTGCGCGATTTCCAGCATCGAGCGCTCCATCAGAGAGCGAGTTTGAGGTAAGCTGCGCAACACTCCCGCAGGTGCTCGCGTCACCGCTCCGACGCCGCTGAAACCGGAGATGAAGAGAAACTTGTTCCAAACCGCGGCCTGAATGTCAGGCGGAACTTTCGCTTGTACGCCGGCCCGCGCAAAAGTCTCGCGCAAAGCTTCGACGCGATCGCTAGAGTGATTGTCCCACTCACCGAAAGCGACAAAGGGCTCGAAACCGGCATGGCGAATGTGTCCCGGCTCAACCAGGTAACTCACGATTTTGCATAAGCCACCGAGCACGTGCTTTTTCCCCAATACGGCAGACAGTTCGTCGAACGCTTCGACGCCGTTTTGCAGCGGCAGCACAAATGTACTCGGTCCAATCATGGATCTGATCCCATGGGCAGCCTCTCCAATCTGCCATGCCTTAACACCCAGGATGACCACGTCGACATTACTTACTTGCGCTGGATCATCAGTCACGCGAACGGGCGAGATTGTGAAGTCGCCTTTAATGCCGTCAACGCGAAGACCAGTCGAGCGCAAGGCGCGCAGGTGCTCACCGCGGGCAATGAACGTGACGTCTGTGCCCGCCAGCGCCAAGCGTCCACCGAAATATCCTCCG
>DASQYL010000242.1:0-11711 GCA_035639235.1 Pyrinomonadaceae bacterium | reverse complement strand
CGTATTCATGTCGACCGGAGTAAAGAAAATTCCGTAAGCCGCATGCAGAACGAAGCCGTATTTGGGAATGTGATGCGAAATCCCGAACCGTGGCGCAAAGTTAAGCTTGTTTGGAAACATCAACCCGAGGGGATAGCCCTGCTGCCCGCCGATGAATACCCTCGGCACTCCATTGACAAAAGTCAGATTTGAATTCGGATAGCGGATGTCGCGGAGCGGACTCATGTATTCATATCGCAATCCGATCTGAATCGTGGTATCGCGGCTCAATTGAAAACTGTCTTGAATAAACGCGTCTGCGTACCACTGACGTAATTGCATCTGCGGGATTCCCGCCTGCCGCTGCTTGACGACCGGCAGACCGAGCAGCATGCTGGCCAGCGCTGAGCCGGTCCCATCGTTCGTCGCCGTTTGCGTGGTGAAGCCGTTCGTGAATTGATAGTAGCCGCGGTTTTGAAAAAAGCCCCACATCGGCCAGATGTAATTACGATAACTTCCGCCCAGCTTCAGATTGTGACGTCCCAATTGCCAGCTTAAAGAATCGCGCGCTTCGAGGATCGTGTCCCAGGCATGCATGGGCGTCGCCGCAAACGAATCGCCCATGCCCGAGTAGCCCTGCACATTAAACCAGGGCGCGCCAAAGGCTCCCTGTCCGCCGAAACCGACACCAGTAATTCCCAACTCACGAACGATGTCATTGCTCTCGCTGTTCTCTGACGACCGGTGCATTGCCAAACGCGATACTGCGATCTCAGCAATGTTGACGACGCGGGGATTGATGATGCGAGTCCACGCCACGCTACCATGCTGCGCGAGATTATCGTGCAGCGCACCAAAGCCCGGTAGGTTCTGGGGCATAAAACCAGTTTCGCTGCTGAACGAGTAGCGCACCGCGAGGGTATCGCCCCGCTTGAACACCTGATCGACACGAAAGGTCGCCTGATCGGTGTAATGCTTTTCATTACGCACGTCGCTGTAGTTGTTACAATCGACACCGGCGCCCACGACGGTCGGCGCGCCCATCATGGTCATGCCGCAACCATTCATGCCCATGTCCATGTTCGGTCGCGGTGCGTATTTTTGCAGAAATAACTGGGCCGTATGATCGATCAGGTTTGCGGGAATCTTGTTATTCGGAAATGGGTCGCGAATGATTTGCGGATTAAGCGGGCCGACGGGTTTGCTTGGATCGAATTTCGGATTTGCGTGAGAGCTGAATGGGTTGTAGATCGTCACGCCGCTCATGCTGAAGTCGCCACTGACTTCATCGGCCGTCGGAACGGTATCGATCATGGTATCTGCTTTGATGTGCCGCAACCCTTCGTAATTCGCAAAGAAGAAGGTGCGATTGCGAGCAACTGGTCCGCTCAGTGACGCGCCAAAATTATTCCTCACCAGAAAATTCGAACCCATGTCATTAAATGTGTGAGCGTCAAAGGCATTGTTGCGCAGAAACTCATAAACGGTGCCGTGGAACTGGTTCGATCCACTGCGGGTGACGATATTGATTTGGCCACCACCGGCGCCACCCATTTCGGCACTGTAACTTCCAGTCTGCACCTTGAACTCCTGCACCGCGTCCGGCGACGGACTCAGGCTGAGCGTGTTGAAGGTGGGATCCGTATCGGTTGATCCATCGAGCAGAAAATAATTTGCGTTGGGCCGCGCGCCTCCGATGCTCACTGCCGAGCGCTGGCCGGGGCGCCAGTAGAGCGGATTCATGTCCCCGGTTTGCGCTCCATGACTCTCGTGCGCGCCCGGCACAGTCAGCACCAAGTCGATCAGCATGCGCCCGTTAAGCGGCAGATTCTCAACTGACCGCCGCTCGACAACCTCGCCTATGCTCGAATCGGTCGTGCGCAGCACCATCGTCGCTTCGGTGGCAACGTTTACCGTAGTGCTCAGTGAGCCAACTTCCAACTTGACGTTGAGCGCCATCTGCTGGCCCACTTCAAGACGCACGTTCTGACTTAGATTGGCGAAATTTGAACTTCGCACGTCGAGCCGGTACTCGCCCGGCACCAGGCCGGTGAATTGAAAGGTCCCCTGATCGTTGCTGGTCGCCTGGCGCGTTGCCTGCGTGCTTATCGAGGTGAGAGTCAACTCGGCCGCTGGTACAACTTTTTGATCAGGGTCAAAGACAGTGCCACTGAGGCTGGCGTAATTACTTTGCGCGTCGCCAATCGATGAAAAGATCAGGATGAGAATAGGAACAAGACCCTGGACCAGCCGAAACGTTATCGCCCACGGAGTTTTTTCGCAGCCGATGGTCCACCTGAACGCACTCTTAGCTCGAAGACAAGAAACCATCTTCTCCCCCTGAATGTTTGAACTGAAATTGTTTGTGCCTTCCGGGCCGACACCAGACCGTGTCGACTAGCCGGTTAAAAGAGCAGAAGTGAAAAATTAAAAACCCGATCTCGAGGTAGCCTTGAATCAATTCCAAAGTCGGTCTGCAACAAAGAATAGGAAGGAAAAATCCGATTCTGCTACGCTCGAGACCGGGCGAATTGTAACTGCGACGCGGAAGATAGCACTTCCTCTGGGTTTCTGTCATGAGACCGTCGGTTGAATTTGATCTCATACTTTAGTTGGAGTATCACGCAGACTGACGTAAAGAATGAGCCGCGGCCAAATCTCCCATTCTGTTGGTGAGGCTTACCGAAAGTGCACGAGGCCACGCTGCAGAGCTGTGGTCGCGGCCTGGGTGCGATCTGAAACACCGAGCTTACTGAGAAGGTTGTTGATGTGGCTTTTTACCGTCGCCTCGCTGATGTTGAGGGCATTGCCAATCTCCTTGTTACTCTTGCCGTCCACGATCTGACGTAGGACCTCGAGTTCGCGGCTGGTCAATTCCGACGAACTCATCCGCGCCGCCAGGCGTTCGGCGACTGAGCCGGGAATCAAGCGCGCGCCCGCGTAGACCTTTCTGATCGCGGACTCGAGTTCTTCAAAAAACATGTCCTTCAGCAGATAACCCTGAGCGCCGGCCTGCACCGCACGATAAATGTCTTCGTCGCCGTCGTACGTGGTAAGCACGATGATCCGAGCCGCCGGAAATTCACTTCGAATTTGCGTGATGGCTTCAGCGCCTGACAGTTCCGGCATGCGCAAATCCATCAAAGTGATGTCGGGGCGGTGCCGGCGGAACAACTCGATCGCTTCGCGCCCATTCGATCCTTCAGCGACGATCTCCATGTCAAAAACTGTCTTGATTAACGAGACGAATCCCTGCCGCACGACGGCCTGATCGTCAATGACCATAACTCTAATCTTAGTGTCTGTCGCCATGGGTTAAGGGAACGTTCACGATGACTTCGGTACCGGCGGCCGCCTGGCTGTGAATGTTAAGTTCGCCGCCGATTTCCTGCGCGCGTTCACGCATGCCCACAAGACCAAAATGGCCGTCGCCGTTGTGCGCCTGCGGATCAAAGCCGCAGCCGTCATCCTGCACGCGAAGTTGAAGGGCATCTTGCTCAAAGTGCACGTCGATCATAATCCGACGAGCGCCCGCATGTTTGACTGAGTTGTTAATGGCTTCTTGCGCGATGCGCAAGATGTTGGTTTCGATCGCTGACGGGAGCGGCCTGAAAGTGCCCGTCACCTGGACGGCTGTCTGCAGTTCAGTATCGCGCGTCAAACGTCGCGCGGTATCGTTGAGCGCAGTCGGCAGATCTTTGTTTTCCAAATCCTGAGAGCGCAAGTCCCACACGTACCGGCGCGCCTCGGCCATGCTATTGCGCACCAGAATGCGCGCGCGATCCAGATGCGATTTCGCGGCCTCCGCCGCCGGCATCAGACGCGCGACCAGTTCCAGTTGCACCGAGATTCCCAGGATGTCCTGAGCCAGGTTGTCGTGTATCTCGCGGGCGATGCGATTACGTTCGGCCAGCACCGCCGAAAATTGTGAAGAGATGCGGCGAACTCGCAAACGATAAAGCTGCCAGACGATCCCGCCCAACAGCAAAACGATCAGCGCGTAGAACCAATAACTCTGATAGAAGTGCGGCCGGAGATAAAAATCAAATGCCGCTCCCTGCTCGTTCCAGACGCCGTCGTTGTTCGCCGCCATCACGCGAAACCGGTAATTTCCCGGGCGCAGATTGGTGTAGTAAGCGACGCGCCGATTGCCGCCATCGATCCAGTCTCGATCGAATCCTTCGAGCTTGTATTTGAAGTGCACATTTTCCGGCGCAATAAAGCTGGGAGCGGTGAAATAAAAATCGAAGCGCGTACTGCCCGCCGCAACTCTACTTCCGCTTGGCGCCGTCACGAGTCGATCATCGACGCGCACCTGTTCGATCACCAGCGTTGGGGGCAACGAGTTGACTGCGAGATGTTCGGGATCGACAGTGGCGACGCCTTTGATCGTGGCGAACCATAACTTGCCATCATTCATTTTCCAGGCCGCGGGGTGTCCGCCGCCGCTGCATTCGCGCGTCAGCATGCCGTCGGCGGGTCCGTACAACGCCGCGTTCAAAGTCGAAGTTCGTTTGGCCACGAGATCGTTCAGCTCACTGATGGCCAATCTGAAAACTCCCTTGTTCGAGCTGAACCAAAGCCGGTGTGCGCTGTCCTCGAGGATGCGGTAAATCACGTCGTCCGGCAGACCATCGCGGCTGGTAAACGAAGCAAACTTACCATCACGAAAAATATTTAACCCGCCACCACTGGTCCCGATCCAGAGATTTCCATCTGCGTCTTCATGCAGGCACGTAATCGTGTTACTCGACAATCCGTCGCTGGTGGTGAAGCTGGTGAACTTACCATCTGCGAATTTGCTCAAGCCGCCCAACGTCCCAATCCACAAACTTCCTTTCGAGTCTTCCAACAAGGCGCCGATGAAATCGTTTGCCAATCCGTCGTTGGTCGTGTAGCTCGTGAATTTATGATCACGAAACAGATCAAGTCCCGCGCGAGTTCCCACCCAGAGATCGCCGCGCCGATCGACATAAACAGATCGCACCAGGTCATTGGACAATCCGTCGGCGAACGTATACGTCTTGAACTTACCGGCTTTGAATTGGTTCAAGCCGTCCGGCGTTCCGATCCACAGATTGCCCGCATCGTCGCCCGCCAACGAGAGCACCACGTCGCTCGCCAGACCATCGCGGGTGGTGAATTTTGAGATCTGGCCATTCTTCAGTAGCGTCAGGCCGCCACCATTCGTGCCGATCCAGACGCCCCCTTCGCGGTCCTGATAGATCGCTTTTACGAGATCGCTGGCCAACCCGTCTTTCGTCGTCAAGGTGTTGAACTTTCGGTTCTTGAAAAGGACCAGTCCCCCGCCTTCAGTCCCGACCCAAACGCTGCCTTCCCGATCTTCGAAAATTGACAGCACCAGGTTGCTCGACAGACCTTCCGCAGTGCTGAACGTTTCGATCTGTCCGTTGCGCAAACGAGCCAGGCCATTTGAGGTTCCGATCCATACGGCGCCTTCGCGATCGACCCGCAGGCACGTGACTCGACCATTCGGTAAACCTTCGCTTATCGAATATAGCCTGGTGTTACCGTCGCGAATTTCTGAGACGCCTTCGCTGGCGCCAACCCAAAGCGTCCCGTTGTTATCTTCCGCAACTGCCGTAACGTTCACGCTCTTCAATCCGGCGGCAGTCCATTCAGTCAAGGCGCCATCTTTCAGCAGCTCCAGACCGGTCGAAGTAAGAACCAATGAAGTACCAGCTCGCACGAATAGATTTTTGACCGAGTTCGCGATCGTCTCGCTCATTTCGTCCAGCCCGCACTTACCACCATCACAACTGACCACGCCGCGTGAGGTTACAAACCGAACACTGCCGTAGCGATCCTCGGTTATCGGACCGAGGTAGTTTCCGGCCCAACCTTGATTCGATGCGAATGCCTCAAACTCGCCTGCCTCCCACCGCCGAACCAGGCCGGATGACGTAGCAATCCAAAGTGTTCCTGAGCCGTCTACAAAAAGAGAGCGAATGTCATTGCTGCTGAACTGCGGAGTATTCTGCTTGTCGAAGATTTCGAACTTAACACCGTCAAAGCGCACCAGCCCTTCCTGCGTGCCAATCCAGATGTATCCATCGTGCGTCTGAGCAATTGCCTGAGCCGTGTTCTGGGGGAGACCATTTTCTGAGAGCCACACCTGCCGGCCAAACTCGCGCAGGCCACGATTTTGATCGAGGGCCGGGACGGCCGCGGCCGCAGTCAGCACAAGCAACCCGCTTAAGACAAGACGAATCATTACCGGCGCGTATCTTAACATTCGCTCAGACTCGTGCAATGATACGTCGCGCTGAAGTAGAGATCGCAACCCACCGAAGGCGCTCGAGGTGGATTCGGCACGGTGTCAATTCGATGAAACTTAAATTTTCCACGCTGATTCCTTTGTTGCTGACTGTCTGCAGCGCCGTTTACGCGCCGCCGGCTCGCTGGCGCGCCGCTTCAGAAGCTGAACTGCGGAAAGTCATTCCTGCGCGGGCGCCCGTCATCAAAGAAAACATCGAGACTGAATTTCGAACTGCGTCAGGCGTTACCGACGGCCAGGGCAAATTCATTGCGGGCGTCGTGATGATTACGGCAGGCTACTCGGCTGAAGGAAAATATTCTCACTTCTTTATTACACAGGTTCCGATCAAGGTGGCCGATCTGAGTCTGAAGGCCGGCGAATACGTTTTCGGTTATCAACGTAAGAATGCCGACAGCATCGATATCGCCTTCTACGGAGCCTCATCCGGTGAATCGCTCGGCAGCGTCGAGGCCCACGTTAATCGCAACAGTAGCATGGTTCGTTCGCTGTTAATCTCGCCACCATCAAGAGGCAAAGGTACGATTCAGATCGGCCGATTTGTGTTTGATTACCGCCTGCTGTGAGTCCGTGAAAAGATCAAGCACTCGAACGAACAGAACCTCCCGTTACTTGCTGGCTTTCTCTTCGGCTGCGGTGTGCGCCGTTTTCTTTGTCTGCATACCTCACGGCAGCGTCAGTTCAGAACAATCGGCTTTCGACAAACGCGAGGCCGCTTACCGCGCTAACAACATCGGCGTCGCACTGCTGGAGCAGTACAAGCCCAAAGATGCCGCCGAATCATTCCAGCGCGCCCTGACAATCGATCCGGATTTGCGGCTGGCCCAAATTAATTTATGCATCGCGTTCTATTACCTGCCGGATTCGAACAGCGCTCAGCGCGCGGCACAGGCGGCCCTGGCTACGAACCCGAAAGCTCCGCAGCCTCATTTCATCCTCGGGCTGATCGCCCGAACCGACAATCGTTTCGATGACGCGCTCAAAGAATTTCAAAGCGTGCTTGCTGTCGACGATGAAGATGCAGCGACCAATGTGAACATCGGTCAGATTTACGTACAGGAAAAGAAGTCCGATCTGGCGATACAGGCTTTTCGCAAAGCTCTCTCCGCCGAGCCATACAACGAAGCTGCGCTCTACAACCTCGGCATCGTACTCACGCGCACCGGCGCCAGGGACGAAGGGCGTCGCGTACTGCAAAAGTTCCAGCAGCTAAGCCAGAGCGGCGCGGGCACTCGCACCGGCACGAACTATCTCGAGGGTGGTCATTACGCCGAGGCGATCGTCTCTACCGGCGCCGAGGGTGATCTCGTCGATCGGAAAACTCCCGAAGTAAAGTTCGCAGATGTAAGCGAACAACTGCTGCCAAAGGACAACAGATTAGCTGCTCGATCCCCGAAGCAGAACGTCAATTCGCCGGCACCGGCAATCGTGCTGTTCGATTTTAACGGCGATGGCGCCCTTGACATTTTCGATGCGTCTGTCCCGCCGCGCTTGCTTAGAAACGACGGCGGCAAGTTTACCGACGTGACCGCCGGTTCCGGGCTGTCGGCGAGCAGCAGTGATAGTTGTTTGGCAGCGATTGCCGGTGACTATGACAACGATGGCCGCGTCGATCTTTTTGTCGCGTATGCGAGGCCCAACAGGTTCGTGCTTTATCACAACGACGGTGATGGACGTTTTTCGGATCGGACAGAGTCAGCCGGCATCAATGCACCGTCAGCGCAGAGCGCGCCTTACCTGTCTGCGGCTTTTGTGGATTTCGATCATGACGGCGACCTCGATGTTTTCATTACCGGCCCAACAAATGTCCTGCTCCGGAATAACGGGAACGGGACCTTCACCGACATCACGCAAGCCGCCGGCGTGAGCGCGCATAGTCCGGCGAACGGTTCAACGGTTGTTCCTACAGATTTTGATAATCGTCGCGACGTCGATCTTTTCGTGCTCGACCGGAAACAACCGCCCGCTCTCTTTCGCAATATGCGCGATGGAACTTTTCGTGATGTAGCGAAGGAAGCCGGTCTGCAAAAGGACGGCGCTTTTTCTTGTGCAGCCGTGGGCGACGTTAATAAAGATGGCTTCACAGATTTTTTCATGAGTTCAGGAACGCACGCAGTGCTGGCCCTGAGCGATGGCCGCAATCACTTCAAGGTCTCCCCTGCTCCTGCCGGATCGAACGAGGCGCTGGCCGCACAGTTCCTGGATTATGACAACGATGGACTGCTGGATCTGCTGGCCGTGACTGCGCGCGGCATCCGCTTGTGGCGTAACCTCGGAAACACTTTTGTGGAAGTGACATCGACCTCGCTGCCTGCTTCACAACGCAACCCGAGCCGGCGTGGTGATGCACCCACAGCCATAGCATCCGGCGACATCGACAACGACGGCGACGTAGATTTGATCGTGCGCCGGGCGGATGGCGCGTTGCACATTCTTCGCAACGACGGCGGCAACCGCAATCACTCGATCAAAATTGACGTGCATGGTCACATCAGCAATCGCAGTGCGGTCGAGGCGAAGATCGAGATGCGGGCCGGCAGCCTTTATCAAAAGCTTGAGGTCTACTCAGCGTCGCCCGCGCCCGCGCCGAGTGATTTGATCTTCGGTCTCGGCAAGCGCGATAAGCCTGATGCGGTGCGCGTGCTGTGGCCCGCCGGAATTGTTCAGGCCGAAACTGAATTCCCGGCCGCCTCGTCTACCGGTCTTATTTCTTTGAACGTCACTGAGCTCGATCGCAAACCATCATCGTGTCCGTACCTTTATGCTTGGAATGGCGAGCGTTTCGAGTTCATCACCGACTTCATGGGGGCCGGCGAGATGGGCTATCTCGAAAGCCCCGGTCACTACAATAAGCCCGATCCCATCGAGTACGTTCGCATTCGCAATGATCAATTGAAAGAACATGACGGGCGCTATGAATTGCGAGTGACCAACGAATTGGAAGAGGCTTTGTTTGTCGATCGCATGCAGTTATTGGCCGTCGCGCATCCGGCGAGCACCGAGGTTTATCCGAGCGCGGGCATGAGCGATCCGCCAAAGCCCTTCAAGCTGTTCGTTACCAAAAATGCTCACCCTCCGTTGAGTGCGTTTGACGATCGCGGAAAGGATGTACTTGATCTGATTTCGCGCATGGATCGCCGTTGGCCTGACGCCTTCACGACGGATCGCATTCGCGGTTACGCCGACAATCACACCCTAACTTTGAAATTGGCCAAAGACTCGTCGACGCCACGAGCCGATCGTGTGCTGCTGCTATTGACGGGCTGGACCGACTATGCCTGGTCGAGCGACAACGTCGCCGGCACGCAAGCCGGAAAAGAGATGCAGCCACCGAGCCTGCAAGTGAAAGATGGACGCGGCCATTGGCGCACAGTGATCAAGGACATTGGCATTCCGGTCGGCCGTCCGCAAACAGTTACGGTTGATCTCACCGGCAAATTTCTCAGCGCCAACCGCGAAGTGAGAATCGTCACGAACATGCGCGTCTACTGGGACCAGATTCTGGTCGACCAGTCAGGCAACAACTCGATGACGAGGATCGTTCGGCTGGATCCCATTCGAGCCGATTTGCGCTGGCGTGGTTTCTCGGCTGAGACTTCGCCAGACAATCGTGAGCCGTACTTATATGACTATCGCAACGTGTCATTCACTTCGCCGTGGAAAGTGATGACAGGCCGTTACACTCGGGAAGGCGATGTCCGTCAGTTGCTCTTGCGCAGTGACGATATGTTTGTGATTTCGCGGCCTGGAGACGAGATCAGCCTCTCGTTTGATGCCGCATCGTTGCCGCCTCTGCCCGCCGGCTGGACCCGCACATTCCTTCTGTATGCCGACGGCTTCAGCAAAGAGATGGACATTAATTCTGCAAGTCCGGATCAACTTTCGCCTTTGCCGTTTCATGGCATGAGCCGCTATCCCTATCGATGGCCTGAGCACTATCCGCTCGATGCACAGCATCGCGACTACTTGGACAAATACAACACGCGCATCGTTACCGCGCAGGTTCCGGCACTGCTGGGACTGAATTAAAAAATTCCGGGTGCGGCAGATCTCCTCAAACTCAAAACACCAGAGTCTGAATTGAGCGCGGGGGGCTGTTCAATTCGACGGCATTCCCGGAGACCCAAAGCCAATACGGGGCCGGCTTTTCACTGGCGTTCATCACCACCACCGCAATCTTGCCGTCAGGATTTTCGAATGCCGTGGAAAGCAGTTGACTGCGACTGGGCGAACTGGCAATTCTTCGAGCGCCCGGCTTAATGAATTTTGAAAAGTGGCCGATGTAGTAAAACGAACTCAGGTAAGTTATCTCACCGGTTTTCGTGTTTGCATGCACCGGAGCAAAGCAGAAATTGTCGACGTGGTTCGGGCCGCCGCGCTCATCCAAGAGAACGTTCCAGTCGGTCCAACCCACCGTCCCGTTATTGAAATCGTTGATCATCGAGCGGCCGTACCGTTCGCCAAACTTCCACTCGCCGATCCGCTGAGGGTCAAACGCATCGACACAGCCTTCGGTGAAGATTAAGGGCTTGTCGGGAAATGTTTCGTGGACCAGCTTGACGTTGTCGAACATCGGCTCGCCGCCGCTCCATGGTTCATACCAATGATAGCCGATGCCCCAGACAAACTTTGCCGCTTGGGGATCGCTCAGTATCGTGCTCGCTCTTTGATAGATCAAATCGCGATTGTGGTCCCAAGCGATGACCTTCTTTTCGCTCAGACCTTCTCGTTTCAAAGTCGGGCCGAGAAAATTTTTGAGAAAATCTCGTTCCTCTTCGGCGGTGTAAATGCATGACTCCCATTTCTGGGTCGCCATCGGCTCATTTTGAATCGTTAGACCCCAGATGGGCACGCCTTCCCGTTGATAAGCCTTGATGAATTTCGCATAGTAATTCGCCCACGATTGATAAAACTCGGGTTTCAATTTGCCGCCGTGCAAAATGTCACCGTTGTCCTTCATGAAGGCCGGCGGACTCCAGGGACTGGCAAAGATGTTGAGTTTGCCGCCGGTGGCTACCAGCACTCGCTTGATGAAGGGTAGGCGATATTTCCGATCATGCTCAATGTTGAAGGAGCGAAGTGCCCGATCGCCCTCGTCGACATAGGTGTAACTGCTACTCGAGAAGTCGCAACTGTGAATATTGGTGCGCGCGAGTTTGTAGCCGATGCCCTTCTCTTCGTCGAAGTACGCGTTCAGAAGCTCGCTTTGCTTCGCGGCCGGCAACTGCGCGAACACTTCCGCCGACGCGTCCGTCAAAGCTCCACCGATGCCAAGAAATGTTTGAAACTGTCTGCGCGGATCGACAAAGACGCAGACCTGAGTTTCCTTCGGCTGGCCCACTGACTTAAACGTGGCTGTATCCGTCAGCGAAATTCTGTGATCCGTCTTGTCGGCCGTCGTGAATACTTTGACTGGTTTGCCAATAACCGAAGT
>DASQYL010000241.1:0-14699 GCA_035639235.1 Pyrinomonadaceae bacterium | reverse complement strand
GTCGCACCGCGCGCTTTGTTTAGATAGTCGCCATCGCCGACTGAGACGTAAGGTAGATCGTCGATCGTCACCGCCATGGCACGCCGCGGGCTCTGCGGCTGCGCCAGCGTAGCTGTCATCATGATAAACAGTACGAATGATATTCGGCGCATCTCGAATCAGGTGATGGTAATTGGAAACGGGAGAAAGCAAAGCGCGAAAACGATCAGCGTGATTATGCCGATGACGATGCGGGCCGTTCCGAGTGGTTCCATCTGCTGCGGTTGTGGATGGCCCACGCGCAACATGAACGCCAACAGTATGACAAAAAGAAACCATGCGGGACTGCCGTGCCACAGCCAGCCAAGGAGCGAGAGCCCGACCATCGCGACGAACACACCCTGAGCAATCCAACGGTGAAATGTCTTGCCGAACACGGCGTAAACTCCGTGCCCGCCGTCCAGTTGGCCCACCGGCATCAGATTAAGCGCCGTGACCAGCGCGCCGACCCAGGCCGCGAGATAAAACGAATTTGCGATCGAGTTATCAAGATCGACACGGAAGCCGCGCGCAATTAAACGAAACAGGAGCGGATCGTTGAAAGTGATGGTGTTGCCGGTCGTGGCCGCTTCGCCGACGACGATCGGAGTCGGGTGCAACGTCAAGATCGCGGCGAAGGCGACCGGAACAATCACCGCGAATCCCGCCAATGGCCCAGCCAATCCAATATCAAACAACGCTCGTCGTGAAGGCACCGGCGACTTCATGCGGATGAATGCGCCGAACGTTCCCGGTATCAAGAGCGGAGGCTGCGGAATAAAAAAAGGCAGCGTGGCATCGACTCCGTAATAACGACAGAACAAGTAATGTCCTGACTCATGCGCCGTGAGAATCGCGAGCAGTGATGCCGAAAAGATTAGGCCGTGTGCCAGCGCTGGCGGATGCAGAAATGCAAATCGGACGACCCGTGCGACGATTAACAGATATGCTGCCGGCAAGGTAACTAGCGAACCGCCCAGATTTGTGGATTGAGCGAGGTCAGCTCCCGTGAGATCCTCGAGCCACCAAATCCCGCAGATGGTCGTAGTGCAAAAAGTCAACATAAACAGCGCGATGTGAGTGAGCCACTGTCGTGCAGTTGGCCTTGTGGCTACACGCGTGTCAGCGGTCGTTTCGGGAATCACTTGTTTGAGATCGTTAATCGTCTCGTCCATAAAATGCTTTGGCGCCGTAGGCGCCGGATATTTATAGTCCCCGGCAATGCCCAAAAACTCAAGCCGCGAGAATGAAAAGCAAGCTGCCTTTCATTCTCGCGGCAGATTCAAGCTCGACTGCGCTGCTACACACGTCCCGCGCCTAACGGCGTTGAAGATCGTCGCGAGATTTAGCTCCCATTCGACCCGCCCAAACTCACTCCTCTTCATCCGAATCATCGACCGCAAACCCGTGGCTATGAAGTTCCTTGCCGGGCTTAAAGCGAATTGTTTTCCCGGAAGGAATGGCGACTTCTTCGCCGGTGCGCGGGTTTCGTCCGACGCCGCGTTTGCGGGGCTTGACGATGAAAACTCCGAAACCGCGCAGCTCGATGCGATCGCCTCGCGCCAGCGCGTCCTTCATCGAGGCGAACAAGGCTTCGACTGCGTGCTCGGCTTTCAATTTCGGAATGCCGGTTTCGTCGGCCAGGCGGTTGATGATATCGAGTTTGATCACGAAGGTGCCTCCGGTCTCAGCAGACCAACGATAATTTAGTTCAAAAGATTTGCGGCGAAATCTGTTTTCGGATGATAGTGAGCGTCTCTTGAAGGTGTCAAGCTTTGGTACTGCATCAGGTTGAAATTCGGTATGTCACGATTTCTCCGTTGTTCTCTGTGACGCTCTGTGCCTCAGTGGTAGAAATTGTCGACAGACTGTTGACCACAGAGACACAGAGGCTTCACAGAGAACCACAGAGGAGACCTAAGATTTCAAACTGCGACACTACGCAAGCTTTTCGTCACTAAGTTACTTTGCGTTCCGTTGCGCGCGATGGGCGTAAATCACAACACCTCTCACGCGAAGTGCGCAAAGCCGCAAAACGATCGCAAAGAGTGAAGGGTTTGACAACGAAAGCGAACGACGGATAACCTCGATAACATCAAAGGATGTCGAGCAGTTTGGCATCGCGGGTTCGACAATCATTTGAAAGACTATGCTTGGTAAGCAATTCAGTCAGCCGCCTCCTTTCGGGACGATTGATCCAGACGACGACCGCGACATCGAGATTCAGCGGCCACGCGACGCCGCGCGCAAACATCTTTGGACTGAATCGCGCCTGCTGGTCCGTGATTTAATTTTCGCGCTCATGGTCCTGGCGTTGGTGATGGTCTTCATCATTCAACCGGTCAAAGTCGAAGGCACTTCGATGCTTCCGTACCTGCATGACGGCGAGCGCATCTTCGTCAACAAATTAGTTTATTACGACGATTATCGTTGGGCGCCCCATATCTATCGCGGCGACATCGTCGTCTTTTGGTTCCCCGACGATCCTTCGAAGAGTTATATCAAACGCGTGATCGGCCTGCCCGGCGATACGGTCGAGATGCATGAAGGCCACGTGCGCGTGAACGGGCGCGATTTGGACGAGAATTATCTCGATCCGCACCTCAACATGAATCCCTACACGCGCCAGCCGATCTATGTGAAGCCCGGATACTATTTTGTGATGGGAGATAACCGCGATAACTCGAGCGACTCGCGAATCTGGGGCCTGGTGCCGAAGAAATACATCTACGGCAAAGCGTTGTTCCGATATTGGCCGCTGAGTTCCGCGAAGGTAATCACGCGCGACGGCAATAACAGCCGTGTCCCGCCGGGTGTAACTCGCCGCGATGACGACGATGTGTCGGATGAAGACCGATAGTGACTGACTGGTTGAGATTTATCGCCATGATCTTCTACGCGCCCCTGCGCGGCATGCGTGAAGTGCGCGATCATGGGCGGCTCGGGCCCGCGGTACTCATCGCTTACATCGTTCAGGTTGGATGTTACGTTGGGATGCAATTGCTCGCCGGCGATCGATCGGTACTTAAGCCAGCGCCTTCGACGTTCGGCAATATCCTGTTTCACAGTGTTGCTCCCATTCTGACTATTGCGATCGTCATCGTTCCAGTGTTGACGCTGATCGCGAACCTGTTCGATCGCCGCGGCAGTTTTGGCGTCGTGCTGCAACAGGAATACGGCTCACTCGCGGCTGTGTCCTTTTATGTTTTTAGCGGCGCTTATTTGCTGTCGTTAATTATCGCGATCTTTTTGCACTTCAGCGGAGTGCAGGCGGCATACATCGCCAGTCTTGCGCAGTCGCAGGACAGCGAGCAAATGCGCGCGCTGATTCAGTTCTTTCGTTACACGCCGGATCAAGTTGCGCAACTGAAAGCGCAGATGAACGATCCTGTGTACGTTTCGAAGAATCTTTTCTTCACGACCATGTTGCCCTTGTTCGTTGCCGGCGCGTTTGCCGGAGTGCGCGTACTTTTTCGAACCTCAATATTTCGCTCGATCGCAGTTCTAGTGCTAGCGGCGATCGTCAGTTTTCCGTTATCGATGATCATGTATCCGTTGTTTGGCCATATCATCGGCTCGCCGTTCCTGCTCATTTTTGCGTTCCTGATCCTGCGCGGATACTTCACTGAAGTCGTCAGCACTCAACGTGCCCGCGCCGCGTTCAAACAAAACCTGGAAGCAGCCACAATCAATCCGCGCGATTCGTCGGCGCATTACAACCTTGGTTTGATTCATCAACAGCGGGGCGAACTCAGCGAAGCGCGCGAACGTTTTCAACGAGCGATCGAAATCGACCGGGACGAACTTGACGCGCATTACCAGCTCGGCCGCATCGCGCGCGCGCAAGGACGTTTGCCCGAGGCCATCGGACACTTCGAACAAGTCGTGCAACGCGATCAGTCGCATGCGCAGAATGAAATCTGGCGCGAGATCGGCGCGACCTACATCGCCGCCGGACAATACGCCGACGGGCGCGACGCTTTGGAACGATTTCTCGATCGACGCGAAAACGATCCCGAAGGGCTTTATTTAATGGGCCGGGCGCACGCGGGCCTCGGTGACAACCAGGAAGCCGCCAGCTCGATGCAGGCCTGCATCGATGCGGTGAAAACCGCTCCCGCGTACAAGTATCGCACCGAGAAGCGCTGGCTGAATGAAGCGCAACAGTTTCTCAAAGGCAGAAAGCAGTCGGCAGTAAGCGGTCGACAGTAAATTTCCCTGTGTCCTCTGTGGTTCATCTTCGCTCGACCAATATTCACCACAAAGGACACAGAGAAAACTTTATGAACGAATCCAGCAAAGCAATCCTCGCACTCGAAGATGGCCGCGTGTTCCACGGGCGTTCCTGGGCCGCAAGGGGCGAAGCCTGCGGCGAGATGGTCTTTAACACCTCGATGAGCGGTTATCAGGAAGTTCTCACCGATCCATCGTACGCCGGGCAGATCGTCTGCATGACTTATCCGCTGATTGGGAATTACGGCGTCAATAACAAAGACACTGAGTCGTCGCGGCCCTGGATAGAAGGATTCGTGGTGCGCGAATTCAGCCGCATCGCATCGAATTGGCGCGCCGAAGGCTCGCTTGACGAATATTTGAAGCGATGGAACATCGTCGCAATCGATCACATCGACACGCGCGCGCTGGTGCGGCATATTCGCGACAAAGGAGCGATGCGCGCGTGCCTCTCAACCATCGACATAGAGAGCGACCGCGTAATTGAGAAAGCGCGTAACTCACCGCCGATGGAGAATCGCGAACTCGCGAGTGTCGTCACGACCGATAAGATATACGATTTCCCTGCCGTCGGATCAGAACGCTTCCATGTGGCCTGCTATGACTTTGGGGTTAAAACAAATTCATTGCGTGAGCTGGCCCAGGCCGGTTGCCGCGTTACGGTAGTGCCTGCATCAACCTCTGCGAGTGAAGTGTTAGCGATGAAACCCGACGGGATTTTTCTTTCGAACGGTCCGGGCGATCCGGCGTCGATGATCAAAGAGGTTGAGGAAGTGAAGCGCCTCGCCCGATCAGGCACTCCCACTTTTGGTATTTGCTTTGGCCATCAACTTCTCGGCCGCGCCTTCGGTGGCGAAACTTTCAAGCTCATGTTCGGCCATCGCGGCGGCAATCAACCGGTGAAAGACTTTCGCGACGGCCACGTCGAAATAACTTCACATAATCACGGCTTCGCGGTGAAAGCCGACACGCTTCCCCCTGATGTCGAAGTCACGCACATCAATCTCAACGACAAATGCGTCGAAGGCATGCGCCACAAAACGCTGCCAATCATCTCAGTGCAATATCATCCTGAAGCCGCACCCGGTCCGCACGACGCCGCACATCATTTCAAGCGGTTTATTGAATTGATGGAAGAACGTGCGTAAACGATCCCGATTATCAACGCCGCCGGCTCAGGAATCCGCCCAGGAATCCGAGAGTCAGACCGACGCCAAGGGCGACGCCGATCGATTGCCAGGGATGATGTTTGATGTAGCGCTTGGTCTCGTCGATGTAATCTTCGCCCGCTTCGTATCCTTTTCTGATAATCCGCTGAGCTTTTCTTTTGCCGATGTCAACTAAATCGTCGGCGAGTATTTTTCCTTCGGCGGCCTTGGCGGCCAAGTGTCCAAATTTAATTCCAATATGTTGGCCGTTTTCAACGGTTGCAGCTCGCATAATTATCCCTCCGTATAATCAATCGTCCCGAAAGAGAATAAAAGCCCGGCACGCCGCTTCGGTTTCAAATGTGCAACGAAATTATTGCCAAACAGCGGCCACGGCAATCTAGTTTGCGGCAGCTACCACTTTGATCTCAGGTTCAAGCCTGATCTGTGTCTTGGCCGAGTTCGCGATTAGGCAATGCTTCTCAGCCTTCTCGAGAATTCGATTTGCCCTTGCGATGTCGCCTTCATCCCTAATCGTCAGAGTTGGATGAAGCACAATCTCGGTGATCATCAACCCCTGACCGTCAGCCTTTTCGAGCGTGCCTTCGGCGCTGGTCTGGAAGCTTTCGAAATCAAGTTTCGAATTCTCGGCTATCGCCATGAAGGTCGTCATGAAACAGGAACTGACCGCGCCGACAAAAAGATGCTCAGGCGTCCAGGCGCCTTCATGCCCTTTGAACTCCGGCGGCGCGTCAACCGTCAGCGTAGGCAGCGCTCGCGAGCTGAGATTTCCATGACGCGCTCCGGTCCATTCGACATCCGTCGAATAAAAATATTTATCTTTCATGAGTTCTTCCTTAAATTAGATTTTCTGAATCGTGATGGTGACGATGATCACCGTTCCTGCCGTGCGATTGTATGAAACCCAAAAGCCGCGCGACTCATACCGCACCATTGCATAAGCCGATCCGTCAGCTCTGGTGGTCAATGCCTCACCGACGACGCTGCGATAGTCAGGCGCGCCTGTGCCGTTCGCATAATCAACCGAAATGATTCTGGCTTTATGGTTCGCATCATAGGCAACCTGGGCGCTAATCGAGTCCGAGAGTACGAAGTAGTCCAACTCTGCATCTTTCAAAACCGGTGCACCAAGCTTCTCGCGGACCTCGTCGGCGGTCATGCCGAGTTTCACGCCACGAAAGTCTGTGTACAGCGGCTGCTGTTGGCCCACCGATGTGTCAGCCGTCGCCGTGCGTGTCCTTTGTGGTTGTGCATTTGCACCAAAGATAAAGCCCGTCATCAGCACGACGACGAGAGCTATTAGATATCGTTTCATTTCATCACCTCCTGAAAATCAGAAGTCTTACGCATTCAGATCCCCAGCGGTCCGTTTGCCCACGGCCCACACTTCGCCGCCGGCGCGCATCTGCAAAATAATCTGATCCAAAGGACGCGGCGGTGGTCCATACATGACATAGCCGGTGCGCGGGTCGTACACGCCGCGATGGCAAGGACAAATCAGACAACGCTGTTTCGGGTCGTAGTCAACCGAACATCCCAGATGCGCGCACTTGCGGCTGTACGCGAGATACTCGCCATCCATCCTGCGCACCAACACCGCTGGGTTGCTGGCTTTCGGATAATCGAAATAGAGAAACGATCCAGGCATCACGCGTTCAGCGCCGTCGATCTTCACGGGCGGATATGCGAGTAGTGTCTGCGCTCGATCCTCTCGCGAGGCCGCTTCGGTCGCCGTGATTATTACGGCCGCAGAGGTGAGCAACGCCTGATTACAAAACTCGCGGCGGCTGAGCGACGCGTCACGTTTCCTGAGCATTGGCCGTGAACCTCCGGTGCGACTGACAGCAACCGTCATTCCCGCAGACAGAGCCCAAAATCGGCGATTTTAGTTGGCGTCTGATGAGTTTTGGGCGCGCGCTATGCGCGCTTTCACACAACCGTGAGAAAGTTTTCCCAGCCAATCAAGCGCTGCTCACGGGATGTCGAACGAACTTCACGGCACATCGGTTGCGCCTCTCAAACGCAATGCGTGAGTGTGCATTGCGAGGCTAAAGGAGAATCATGCAAACTATTAATACCGAAATTATTCATAAGAGTTCTGTCGCTGCTCAACCCATTCCCGAGATGGATAACCAAAGAAACGAAAATTATTCCTGTGCGATCGGGTTTCCGCATCGCATTGGCGACGTGGTGCTGCGCGACGGATCGACAGTCCGCATACGGTCGATGCAACCGAGCGACGATCAGGCGCTGTTCGCGCTGTTTCAATCGTTGTCGGAAGAGTCACGCTGGCTGCGTTTTCTTTCGCTGGCGAAAGGCGAAGCGTTGGCCGCCGAAGCGCGGCGCGAATCGCATCTCGATCGAACCGTGGGATTGATTGCCGTCAGTGGATCAGACGAGCGCGTGGTGGGTCACGCCTTTTACGCTGGTCTCGATGGTGGTCGCGCGGAAGTTGCTTTCACGATCGCGGATGATTTTCAAGGACGCGGATTGGGAACGCTCTTGCTGTGCCAACTCGCCGAGATCGCCGATAGCAATGGCATTCAAATCTTCGAAGCTGAAGTTGCCGCCGCCAATGTGGCCATGCTGAATGTGTTTCGCGAATCCGGATTTCCGATCGAAGTCAGCGCCACCGCCGGACAGTTGCACGTCAGCTTCCCCACGTCGTTCACACACGAAGCGATCGAACGTTTCGAACGGCGCGAGTCGATTGCCGCGGTGAACGCGCTGAAGTTGTTTTTCAATCCTCGATCGATCGCGGTGATTGGGGCTTCGAAGAAACGCGGCACGCTCGGCGGCGAACTGTTCCATAATTTGCTGAGTTACGGATTCGCCGGCGCTGTCTATCCCGTAAATCCCACGACTGAAGTGGTCCAATCAGTCCCCGCTTACAAATCAGTCGAAGAAATTCCCGGCCCAGTTGATCTGGCCGTCGTCGTGGTTCAGGAAAAGTTCGTGATTGATGCGGTGAAAGCCTGCGGCCGCAAAGGCGTGAAAGCACTCGTCGTTATTTCCGCCGGCTTCGGTGAAGTTGGCACGGAAGGGCAAGCGAAGCAAGCCGAGTTGATTCGTGTGTGTCGCGCCGCGGGCATGCGTCTGATTGGCCCAAACTGCATGGGCATTATCAATACCGATGACGGCGTGCGAATGGATGCGACCTTCGCGCCCGGCGAGCCGCCGACGGGCCGCGTAGGATTCTCATCGCAAAGCGGCGCGTTGGGCTTGGCAATTATTCAACTCGCGAATTCGCTCGGCTTGGGAATCTCGACGTTCGTTTCGGTCGGAAACAAAGCGGACATCTCCGGTAATGACCTACTGCGTTATTGGGAATCGGACGAAGGTACTGAGGTCATTCTTCTTTATCTTGAATCGTTCGGCAATCCGCGCAAGTTCTCGCAAATTGCGCGTCGTGTCGGTCGCAAGAAACCAATCGTGGTGGTGAAGAGCGGCCGTTCGGCAGCGGGCGCGCGCGCAACGTCGTCGCACACCGGTGCGCTGCTGGCCGCATCCGATGTGACCGTCGATGCGCTGTTTCGTCAATCAGGCGTCATTCGCACGGACACGCTGGAAGAGCTTTTCGATGTCGCGGCGTTGTTGGTGAATCAGCCTTTACCGAAAGGCAATCGCGTCGGAATTATTACTAACGCGGGCGGCCCGGGAATTTTGTGCGCCGATACCTGCGAATCCCGCGGGTTGGAAGTCCCCCTGCTCAGCGAAGCGACTCGCGAGAAGCTGCGATCGTTCCTGGCGCCCGGCGCGGGCGTGGGCAATCCGGTTGACATGATCGCCTCGGCCGGCCAGGAGCAATATCGTAAGACGATCGAAGTCGTCGCCGCTGATCCAAACGTTGATGCTTTGATCGTTTGCTTCACGCCACCGCTCGTGACGCGCGCGGAAGACGTGGGCCAGGCGATCATCGATGCGATCGGCGCAGCGAATATCGATAAACCGATTCTCGCTGTCTTCTTGTCAGCGGACGCGGCGCCAGAGATGGTGCGGGCGGCACGCATTCCATCCTATCGCTTTCCCGAAACTGCGGCGATCGCTTTGGCGCGCGCGTCGCGTTATCGACAGTGGCGTGAACGGCCAGAGCCAACGCCGGCGCGCTTCGATGATTTGCGGCCGGATGAAGCGGCCTCGATCGTCGCGTCGGCTTTGCAACGAGGCGATGGCTGGTTGGCGGCTGATGAAACTTCGCGAATCCTTTCTTCTTATGGCTTGCCTTTGATCGAACAAAAGATTGTTGCCACGCCGCAGGATGCGGCCGACTTCGCCGAAGCACTTGATGACGAAGTTGCGCTGAAAGTGATCGCGCCGGGCGTGCTGCACAAGACCGAGGCCGGCGGCGTTCGTCTGAACTTGCGTGGCGCTAAAGCAGTGCGCGCAGCCGCAGACGAAATGACCGCCCGCCTCGCTTCGATGGGCCATCAACCGACTGGATTTCTGGTCCAACGCATGGCGAAGAGCGGCGTCGAGATGCTCGTCGGCGTCGTTCACGATCCGCAATTCGGTCCGGTGGTCGCGTGCGGCGCCGGCGGCGTCAAAGTCGAACTGCTGCGGGACGTCTCAATTCGTTTGACTCCGTTGTCAAAGGAAGACGCGCGCGAAATGGTCCGCGGCCTCAAGACATTCCCGCTGTTGGACGGTTTCCGCGGTGGATCACTTTACGACGTAGCGGCATTGGAAGATGCGTTGCTGCGCGTGAGTGCCATGGTCGAAGACCTCCCACAAATTGCGGAACTCGATCTGAATCCGTTCGTGGTCCAGGAAGATGGCGCAGTCATACTCGATGCGCGCATGCGCCTTGAAGCAGTCGAACCGAGGCCGTTGGTGGGTGTACGCGGATAAGGTTCGATCAAACCCGATTAAAAAGCGCGGGAAGATTTCCCGCGCTTTTTTTGTGTGGATCTTATCGATCTACGCGGGCCGGTAAACGCGAAGCAATTGACCTTCAAGCATAGTCCTGCCCTCAATCGCTCGTGCAATTCGTCGCGCCTGTCCTCGAAAGTCCGGATCGAATGTGCACACGACGATCCCGCTGTGATTTGGTCGGTGGCGGTGCAGCTGAATGAAGTCTCTGCGATTGGCGGTCAGGAGCACCCGCTTCGTTTCATGCGCAATAACCAGGACCTCTTCGTCTGTTAGTGACTGATTTGCTTTGTCATCCTCAAGCATTGTGAGGACGTCGAATCCTAAACGACGCAGCTCTTCGACTACCGGCTGTGGGAAATTCTCGTCGGCATAGAAGCTCGCCATTATTGAGGCTCGTCTGATTCGTTCGCGGCGATCTCTTGGTCGATCTCCTCACGATGGGAACGAACATAAGCCCACGCATTCGCGAGATCGCCGGCACGGAGTGTTGGGTAGGCGTTGAGCAAGTCCCCCTCGCTGGTTCCAAGCCTGCGCGCCTGCTCAAGCAACCACACGGGGATCCGAGTACGGATAATGCACGCTGAGCCTCCGGCGACACCGGGTTGAGTCTCGATGCCTGGGAATGAATCGGAAAGCTCAGTAATGAGTTGCTGCAACAGGTCGGTCTTTTCCGCTCGATTCAATCCAGCAAGGAGTTCGTTGGCTTCACGTCTGGTGCTCATAAATGCACGATGGACGGAGGCATTATACAATCAGGGGCGCAGCGGCTGTCCACCAAGACAAAAGTTGGGTCGTGGGGGAATTCTGTGTTGATGGTGTTCGGCTAGTCCAAGACCTCGAAGAACCTGTGTCCAAAGAACTAGATTGCTACCGCGCCAAGTAATTCCTAGCTCCGCAGAGCCTAGTATGAGATTAGTGCGTAGCTTTATAGGAGTTGGGTTACTATTGTCAGCACGCATGTGCGGAAGGCAGAATGGCGAAAGTTAAACGAAGGCCCATACCATGGAATAAAGCGACAGGTGCTCATCGAGGCGGGATTTCGATGTGGTGTTCCCACTTGCCGCAACATTCTCGCGATTGATCTCCATCACATGGCTTGGGTGAGTGAAGACGGCGGAAACGAAGCGGCAAATCTGCTCGCGCTTTGCCCAACTTGTCATGCATTGCATCACAGAGGAATAATTCCAAGAGAGGCGATTTACGCTTGGAAGCAGGTGCTCGTTACGCTTAGTGCTGCTTTTGACGTAGAGACGATCGACTTAATGTTGTTTCTTCATAAAATGAAGGCCGATCCTGCATTTCTGATTCAGGCGGATACTCTCGTGCAGTTTTCGAGACTCATTGGGAACGACTTAGCGGATTTCGCTTGGAGGCAAGAAACCGTCAAGAATATTTTCTTAAGTGGCTATAGAGTTTCTCTATCTAATAAAGGACAACATTTAATCGACGCTTGGATGAAGGGTGATCGCAAGGATGTTGCCGAGGCACTTAGTCTTGGCTGGCAATCAGACGCAACGGTCGCCTCAAACTAACGTGTTGACCGTGAGCGTCAAAATTGGATTCCTCGAGTATGGTCAGTGAAACACAAAATAGGCGTGAAGTTGTCAGCCGCAGTTCAGACGGCCCAGAGGCTTTCTTCACGAGCGTTCGCGCGCGCGAATTCGTAGCCGGCGTCGATCGCCTTGACGTTGATATCGACCAACTCGGCTTTCTTGGTCATCGCGCGCATCGCTTCGACCACGGCGTTCTTATCGACCAGATTCGTCTTTCCAATCAAAGCCCCGAGCGCGACCATGTTCGCGGATTTGCCGCTGCCGATTTTGTCGGCCATTTCGGTTGCCGGAATCGCGAGAGTTTCGATGTCGGTGCGCGCCGGCGCATGATCGATTAACGATGAATCGTAAATTATCAGGCCGTTCGGATCGACTTCGGTTTCGAATTTGTCGAGCGAAGGATTGTTCATCGCAATCAGAACAGTTGGAATCGAGACGAGCGGCGATCCAATCTCGCTCTGCGAAATATTCACATGACAATTCGCGGTGCCGCCGCGCATCTCTGGCCCATACGACGGCAGCCATGACACGTGCAGACCTTCTCTCATGCCGGTTTCGGCCAGGAGACGGCCCAGGAACAACAATCCCTGGCCGCCGAAGCCGGCGATCTTCAAACGCTGATCTCGTGCAGAGGCAAGATTCGTTTTCCTGAAGCCGTTGGGCGAGCAGGATGCTCGCGACCCGTTCACGCCGAGAACTGCGGGCAAGTCTTCTGCCGTTATTGAAATTCGCTGATGCGTCCGGTGTTCACGTTCGGCCGACTTGTCTTTCATGACGCCGAGCGGAAAGATCGGCAACAGATGATCCTGAATCCATTGCAAAGACTCGACCGGAGTTACGCCCCAACCGGTCGGACAGGGAGAAAGCACTTCGACGAGCGAGAAGCCACGGCCTTCAACTTGATTCTGTAATGCTTTGCGAATCGCTTTACGGGCTTTCGCGCGCGTCTTGTTGTCGAAGAGTGCAACGCGTTCGATGTAAGTAGGTCCTTCGAGACTCGCCAGCAGTTCACTGACGCGCACCGGAAAACCATCGTTCGCGGCGACGCGCCCCGCGGGGCTCGTCGTCGTTTTCATCCCGAGATAAGTCGTCGGCGCCATCTGCCCCCCGGTCATTCCGTAGATCGCGTTGTTCACAAAGATGACGGTGAAATCCTCGCCACGATTTGCCGCGTGCAGAATTTCATTGCCGCCAATTGCAGCGAGATCGCCGTCGCCTTGATAGCTGATCACCAAACTATCGGGCAGCGCGCGCTTCACCGCGGTTGCGACCGCGGGTGCGCGTCCGTGGGCGACTTGCAGGTTGCCGACGTCGAAGTAGTAATACGCGAAGACGGAACAGCCGACTGGACTGACGAACACGGTCTTGTCCTGCACGCCAAAGTCGTCGATCGCCTCAGCGATCATCTTGTGAATGTTGCCGTGACCGCAGCCGGGACAATAGTGCGTCGTGGTCTTGTCGCCGGGCTTGCGATCAAACTGCCCATAGAAACTCCTGGGTCTTTGAAAGATTTGCGCGTACATCTTTCTCCTCGCTGGCTTTAACGATCTGCCGCAAAAGTTCTTCGGTGGTCGGCACCATGCCGCCGACGCGTGAATAGAAACGCACGGGCCGCGATCCGTCCACAGCCAAACGCACGTCATCGATCAATTGGCCGGTGCTCAACTCCACAGTCAAAAATTCTTCAACCCATTGGGTGAGAACCGACAGCTCTCGATAAGGAAACGGCCACAGCGTGATGGGACGGAACAGTCCGACTTTGTATCCAAGATCGCGCGCCTGATCGACCGCGGCCTTCAGCAGACGCGAGACGATCCCGTAGCCAATCACCACCAACTCAGCGTCATCGGTTTTATACAGCTCATACATCTCCTTCGAAGCGTTCGCGTCAAGGTATTTCTTTTCGAGATGCAGGACGTGTTGTTCCAATTCTTCCGGCGCCATGTAGATCGACGTGATCAGGTTCTGCCGCGTTTCGGCATCGCCGCGAACGGCCCACGCTTTTGGTCCAGGGGTGACAGCTTTGTTTGGAAATTCCACCGGCTCCATCATCTGGCCGATAAAACCGTCGGCCAGCACAATCGCCGGGTTGCGAAAACGATCTGCCAGTTCGAAAGCCAGCATCGTCAGATCGCACATCTCTTGACATGAATTCGGCGCCAGCACGATCGTGTGATAGTTGCCGTGACCGCCGCCTTTGACGATTTGATAATAGTCGCTTTGTTCCGGCGCGATGTTGCCCAGGCCCGGACCACCGCGCATGATATCGACGATGACGCATGGCAACTCAGAACCGGCGAGATATGAAATACCCTCCTGCATCAAACTCAGGCCGGGTCCCGAGGAAGCAGTCATGGTGCGCTCGCCAACCGAGGCCGCGCCGTAGACCATGTTGATGGCCGCCACTTCGCTCTCAGCCTGCAAGAAAGTGCCGCCCGCTAACGGAAAATATTTGGCCGCCGTTTCGGCGATTTCACTTGCCGGCGTGATCGGATAACCATAAAACGATTTACAGCCGGCGAGCAGCGCAGCCTTCACCACCGCGTCATTACCTTTGATCAACTCTTTCGTCATTTGATGGGCCTCAGGTTTGGAGTTCCGCGTTTACGCGTCGCTTACAAAAAACAAGTCGCCTGAAGGCGGTGCTCCAAACTAATTCTTGAAAACCGACAGCGCGCCTGGTTCGGGACACGCGTAAAAGCAGACGCCGCAGCCAGTGCAACCGTGTCCCTGGTATTCGCCAAAGTGATAACCGTGCTGGTTGAGGCGTTCACTCAAGTGCAGACCGCAGACGGGACACGACTCGACACAGAGACCGCAGCCCTTGCACTCTTCGCGATGCACTTCGATCCAA
>DASQYL010000240.1:0-6640 GCA_035639235.1 Pyrinomonadaceae bacterium | reverse complement strand
ACATCCCTCTCAGTTACTGTGCCTTGACGATCCGACTTAACGGTCTTGTCCTGATCACTCTTGATGATGTCGCGGATTTCGAAGAGACCCGTGTCCGACGAAATCGCCGCCGCTTTCTCTTTCACCATCTTGGCGCCGTTGTATTCCTTCGGATTGTGCGACGCGGAGACGACAATCCCGCCGGAATATTCGTCGTTCGATCCGACTGCGAAATAAATCATGTCGGTCGTGATGCCGCCGATGTCCACAACATCGACTCCGGCGTCGATAAAACCGTTCGTCAGGGCTTTCTTCAATGCCGGACCGGATTCGCGCGCGTCCATGCCGACGACCATCGTGTTCGGATGAAAAAGATAAGTGTAAGCCTGTGCGATTCGATAGAAAGCCTCTTCATCAAGATCGCTGGGATAGACGCCGCGGATGTCGTAGGCACGAAAGCAATCGAAATTCATAAGAAACACCTTTGTCCAAGAAATTAGCCGCGGATTAACGCGGATTCGCGCGGATAAGACATAGAAAAAAAGACACTAGCCCAAATGTTAGAGTTCTGATCAGCGTCTATCCGCGTTCATCCGCGGCCAAATCCTCACGCGCAGGTCTTTGTGTAATCGGTCAACGAAGTCTTATCTCCCAAAACGGCGCCTGGACCAACGATGGTCGAGCGACCGATATGACAACCGCGGCCGATGATTGCATCGTTGACCTGGGCCGCGGTGCCGATGCGCGTGTGACTCCAAATGACGGAGTTCTCGATGTGGGCGCGCTCTTCGATGTAACATCCCTTCCCCAGCACCGAATTAGTAATTGAAACGCCCGGCTTGATGGTGCAGTCATCGGCGACGATCGAAAGCTCGTCGATCTCCGAGTGCGTCGCCGAATCAAACTCACCGCGACGATCCTTCAGATGAAAACGGGTCACGCGACTGGCGAGCATGTCGTGATGCGCCTGCAAGTAACGCGCGGGCGTGCCGATATCCAACCAATAAGCGCGTTGCGGAATGTGCGCAAAGAAGAGGTCGCCTTTGGCGAGCAGGTTCGGAAACAAGCCGTATTCGAATGAATGGTTTTCGCCTTTGGGAATCAGATCCAGCACGCTGGGCTCGAGGATATACGTGCCGGCGTTGATGTTGCGGCACGAAGTATCTTCGGGCTTCGGTTTTTCCAAAAATCGCAACACGCGATCGTCACCATCGGTTTCCACCACGCCGTACATTCTCGGATCTTCGACCGGGGTGAGCACGATCGTGGCGGTGGCTTTCCGTTCGGTGTGTTGGCGAATGACCGTTTTCAAATCGAGATCGGTAAGAATGTCGCCGTTGAAAACGACGGTTGGTTCGCGAATCAAATCTTCGGCGAATTTATATGCGCCGGCGGTGCCCATCGGCTGCGGCTCGACCGTGTACTTCAGCTTGACTCCGAAGTTCGATCCGTCGCCGAGAATCTGTTCAATTTTTTCCGGTTGATAAGAGAGCGACAGCGTGATGTCGGTAACGCCGGCGCGTTTCAAAGTATCGATCTGATATAGCAGAAATGGCCGATTGCAAATCGGGACAATCGGTTTTGGAGTATAGACGGTCAGCGGACGCAGCCGTGTCCCTTTTCCACCAGCCAGTATCAGTGCCTGCATGTTTGCTTGGTGCTCTTAAACGACGAAGGGGGATTGAAATTCAACGCGAGAGTCTAGCATTCGTGCGGCGGTAGTTTCAATCGATAGCAGTCGGCGAATTGGAGGTGGCACGCGCATCTTGCGCGTGGGCGCGCGGGCGCGGGACGCCGTGGCAGGCCTCCGTGCGCAGGCCGCATAACAAGTTCGTCACAACGCAGCGGATCGTGATCGCGATCACTGCGCGGCGCGCCAGGCGCTTGACACCCTCTGGCATTAACAGTATTGCTAGATCAATTCATTCGCAGAGGCATTTTAATGTCATCAATCAAACAACCAGTAATCATCAGCGCTGTGCGCACTGCGGTTGGCAAGTTTCTCGGGGCGTTGAAGGGTTATAAGGCTACCGACCTGGGCGCGATAGTCGTGCGTGAAGCAGTAAAGCGCGCCGGCGTAAAACCGGAAGAGATCGATGAAGTGATCATGGGCTGCGTCATTCAGGCCGGCCTGGGCCAAAACCCCGCGCGACAAGCAGCTTTGCGCGGCGGATTGCCGAACACCGTATCGGCAGTCACCGTCAATAAAGTCTGTGGCTCAGGATTGAAGGCCGTGATGATGGCGGCCCAGGGTGTGGCTCTTGGCGACACTGAGATTGTGGTCGCCGGTGGCATGGAATCGATGTCCAATGCGCCTTATCTCGTTCCCAAAGCCCGCGAAGGATATCGTCTGGGCCACGGGAAAATGCTCGACTCGATCATTCAAGATGGTCTGTGGTGCGCATTCGACGATCAGCATATGGGATGCACCGGCGAAGTCGTGGCGGAGCGCTTTCACGTGTCGCGAGCGGAACAGGATGAGTACGCGCTGAACTCGCATCGCAAGGCCAGCGCGGCGATCAAGGCTGGCAAATTCAAAGATGAAATCGTGCCCATCGAGATTCCGCAGAAGAAAGGATCAGTAACGATCTTCGACACGGATGAGCCGGTGCGCGACGACGCGTCCATCGAATCGCTCGGGAAGCTAAAGCCGGCATTCAAAGAAGGGGGAACCGTGACCGCAGGCAACGCGCCGGGCGTGAACGACGGCGCGTCAGCGGTGGTCGTTGCTTCTGATGAGCGCGCAAAGGCGCTCGGCGTCGAACCGATGGCGCGAATCATCGGCCAGGCGACGTCCGGCGTCGAGCCGAAGCTGGTAATGATGGCGCCGGTTGACGCAATCAAAAAGCTGCTGGCGAAAACCGGTTGGTCTTTGAACGACGTCGATTTGATTGAATTGAACGAAGCATTCTCAGTGCAAGCCGTGGCGATTACGCGAGAATTGAATCTCGATCCTAACAAGGTAAATGTGAATGGTGGCGCCGTGGCTTTGGGCCATGCGATCGGACAATCCGGCTCGCGAATTTTGACAACGATGCTTTATGAATTGAAACGTCGCGACGCGCATCGCGGAATAGCTTCGCTTTGTCTCGGCGGCGGAAATGCGGTCGCGCTGGCGATCGAGCGCTGAGATCGCGCCGACTCATATCGCATGACTGCGGAAGAGCACAACAAGACCCTTAGCACTCTGTATTTCGTCTACGGAGCGATTCACGGGTTGACGCTGCTGGGACTTCTGGGGCTGGTGCTGATATTTAGATTCGCCTCCGTTGCGGGTGACCTGCTATCTACTTCATGGATGATCGGCGGGGCAATCGCATTCCTAATCTTGATGCTGGCGGTTGGATTGTTGCCGGCGATTGTCGCCTTTGGATTTTCTAAACGAAGAACGTGGGTCAAGCCGCTTGGGTTCGCGATCGCGATAATCTCTCTGATTAATGTTCCAATTGGTACCGCGCTGGGAATTTATACGATTAAATTTTTCCGCAGCGACGCGGGCGTGATGCTCTATGGCGGTAAGGCGCGGGTCACGGACAAGAACGATCTGGAAGACGCGCTGGGCCGCAGCAAGCCTTTGATGAACGTGGCCGAACGATTGAAATGATCTGGTTCGTACCGCCTTAAGGCGGAATCTAATTTTGCAGCCGCCTGAAGGCGGGCCCAAACATATGGCTGAAATTTTTGGTGTAGTAGGCGCCGGTGCGATGGGTAATGGAATTGCCCAGATCGCGGCGCGCGCGGGCTTTGACGTCGTCATGCGCGACGTCGCCGAGAATTTTCTCACGCGCGGCATGACTGCGATCGATAAAAGCTTGCAGCGCGATGTTGATAAGGCTCGGCTGACCGCGGATGAAAAGCAATCGATTGTTGGCCGAATTAGATCGACGACCGAGCTTTCGGATTTGCGCGATGCATTCATCATCGTCGAAGCTGTGACTGAAGAATTAGCGGTAAAGATCGAAGTCTTTAAGTCACTCGATCAAATCGCGAATGGAGACGCGATGATCGCTTCGAACACGTCGTCCATATCGATTACGAAACTCGGCGCGGTCACCAGCCGGCCGGAAAAGACTGTCGGCATGCACTTCATGAATCCGGTGCCGGTGATGAAGCTGGTGGAAATCATTCGCGGCGCGGCAACGTCTGATGAAACTTACGAAAAGGTGCGAAGGCTCTGCGAGAAATTGGGCAAGACGCCGCTGGATTGCAACGACTATCCAGGTTTCATTTCCAATCGAGTGTTGATGCCAATGATCAATGAAGCGATTTTCGCTTTACACGAAGGCGTTGCCTCGCGCGAGAGCATCGATGGCATCATGAAACTTGGCATGAATCATCCGATGGGCCCGCTGACGCTGGCAGACTTCATTGGCCTGGACGTTTGCCTTGCGATCATGAACGTGCTACATGATGGTTTCGGCGATTCGAAATATCGCCCGTGTCCGCTGTTGCAGCGATACGTCGATGCGGGTTGGCTGGGACGAAAAAGCGGACGCGGATTTTATGAATATTAAATCGCTGTACTTTGTGCTTTGTACTTAGTACTGTCAACAGACGACAAAGTTCAAAGTTCAAAGTTCAAAGTACAAGCACATCGGCTATGCAACGCGCGATTTCACACTATTGCCAAAAGTGCCGGACAGCTAATCCGCTCGGCCAGGAGTTCTGCTTGCGTTGCGGTACGCGCCTGATGCTCGTCGTGCAACCGCCATCGGTGCGCGTCGATATTCCCTCGACGACGCCACACGAAGAACATCTACTCGAGCGCATGACGATGCTCGAGAACACGCTCGCACGTTTGGCCGAGAGACTTGAACAGGCTTTGAAGTTGCTGCTGCGTCATTCCGAAACTGCGTACACGAATCATGCGCTGGTCAAGAGTCTCATCGAAATGTTGAATGAGTGTGGCGTCGTGGATAACAACAAGTTGGAGTCGATGTGGCGTGATGAGTGCGAAAAGCTAAACGAAACGGAACCGAAGCGTTCGAAAAAGGCCCGGAAAATAAAGCGAAAAGCTACGACCAGCAGCTAAGTCTGTTGGTTAGAGATTCGATTCAGCAGTTGCACCAATAGAAGCGTCGGCCCGTGAAAATGCGCGCCGCGTTTTGAAAGCGCCGCCTCGATAGTTATAATTAGCGACTTTGTGCGATGCCCCCTGATGCGGACTGTGAGTCAGCCAGGGGGTTTCGATATGCGGATAGACGTTGAAAACCTGGAAAAATCCGGCGGTAAGATAGCCCGGACTTACGGTATTGACGAGCTGACGTTCGATGAACAGGAACTGAAAGTGCTTGAGCCGGTAACCGTTTCAGGTCGCGTTCGCCAGAGAAATGAAGTCGAATTGCGCGGGGATCTGCATACGAAAGTTGCCGTTCCCTGTGGCCGATGTTTGAAACCAGTTGAGTTTGCAATCGACGTTGAGTTCGCTGAAAGATTTACGCCCGCCGTCGTCTGGAAGCATGAAGAACAGCATGAGTTGAGCGAGGATGATTTGAGTCTCGCGGCTTTTGACGGTCAGGCCATCGAGCTCGACGACCTTGTTCGTGAAGAAATTACGTTGGCCCTGCCGGGTCACGTGCTCTGCGACGAAGCCTGCAAAGGTTTATGTCCAAACTGCGGAACTGATTTGAATGTGAGCACGTGCGATTGCTCAACAAAGCAGATTGATTCACGTTGGGAGAAATTAAAGGATTTAAGATTTTAGATTTTTGATTGCCTGTTCGCCCACCGAGCAGAGAGAATCTGAAATCGCAAATCAAAAATCAAAAATAGATTTTCGGAGTAATTATGCCAAATCCAAAACGTAGACATTCAAAAGCTCGCACGGGCAAACGCCGCGCGCACGATGCG
Organism: Pyrinomonadaceae bacterium; assembly: GCA_035639235.1. GTDB lineage: Bacteria > Acidobacteriota > Blastocatellia > Pyrinomonadales > Pyrinomonadaceae > UBA11740. The sequence goes on along the minus strand of DASQYL010000240.1, from coordinate 811 downwards.
CTGCGCGTGCCGCAGACGGCGACGTGCCCAAACTGCCAGGAGCCGCGCATGCAACATCGCGTGTGCCCAAAGTGTGGGTACTATAAAGGCCGCGAGGTTATTCAGGTCGAACAGAACGCATAGTAGCCGCTACGCGATCGCCACAGCGAACAATCGATGAACAATGTGAACGCGGGAATCCTCGGTACGGGCCATTCTTATCCGGAAGGTGTTTTGACTAACGCCGATCTGGAAAAGATGGTCGACACCTCGGACGAATGGATCGTTAGCCGCACCGGCATCAAACAAAGGCGTAAGGCGGCTGCCGGAGAGTACACGTCGCAATTTGCCGTGCGCGCTTCGCGCGAAGCGATTGAGCGGGCGGGCATCGATCCGGCTGAAATCGATTTGATTCTGTGCGCGACGGTGACGCCGGATCAAATCCTGCCTTCGACGGCGTGTTTGATTCAGGCTGAGTTGGGGGCGAATAAGGCTGCGGCGATGGACATAGTCGCCGCGTGCTCCGGATTTCTGTACGGCTTAACTTTGGCGAGTCCGATGATTCGCAGCGGCCAAATCAAATACGCGCTGATCATCGGAGCGGAGCTGTTAACTCGTTATGTTGACTACACCGATCGATCGACGTGCATTCTTTTCGGAGACGGGGCGGGTGCCGCGATCCTCGGGCAGGTCGATAGCGATCACGGAATTCTGGCGTCGCAAATTAAGTCGGACGGCCGTTATGAAGAACAGTTATATGCGCCGGGCGGTGGCACCAAGGGCGGTTTCACTGCGGAAACGATTGCGCGCGGGGATCACTTCTTCAAGATGA
>DASQYL010000239.1:0-2393 GCA_035639235.1 Pyrinomonadaceae bacterium | reverse complement strand
GATCAGGGCGCATCGAGAATGTTTCGACATGACCCGAGAAGCCGACAGCAACAATGCTCAGCTCGTAACGCCCGGGTTCTAAACCACCAAAACGAAAGGCCCCATTAACGTCACTGATCACCTCCCGTGACAATTTATTCGGATCAGTTAGGCTAACTCTCGCTCCCACAATCAAGTCTTCATGTTGATCTCGGATTTCACCGCGGACAATTAAACGTTCTGACTGGGGGTATACGACTGCGGTACAAAATAAGATGACGGCCACGAGCTTAAGCAGAACTGTGGCCATACGGGCTGACAATTCGGCGTCCATGCCACGATATTCGCGGAATGCTAAGGATGTGCTGTGTATAAAAGTCATCGCTCTTTTGGCGAGCCGGAGAATTCCTTTTCGGATTCAATCGCAGCGGGCGATGATAAGTTCGGCTGGGCGGTATCACAAGCATTTAGGTCTGGACGGTTGAATTATCAAGTCGAACGCCACTCCAACGGCAGTGGGCCGAGCGCACGGTCAACGGTCGAAACCCGCTGTTGATGAAGCTCTATGAATCAAAAACTTCACTGCCTCGCGGCGAAAGAAACTGACTTTCTTTACTTATTGCATACAGACGATTAAGGAGCTTAGTGTTCTTATTCCGCCCGCAGGATCATTCTCAGAAACGCTTAGGCGCGCAGGAAATGAGAGACAAAAGATTATGCGAGGAGAACTGATTGACTTGCCGGAGATTCCCCGTTAGAGCGATGTGCGGTCGGCGCGCAACTCGCCACCTCATGTCTGAAATCCGCTGGACGTCTCTAGATTTTTTTGGCGTCAGGTTGACGCGAATGTAGGGAAAGGCATAGGAAGCTGTGGGAAGCTATGGAATGCAAATTCTCTCGGACGGCTGCTTTTGTTGAATGTTTAGTAACCAATGAGAATACGTAGTAGTCAGTGGAACCAACTAGTTCGCGTTCGCAATGCGGAGGTCAGGGGTTCGATCCCCCTCTGCTCCACCAATAACTCCCTTGTTGTCAGCTAGTTACAGCTACACTCAAATTCAGACGAAATTTCACTTGGCGTGACATTGACGTAAATAACGCGAAGGTCGCGTTTTGATGTGCACGTCTCTCATTGTCACCGACTGGAAAACCTAACGAAACTTAGTTCTGAATTGCGAAAAGCAGTGAATCAACCGAGTGCCCGCCGCGCTGGTTACGCGGAGCTCGCAACCGAAATCGCGCTACGGAGTTTCCACCGTAGCGAACCAAGTTTTTGATTGAAATTGCTCACAAATCGATTCGACACCAATTGCGAAAGTCCTTCATCGAATATCGGCAGGGAGAGATGGACGCCATAACAGGTTCCGCTCACTCATTACCTTATTCAGCTACGGTGTCAGCCGCATCCGGTCATCGTTATGCAGTCGGCATCATTTTTCACGCCGCTACATAAAGGAAGTATGTGTTCCCGAGCCGGCCCTGATCGTCAAACCGACGATGTTCGACAGCTTCAAGACTACGGGTTGCGCACGGATGCGGTTATCAGGATCTTGCCGCGGCCCCTTTAGCGATGGCTTCAAGGTTGGTAATCGCGAGCGGCGGTCGTTCTAATTCTGTTGCACCTAGATTCTCGCGAAGATGCTCGACCGAAGATCGTGCGGGGATCGGAAGTCATCGTGGTTTTGTCTTCGATCTATGCCTAGGTAATGCTGTTGGTTCGAATGCACGAATTGCGTTTTCAAAGATGCGTTCGGCAAAGCGCTTGTCCAATGGGGCGTGCCCCTGCAGCCAACGGAAGAACAAAGGGCCGTTGAGGGCGTCGATTAATAACTCCGGGTCGGTCGTGCGCTTCAGTTCGCCTGACGCGATAGCTTCTTCGATGATCTGCCGTTGGATCTGACGTCTCGGCATCATATATCTTTGCAGAAACATCTGGTGGAGTCGCGTGTCGTCCCGAATGCCGATCAGGAGCCGCGCCATAACCGCACCATCTTCGGAGCGCAGGAACTCAGTCGCACGCAGCGCATAACGGCGCAGCCGTGACAAGCCTGACCCAGCACTGGACACCGCAAGGATAGGCCTCATATGTTCAAAGCACGCGTCAAAGAGGATTTCTTCTTTCGACGTCCACCATCTGTATAACGTGGCGCTGCTTACTCCGGCAGCTTTTGCGATCTCATGCGAACCAATAGAGCGGAACCCTTTCGTCTTTAACAGCTCATAGGCTGCCTCCAAAATTCCTTGGCGGGACTCCTCGCTTCTTGGCCGCCCTAGCGTTGTTTCTGGAGAACGGGATTTCTGACGTTTCATAAGCGGCTTCTGCATTTCCGAAAATATCAGTTTCGTTAGTGCTTGACAATATCCGCAGCCGGTCGTAATGTAGAAACGAAACTGATGGTTTCGTAAGTGGCGTG
>DASQYL010000238.1:0-2257 GCA_035639235.1 Pyrinomonadaceae bacterium | reverse complement strand
AAAGCCATCGACCTTACCCGTGAAGTAGTTGAACAACCAGACCGCAGGCACTGCCACAACCAGACCGAGCGCCGTCGTAAAGAGCGCTTCCGAAATACCGCCGGCGACTGCCGCGATACCAGCGGTCTCGGCGTTCTTCATGCCGCGGAACGCATTGATGATGCCGAACACGGTTCCGAACAAACCGACGAACGGCGCGGTCGAACCAATGGTCGCCAAGCCTGACAAGCCACGCCGGAACTCAGCGGTTTTGATCGCAATCGCCCTTTGGAGCGCGCGCTTCGAAGCTTCGATTTCGTCACCCGAGATGTCGCTCGACTGCTCGTGCGCGCGAAATTCCTGCAGGCCGCTGTTGACGACCATCGCCAGGTGCGACTTGCGATGCTTGTCGCTGATATTAATCGCTTCTTCAATGCGATTATTTTTCAAAGCCTGCGCGACGCGTGGCGCGAACTCGCGCGACTGCTTCTTCGCCGCGGTATAGGTCAGATAACGCTCGACCATGATCGCAATTGAATAAACAGACATGATCAAAAGAATGATCACGACCGTGATGGCGACCGGGCCCATGTTCTTGACCATTTCGGTCATCGTAAATTCATTGCCCGACGATGAGCCGGCGGCTGGACTGGGCGAAGCTTGCAAGAGAAACAGAAGAAAGCCCATCGCTTTCGTTCCGAGGATGGTTGTCAGAATAGTCACGGTAACTCCTCCAAAAGTTTTTAATTACGTTTTGTTCCTGCGGGCCGCAAGAAGTTGGCGCCGGCCACTCGCATGGGAGCAACCGGCGCCGCCCGATCTTACTGCGCTACAAAGTTGTAGATAATTACGCCGCTGACTTTCACCGGCTGTCCGGAAAGTTTCGTCGGCGAAAATTTAGAAGCCATCGCGGCCGACTGCGCGGCTGCGCGTAACAGCGGATGGCCGGACGTGGCGACCGCTGAGATCACGTTTCCGTTTTCATCGATCGTGACCTGTACGTTTACGGCGCCCGACGCATGCGCGCTGCGCGCAATTGCGGGATACGGCGGCGTCACCAGACGGATGGCTTTACCGTTTAGCACGCCTCCGGAAATCGGCGCGTGCGGGGTGGGCTTCGGTGTGGGCGCCGGCGGCGGCGGAGCTTCATCCATTTTCACGGTCGTCGGGGCAGCGGAAATTATCCCGGTGCCGGCGCCGGGGGCAGCCGGCGCGGCTGCGTCTGAATTTCCACACGTCGGACAAATCACGGTTTGCACATTATTTCGCACCGGCGGAATGTCGCTCGCCTTCGCGGAGATTTCTTTCGGCACGAGGTCGGTACGCGTAACGTCGGCGATCGCTTCCTTGCGGACGTCGACGTTCTTTGCCAAATCCTGTTTTTCGGGCTTCGCTTCCTGTTTCTGCTGCTGCACTTGCGGAACCGGCACGGGCGCGACCAATGCTGTGAGTTCGAGAGTCTGCGCATCGATCGTGGCTGAATACCACAAAATGCCGGCAATTGCGAATGCAAAAATCAGGACGATGTATATCAGCGCGAATCCGATCAGAAAACTGCCTTTGCGCTTGAGGTCCTCGGAGTGCGATCCTGACTCAACCAAATTTTCGAACATCTTTTAGCTCCTCTCAGTCGGCGCCAATTGGGTCAAGGGTAATGAAACGGACGAACCAGTCAAACGGTTACGCGAATCGTGACCGAACCCGCAAACTGCAATCAAGAAGAAGGTACAGCGGAAGGGTTTGCGTGTTCACGTCGAGTCCAGCCACCCTGCGAGACACAAAATAAACTGGCCGACTACGACGCTACAAACCGTCCCTGCCTTCCCTTTTCAAATGAAGCAAGGGCGCGTTTTCAAGCTATTTAATTGGCCAGCAACGGTCGCAGTCTATGCCGCGAGCGACGACAAAGTCAAGGACAAACAGGCCCTAAAACTGCCGCTGTCACAACCAAACTGCAAACATCACGACCAAAATAAAACCGATCGATTAGACGCCTGCCTACGATTTTTGTTCCCGCGCGAGTGTTGCTCGCGATGACTTGTTACCGGCGCCACGCTCTGTGCGTAAAGCAGCTCTCGACGATTGAGCGGGACCGGCGGACACGGCAAGACGCTCAGACGACGCAAGCCGCTTCTCCCACCAGACCATAATTGGCCCAGCGACGGCGATCGTGTCGTAAGTGCCGAAGAGAATGCCCATTAACAGCGCCAGAGAGAATGGCCGCAGCGTCTCGCCGCCCAGCAAAACGAGCGATACTACCGAAAGAAAAACTAACCCC
>DASQYL010000237.1:0-4902 GCA_035639235.1 Pyrinomonadaceae bacterium | reverse complement strand
CAGACCGAAAGGTGGCTGAAGGAGTACAACGAGGGGCGACCACATGACGCTCTGGGAGACATGACGCCCAGAGAATATCTCTTAACCCAAAACCCGGAACTCTCTACTTATGGCTGGTCCTAAAAGCAGGGTACTTACAATCCTGATTAACTTTCCCACCTTCTGTTCGGTTAGGCGCAGTTCGTACAAACTTTGCAGATTTAGCCAAAACTGCGCGCTGGTCCCGAAGAAATGTCCCAGGCGTAACGCCGTGTCACCAGTAATGGCACGCTGGCCGTTGAGGATTCCAGTAATACGATTGGTCGGCACCTCCAGATTGCGCGCCAACTCAGCCGCGCTCATCGCGACGGCTTCAAGCTCCTCAGCCAGGTGCTCGCCTGGATGTGTGGCTCTTATCCGCATAATCACTCACGCTTCCAGGAGAAGTTCGGGATGCCGCTTGGCGATCGTCAAGAATGGTCGGCTCTTAACCTTTTTTCTCCTCATCTGAAGGTTAAGCCGCGTGAGTTGAAGGATGGACTTGGCGTTCTATGCGGGAAGTGATCCCAGTACGTTTAGATATTTCCAGATCGTAAAAGTTCTGCAGATTAAGCCAGAATTCGGCGTTGGTGTTGAAGTATCTGGCCAACCGCAGAGCCGTGTCCGCCGTAATCCTGCGGCGCTCATTGACGATTTCGCCGATGCGAGTAGCTGGCACGTGAAGTTCGAGTGCCAGTTGGTTGACCGATAAGCCCAGAGGTTTGAGAAAGTCCTCGCGGAGAATCTCGCCCGGATGCACGGCCGGCATGAGCGCTGTTTGTTTATTCGCCATAATTACTGCTCCTAGTGATAGTCCACAATCTCCACGTCGAAAGCGTGGCCGCTCCGCCAGACGAAACAGATTCGCCATTGATCGTTGATGCGGATTGAGTGCTGTCCCTTTCGATCACCTCGTAGTGACTCCAATTGATTCCCCGGCGGGGAGGCTAGCACGTGCAACTCCGTAGCGGCGTGCAACTGCAGGAGCTTTCGCAACGCTACCCTCTCGAAGGCCCGAAAGCGTCGGCTGTGACGATATTGGAAGAGGTCTTCGGTTTCCTTCGAGCGGAAGCTCCGGATCACCTGCCAAGCATATAACGCGGCACGTTATACGTCAAGAATAGCACCACAGATTAAGACGTAAAGCGATGGCTGATTTAGTAACTGCTCTGGCCGTCATTTCGCTCATGCTCCATTTCAGCTGTGGTCGAAAAATTGATCTAGTTTTCCCCTTCCTCGTTCCCAGCTTCGCACGTGAGCCCATCACCGCAACCTCCATTACGCAGGCTCCATTCCGGTTCTCCACTTCGTTTCGACCTTGCAGGTGCGGTGCTGAGCGCCCACCCGTGCTGCGCCTCCACTACGGAAGGGGAAAACGCATTTTACAAGCCAAAGACCAACAACCCCTCGTAGCGAAAGGAGCGCGTTACATCATGGACAGACACGGAACGAAGCACGTCGATATTCCCAAGTGGTCAGCCTTGTTAGTTGAGGCAGTCAACAAGCCGGGCATGATCATGGAAGCTTACTCAGCTTTTCATTCCTATAGCGTCGGAAATCAAATTCTCGCGCTTGTGCAATGCCAAATGCGCGGAATTGAACCCGGCCCGATCAATACGTTTCCCGGATGGCAGGCACTAGGACGAACAGTTAAGCGCAGCGAGCGAGCCTTGATTCTGTGCATGCCGATCACTCGCAAGGTTCGCGATGAGCAAGACGCGAATCAGAGCGACGGCGAAAACGGCGAGCACACATTCACCAGCTTCATGCACAAGGCGCGATGGTTTGCCATCTCGCAGACCATCGGCGACGAATTCACGCCGCCGCGCTTGCCGGAGTGGGACGCAGAGCGAGCGCTAGCCGCTCTGGACATTGAGCGGATCGCATTCACCGACACCGACGGGAACTGTCAGGGATACGCGCGGAAGCGACAGATCGCGATCAATCCCGTTGCGCAACTTCCGCACAAAACCCTATTCCACGAGACGTCCCACGTCATTCTAGGACACACCAGCGAAGCGGATTTGACCGATACCGAACGCTCGCCCAAGAACCTGCGCGAAATCGAAGCGGAAGCAGTCGCCTTGCTGTGCTGCGAAGCTTTGAACCTCGAAGGCGCGGAGTTCTGCCGTGGCTACATACAGAACTGGTTATGCCCCGCTATCGGCTACGACGCCGACGCCATCCCCGAAAAGAGCGCACAGAAAATCTTCCGCGCCGCTGATCAAATCCTGCGAGCCGGACGACTACAAGCCAGCGAGAACGAGCGCGAGCAATAACGAGAGGGGCTAGGAAAGCGCGTCAACGCTCGCCTAGCCCAGGCACCAACCTTTCAACCGTCAGGAGGAAAAATCGATGCGACGAAACCATAACACAGCTGTGCAAACCAGCGTGACCCGCTTTGCGCTGGGCCAAACCTACATCACTCCCGGAGCCGAAGAAGCACTCATGATCGCGGGACAGACAGCAATTGAGTTCTTGCGCCGTCACATGAGTTGTGACTTCGGAGAACTTTCCGACGACGACCAGAGGGAGAACGAACTTGCGCTCAAGAGAGGCTTTCGTTTGTTGAGCGCTTACCGCACGGCGAAAGGCCAAGCCATCTGGCTCATAACCGAGGCCGATCGCAGTTCGACGACTATGTTATTGCCTAGTGAGTACTGACCTGACGGGGGCGGCGCGACGGTCTAGCAGTCGTGCCGCTCGCCCAATTGCCAAAAAGCGAAGTACCAGCGATGCCAACTTTCGTTTCAGAATCGGAAGTTCCCACCGATCGACCATTGCGCGACGAGCACGCAATCCACTGCTACGCGACCTGTACATTGTTGCAGACAGCCGTAATCGTTCCGTTGCAGGCTGATCGACTGTTGGCTTTCGAGGCTGCGCCTTCTAGGGCGAGTAGATCGACTGCTCCGCGAGGCACGCGCTGACTGGAATGAAGATCGTTTTCGGCGGCTGATGCGGCTGCGGCCTCAAGCTGTAAGACGCTTAGGGCGACGGTGGGAAAGACTCGACCGGCAACCGCGAATCCCTCTCGGAAGTTTGCGCCGACAATATCACGCGAATCTGGCTGGTCACCTATACCCTGTCACTCAAGATTGATAAATACGCCGTCCACGGACCTACGGCATTGCCGTAAGCCTTTGCCATTGTACGGGCAATCTGGGCGACGTGATCGAGATCGTGAACCACCCAGGTGGCCAGCAATTGGCTCAGCGTGACCTCGCCAAGCTCAGGATGCAGACCCTTCTGCTCTAAATCGGCTGCCGTCAAATTCAGGTCCAACAGCGTAGCAATATTCTCTCGGCGAAGCTCCGCGAAAACCGACAGTATATCAGCGAGGCTCTTACCCTTGCTCTCGATCGTTTTAGCGGTCCGGTCAAACGTTTCGAATGGCCGCGTATCGCCAGCCAGAATGTGCCGAGCCCGCGGAATCCAGTCGGTGCGCTCTCCATGGATTAGGTGCCCAATCACGTCGTAGGGCGACCAGGTGCCTTCGCCTTCTGTGGCTGTTATCCAGGTAGCCGGCAGCCCGTTGAGCAGCGCTGTCAGGGTTGCGGCCGTTCGTTCTAGGATTGCTATTGCTTCGTCAAGATTGAATGCCTGATGTTTCATTACCTGTATTCTACCTAGATTCGATTCCGCGTACTTCTAATACCCGCGAGCTGGTACGGATCTAATAACCCTCTGGCTGTCCTCTTACCAACCTTATGGTTTCAGGAAGATGAGGACAAAAACCCTTCTGGCGAGAGGTCGTGGTTTGGCGCGTCTCAACGCGCCCCCGGGTTGCAAGGTAAGCGGCTTCGGAACTCTCGAAGGCGGCTCTTCTACGTGTAGTTGAACAATCTGTAAGTCCTAACCCCACTCTTACGAGTTATGCCAAGTTGACCGAAATTTCGAGTTAGAAATCGAAGCACTTTGAGAGTGGTTTTTTGGCCTCTGCGAGGCCGGAGGAATTGACATTAGGAATGAAGATTAATGAGCGGACAGGATAGGGACCAGTTTTCGACTTTCCGATCGGCTTAAGTTAATGAATTTACACACCTTAGAGTTTTAAGAATCCTAATGTTTTTGCTTAGACATCCTAATGTTTTCCACAAGTCTGTTATTTGCATCAGTTTAGAGCTAAATTAGGTCGCGCAATTTCAGAGAACCGCGAGACCGAGATTAAGGAACATTAGGAATCAATGAGAAAGAGCAGAAGACCAATTTCAAAATCGAAAATGTACGGATTTAATCCTTACGTTGATCAGCTCGATGCGATTAATCGAATCGTGGCCGAGTCGGGAGTTAAAGAGGCAGTCGTTCTCCGAAAGCTGGTCGACGAGGCGCTATACGCACGGCGTCGAAAAGAATTTGATAAGCAGCTTGAAGAGCCCACATCAGAGTTCTCAGCGAGCGAGGAACTTGAGGCAATCGGAAAATTCTTGTCTCAAATAGTCAGGCAACTCGACACATCATATCGGATGCAAGACATCAGCTTGGCACTAATTCAGGACACATTAGCAGAAGCCCGCGCAGGAAGAGATCTTGTTTGGAAAAAAGAGGCAGCGACACTAAGGGAAAAGGGATTGACCAAAGCTGATCTCACCAAGAAGTTTGACGATGCGACCGTGGCGGCCAAAGACTTTGCATACGGTCTGGCTCAGGACTTGAAACAGGAACAAGATGCTGCACCCGCAAAATCGAAACAAGTGCAGAAGCCATCCTCCTGAGAGCTGCCATCTGTGCCAAAACTGGGAATCGCTGACACATTTGGCGACGCCTAAATTCATTTTATTTTCACTCACACGTCCAAATGTTCCCATTCTCTAAGAAAAACTGAAATTCAATTTAGGCTTCCACGCTGCAGCAAATGGCACGTAGCTTGAGACGTAGCCTCCT
>DASQYL010000236.1:0-11472 GCA_035639235.1 Pyrinomonadaceae bacterium | reverse complement strand
ACGATCTCCTGTCGAAACTTAGCGACGTTACGGGTGGGATAGCTTAGTTGGAGTGTCGCGGCAGTTGTCGGATCAGGAATGTGACTCCAGATGTCGTTGATGTATTGTTGCGCGACGTTGCTGACCGGGGCGGCGCTGCTGAGGGTGGCGCCGGCCGGCAAGATCGAAGTACAGTTCGTCGAACTCGATGCGCTCAAGCAAATCGGAATCGGGAAGATACCCTGCTTCATTGCCGAGGTTGGAACCGCGGTAGGTCCCAATGTGGGATAACGAATGTCGTAGCGGTCTTCCTCTGAGAAGAAGAAAAAGGTTCTCGCGGGTTTGAAAGTCGCCCGTCCACCTTCTCCAAACCGAGGGAGAATTACCGGGCCGCCAATGGTGAAACCATAGTCGTTATAACGAAATGGCCGCCGCTTTAATTTGCCATTCGAGTCCGTTCCGAGTACCGACGCCAAACTTGGTGTCCGGTTGGTTTGGAAATCGTTGGCGTTCAACTTTTCGTTGCGGACAAATTCGTAGCCGCTGCCGTGAAATTTGTCGCCGCCACCGCGGGTGATGACGTTGATCTGACCGCCACCGCTGCGGCCCGATTCTGCTGGGTAGAGGCTTCTCAGAACCTGGAACTCACCGATTGAATCAACACTCGGATAGGCTTGGATCGTCAGATTCGATCCGCGATCGGTAACGTCGGCGCCATCGACGGTAAACGTGTTTTGGGTGCTGCGCGATCCATTCACAGATATCAAAGCACGATTTACGACTTGCGTTTCAGGATTATTGGTGCCGGTGAATACGAGATCATCCAAATCGTTGGTAACGCCGGGATTCAGAGTCGCGAGCGAAATAAAATTTCTGTTATTGATTTGAAGTTCGCGCACCTGATCACCGTTGATGACGGTGGACGACGCCGGGGTCGTCAATTGAACCGCAACAGGAGCAGCTTCGACGGTAACCGTCTCAGCGACGTCGCCGGGTTGCAGACCAATATCAAGGGTGCGCTGATGCCCTACGTCAACCTGGACGTTGCTCTCGATGTGTTTCTTAAAACCTTTTGCTTCGACGGTCACGTCATAACTGGTAACTGGCAGATCGCGGGCGGTATATTGCCCATTGTCGTCGGTTTGAATAGTTCGGACCACCACTTTCTTCGCGCTATCGGTGACCGTCACAGTCGCGCCGGTGACGATGGCTCCATTGGCGTCCTTGACCGTGCCAGAAATTGTACCGGTCGTCTCCTGCGCCAGAGAGACAGCAGTACAACAAAACATGAATGCAACGAGGGCGACCAAACAAACTACGAACTTGGGGTGATGTTTCATCGATTTGTTTCCTCTTTACTGGATGATTAGAAACACTGCTCAGGCCCATGAAACGGCCAAAACGCTGAACATTTTGCGGGAAGGCCGCAATTCTAGTAGCCTCAGACTTACAAGAAAAACTAAAAGATTTTATCACTCCGATAAAATCGAATAATGGAAGCGTGCGCTCTTCAGATTTGAAATTCTCGACTGAGAATTTCAGATTAATGGATGAATTTTCCATATTTTCGGAGCGCTAACGAAAAGAAGATACGTACTCCGCGACTGCACACCTCACTAAACTGTGACTAATCGTCGTTTTTGGCGATCATCGCGAACACGAATCAGAAAACCACTGCTTTCAATTCGGCCGGCAACATATTTCCGTGCAAGTTTTGTGCAACGGAATCAACAAATATGTCTATTAGTCCACCGACCGCTGGGGACCTCAGTTCGGCACCTCGACGACACTTGGCCAGACTGCGTATCGCGTCGCGGAAATTGGTAGCCAGGAAACTCGACAAACTGAACGGAACGTTCCTTGCAGAGCCGACGGTCACTCTGATTACTGTCGACTTCAATCAGAAAATACGAGCAGCCAACTTTCAATGTAAGCGCGCCATAACAAAGACGTAAACATACTCGGAGTGGTTTTTTCGTTACAGTCCATTAGCCATCATTAATCCAAACTTTTGGAGCGCAATACGAGAACATAGAAAAAAAGCTTGACCCCCGCGACGGCGCATATATACTGCCGCGGTATTTTTTATCGTTTAGTCCGATACGCTAGCTTCAGTCATACGCGAACCGACGTCATTTTTTCGAGCGTAGTTAACTCTTCAATTGGTTTCATTCAAGTCAGGGGAACTGCATTGGTGTATTTCGGCCAATGTTGGTTCTGGAGCATTCCATTTTCTCGAGGAGGATCGCTAATGAAAAGACTCGCGTTCTATGTCGGGTGGGTTGCCTGTGTCGTGCTTGCATGCATGCTCGCCGCCAGCTCCGCCCGTGCGCAAACAGCTTCGTCAGGCAGTATCACCGGTCTCGTGACCGATCCGCAGGGTGCAGCCGTACCCGGCGCGGACGTTACGTTGACCGACACTGCCACCAACAGTAAACAAACCTCGGCGACGAACGATGCAGGACGTTACAACTTTCCGGTTGTAAACCCCGGCCTGTATGACATCGTCGTCAGCAAGACCGGGTTCAAGACTTCGAAGATGGCCCAGCAGAAGATCAGCATCGGTTTGGTGCTGACGGTCAACGTCACACTCGAGGTCGGTTCGCTTTCGGAGACCGTGATTGTGACGTCGACGCCGCTTGGTTCAGAACTGCAAACTGCCAACGCGACAATCGGCAATACGATCGATCTGAAGCAACTGGAACTGTTGCCGAACCTCGGTCGTGATGCCACCTCGCTGCTCAGTCTGCAGCCCGGCGTAACACCGAGAGGCGACATCGGCGGCAGCTACATGGATCAGAACACGTTCACGGTCGATGGCGGCAACAATACCGATGACATGGCGGGCAATACGATCGGCTACATCCAAAACTTCACCGGTTTGGCTGGTGCTCAAACGAGCGCGATGGCTTCGGGTGTGGTTGCGACCCCAATCGAGACCGTTGAGGAATTCAAGGTCAACACCTTTGGTCAGACGAATGACTTCAACCAATCGAGCGGCGCGCAGGTGCAAATGGTAACCCGACGTGGAACCGATCAGTGGCACGGTTCGGGCTATGGTTACTATTACGCGACCAACCACGGCGCGGCGAACTCGTGGGTTAACAATCACTCGGTATTTACGAAGGGTGTTGCGCCGACCGGAAACCTGTGTTCAGCGGGGACGACGCTGAGTTCCGGTGACAACAATTGTGTTCTGCAATACACTCCGATCATTCCCAACCACCGCAGCCGTTTCGGTTTCACTGTCGGGGGCCCAATCATCCCCAAGAAGATTCTGGGCGGTAAGACCTATCTGTTCTTTGGCTATGAAGGATTCCGCTTTCCGGGCACGGGCATATTCGAAAGAGCCTATCCAACTGCCGCGATGAGAGCCGGAGTCATTCAGATTCCAGTCGCAGATCCCGCCGACCCAACCGGTAAGAGCACAGCCTATATTCCTTACAATTTAAATCCGTTTCCTGTAACGGTCACTGTGGGCAACAGTGCAGTATCAGGTTTCACGAATTCGGGTACGAGACTTTGCACCTTGGCCGCCTACGGGTCGGTATGTGGCGGTGCTGCAGGCACAACTTTGGATCCGCGCAACATAGGTATTAGCGGGACGATCAAGAATTTGTGGACGAATTTCTTGCCTTTGCCCAACGATCCCGGTCCAAACGCCGGCGATCAGTTCAATACCCAGGGGTATGTTGGCACGATTAGATTGCCGTTGACGTCAAACAACTACGTTTGGCGCATGGACCACGATTTCAATTCAAAGAATAGATTCTTTGGATCGTTTCGGGCTTTCAAGTTGTTGAACATCCCGAATGTTCAGGTTGACGTTGGCGGTCTTGTGGCAGGAAAGCTTGGGCAATATGCGTCATCGGCGACCCGGCCGCAGCTTGGCGAGTTAATGGTGCTCGGATTAACGAGCAATCTCTCCTCACGCCTGACAAACGACCTCCGCTTGAGTTATTTATGGAACTGGTGGCAGTGGGGAACAGCGAACGATCCTCCGCAGCTTCCAGGTTTAGGTGGTGCGCTCGAAATCACGCCAGCCGGCACCAGCGGCAACGGTTTCGAAAGTACCGCGGCGTTAATTCCATACAACGTCAATAACCAAAGCACGCGTCAGCGTGTGTGGGACGGTCAGGACAAGATGCTTCGGGACGATATGACCTGGGTCAAGGGCAATCACCTGATCCAATTTGGCGGACAGGTCCAAAACAACTTCAACTACCACACCCGCACCGACAATGGCAGCACGATCAATAACCAGGTCGTGTATGGAATTTCATTCAACAATACCAGTTTCGTCGGTTGCGGCTCAGCGACTGCAACCTGCATTCCGACCGCAGTCAGTGCCGCTGGGCAGAGCAGCTTGTATCAGAACCTGGCAGCATCTGTAATGGGGCTGGTGGGTCAGACGCAAGTTATCTACACGCGCACCGGTTCAACTTTGCAGATTCAACCGGTCGGCACGCTGGCCCAGGAGTTGAGCACCATTAAGTATTACAGCTTCTATGGTGCGGACACCTGGAGACTTAAACCGTCGCTGACGCTCAGTTATGGGTTGAGCTACATGTACGAGACGCCGCCAGTCGAAAAGAATGGCGCGCAAGTTGAACTCGTCGATAGCAGTGGTGCACTGGTTCACACGGATGCATTTCTCGCCGCGCGCAAGGCTGCGGCATTAGCCGGCACCGGTTGCCCCGCTGGAAGTCTGACTTGCGCGATAGCTCCGACTCTGGGTTTTGAAACGACCGGCAACTTGCACATCAACTATCCGTACACGCCGTTCAAGAAAGGGTTCAGCCCTCGCGTCTCGCTAGCTTGGAGTCCGAACTATAAGTCCGGACCATTGGGAATGCTGTTTGGCGAAGGGAAGACTGTATTACGTGGCGGTTTCGGTCGCACGTGGGGCCGCATCAACGGAGTGAATCAGGTCTTGGTTCCGCTGCTTGGGCCAGGCCTGCTCCAACCGGTCACGTGTTCGTTTGCGCTCAGTAACGGCACCTGCGGCACCAGCGTTAACTTGTCCAATGTGTTCCGCGTCGGGCCGGATGGCCTGGTGGCGCCGCTGCCCGCTCCAAGCCAAACTCTGCCACAACCTTTCTTCCCGGGCGTTGGCGGACAGGCGGTAGCCGGAGATTCGACCGTGCTCGATCCGGACTACAAGCCGGAGCGCGTCGATACCTGGGACTTCACGATCCAGCGTCAGATCAATCGCAAGCTTTCCTTCGAGATGGGCTACATGGGCAAGCGTAGCACCAACATCTTCGAGGAAATCAATCTGGATGCAGTTCCATACATGATGACGCTTAACGGACAGACTTTCGCAAACGCTTTCGCGAACGTCTGGACCGCTCTCTGTGCTCCAGGCGGCGGTGGACGCTGCGCGGGAGTCGACATCACTCAATCGAATGGCACCGCAGCACAAAAAGCGGCCGCTCTGTCAGCTTTGATCGCTACGGTACCTAATCAGGCGTTCTTTGAGGCCGCATTTGGTGGAACTGGGTCGTCGTTCTGCGGCGCGTTGAGCTGCACACAGGCTTTGCTTAGAAGTACTAGTGTGATCAATTCGACTGGCTCGACCAATCTTTTTGGCCAAACCAGAGTTTCCGACTTATGGGCGTTTATGAACGGCAGAAGTTCGTGGGCTCTTGGAAAGACCATGTTGAGTAGTCAAGCCACGGCGATCAATACAACGACCAGCTTGGGTTACTCAAATTACAACGCGGCCTTCTTTACGTTAAAGATGAATGATTGGCATGGCTTGACGTCGATCTCGAACTTCACTTGGGGAAAGGCGTTGGGTACGGCGCAAATCGGTCAGTACAACAGCTCGAACCAGTGGCTTGATATTTGGAATCCGAAGGCCAGCTACGGCCCGCAAGTCTTCGATATCAAGTACATTTTCACCAGTGGCTGGAGCTATCGACCCACCTTCTTCAAAGGTGAACACGGGTGGAAAGGCAAGCTGCTTGATGGCTGGTCGGTATCGCCCTTTTTCACTGCCCAGAGTGGTTTCCCGATCGGCATCGGATACAGCGAGAGCGCCTGTTCCGCCTGTCAGGGATTTGGAGAAATGGGTAACACCTCGAGCGGAGGCAGCGCGTTTGAGAGCGCACTTCCAATTACCCCAGGTTTTCCGGGGCAGCCTGGTGTTCACGTTGGGGTTGCGGGGTCAACCGCTTTCTTGCCCGGCAACGCGACCAGCGTAGGCACGAACAACTCAAGTCAGGTCAATCTGTTTGCCGACCCGGCTGCGGTTTGGGCCAACTTCCGTCGTTGCGTACTGGGCATCGACACCAGTTGCGGCAGCGTTGGAAATATCCGCGGATTGAACCGTTGGAACATGGACGCCACACTCGCGAAGGACATTAAGTTCACCGAGCGGGTGGGAGCCACGTTCACTATGCAATTCACCAACGTGTTCAATCACAATCAATACTCTGATCCGAGCAGTCTCAGTTTGACGAGCAACACTACCTTCGGTCGCATCACGAGTTCAGTGTATGCCGCTCGCCAAATGGAAATCGGTCTGCGGATTCACTTCTAACATCAACCACAACTCAAACAAATGGGGGCCGAGAAATCGGCCCCCGTTTTATTTTAACGTTGAAGTGTTATTAAGTTCTTAACGCCAACCGCAAGTGTAAATCGCGCCCTGTTCTTTGGCGATTTCCGCGAAGCGCGCTTCGTAGTCTTTCGCGTATTCTTCGACCGCCCGTTTGATCTTCCCGAACAAGCGGCAATGGAATTTTTCTTTCTCGACGCGGTCCTTCAGGAAGAGCATCGCATTGGCCTCGCCCCAGTATTCGCGATCTTCCCAAATCTGAACGGGATTGCCGCCCATCTTCTGGGCCATCTCTACCAGCCGCGGGTCGTTGACGTTATAGCCGTTGGCCAAAAAAATCTTGTTGTAGCTCGGCACTAACTTCACCTGCAGGTTGTAAAGGTCCTCCGGCGTGCTGGAGATTTTCATGACGTGGCCGAACTCGTGGGCTATCTTCGTTGCCGCTAAGACAGAACCTCCGATTAGCTGCTGCGACTCGAATGGCTCGAGCGCGTTCATCACCGGATAATACACAGCGCTGGGAAAACCCGAATCCAAATGCTCGCCCAGGACAATGGTGGCGGCGACCAATTCGCCCTTGTCGTTCCATTTATAACCGCCGGTGCCGGCTCCCTCGGCGTTCTTGCCGCCGATGGTGATCGTCAACGACAGCCGCGGATGATGCGAATACATCTCCCACTGTGCTTTGCCGATATCAGTTGAAAGGAACTCGGCTTTCCATTCCTCATATCGCCGCTGATACTTTGGCGGGATGAGCTCACGCAAACTCAGAGTCTCCGCCGGAGCGGCAGTTGGTTCAGGCGTTGAATCTTTCGCGCGGGTGCCTTTTGCATTACCGACGGCGGCGAATGTCAAGAGACAAATGAGGCTTAACAGAAGTCCGGTTTGTCTGACGGCGTTCATCGTACCTCCTGCTGCAATTGAAAATGATGTGGGTGGCTCGAAGACTTTTAAACTAAGTTATCGGCGGAGTCAATAATTAGGTTCAAACGTAAAAGTGCTAATTTTGTCGCGGCGTGTCAGCGCTATTTCTTAACGGGCCGCGCTTGTGACAACAAACTGCAGGTATCCGGTCTGGCTTGAGGGCTCTTCCAGACAGAGTTATCTCCGTAAATTACGCACTGGACCATGGCGACTTCTGCGTAACGGCGTTGGCTGTCGTGCCCATTTGCAGCGTTCACGACGCGAGTTGGCGGCGAGCGTAGCTGGCTCTTAAAGGTGACGCTTTTGCCGGGAGCAACCTTTTCGTAGCTGAGAAACTGGTGGCGGCCTAGTTCAGCACCCATCGGCTTATCGGCAAAGACATAATCCCAGGCAACGGCCGTAATCGTTTTCGTGCCGACATTTCGAATCTTCATCGAATAGGCGTAACGCACCGGCAATCGTGCCGGAGTCGCTGGAAAAACCGTGCTCGCAGCGGCGGCTTCGCTTTGCGCACTCGTTGCTGCGCGGGTCGCATCGGCCGCAGTTGCTGGACCCGAAGCCGATGTCCGGGCAACCGGATCGTTGGATGTTCTGCCCGTAGACAATATCGACGGGTCGTAGTTTCGCGGCAGTTGCACCTGTTTTTCCCAGTGCAGCTTGAGTATCTCGATGCTGGGTCCGTCACTCGCTTTTGACGGTTGAGCCTCGACCGCGAAAGCGGATGTGAAAAACGCGCAACCCAACAGAAGGATTTTTACCGCCAGGTTGTCCGTGGGCCACCGTCGTCTCATACCTTCATCCCTCGTTATGAGAAGTCTGGTATCAGGTTGCTTGGGGAAGACTGGCCTACTATAACCCAGTTCACTTCGAAAAAACACAATCTTTTGAATCTGAGATTCTGCTGCGTGTCCGCTTCGCTATTAAGGGTAGAGCAAGACTCGCGTGCGCTCTTGCTTGAACTTGTCGAGGGTCGCGGTCCAGGAACGGATCACTTGATCGGCAGACTCGCCGCGCTTCAGATGCTCGAGCGCCTCTGAGTTTACCAACAGCCGCAAGTAACTATCGACCTTCCAATCCGACGGATACAGCGAGTGCAGCGCGACTGCGATTTCGATGCCGGCGGCGACCGATTGAAATCTCGAGCGATCGGTAATGATCATGTTCACGCCGCCGCAATCTTCGTTTTTAAAAACCGATGCGCTGGGTTTGAATCGGACGGGGATAAAACGGATGCCGGGAATGTGACGACTATTCAAATAGCTCGCGAACTTCGCGCCATCGATCCAAGGCGCGCCTACAACTTCGAATGGCGTGTCGGTTCCGCGGCCGACTGAGAGGTTGGTTGTCTCCAAAAGACCGATGCCCGGATAGAGTGCGGCTTCGGTCAGGCTGCGCATGTTAGGTGAAGGATTGATCCAGGTGAGACCGGTCGAATCAAACCACATCGCGCGCCGCCAATTCTCGAGTTGGATGATTCGCAAATCGACACTGAGATGTTTTTCTTCATTGAAGAAACGCGCCAGCTCTCCGATCGTCATTCCGTAGCGCACGGGCATCGAGTAGTAAGCCGTGAACGAGAATTTGTCGGCGTCGGCGATCGGGCCTTCGACATCTACTCCGTTAATTGGATCCGGGCGATCGAGCACAATCACCCGGAGCTTTGCTTTGGCGGCCTCTTCCATCACATTGCCGAGCGTTGCGGTGTAAGTGTAGAAGCGCACCCCCACGTCCTGAATGTCGTAAACGAGCGCATCGAGACCTTGCAGTTGCTCAGGCTTTGGACGGCGCGTCTCTCCGTAAAGCGAATAGATCGGCAACCCAGTCTGCTCGTCTTTTGAATCCGACACTTTTTCGTCGGCCAATCCGCGAATGCCGTGCTCAGGAGAAAAGAGGGCCACGAGTTTGACGTTCGGCGCTTTGAATAGCACATCGATCGTCGAGCGATTCGAACGATCGCGCCCCGTCTGGTTCGTTATCAACCCGATGCGCATCCCGTCCAGTCTTTTAAAGCCGTCACGCTCGAGTACGTCGATGCCGGTAAGCACCTGTGCGTCTGAAACCGTGGCCGCATTGATCGTGATGCTGGTGTTGCGATTAAGCCGCGCGAGACTCGCAAGCAGTTCCGCGGCGCTGTTCGCCGATTGCTCGCGCGCTTTAGTTGCGGATGCATCGACCATCGAGCTGGCGACGATCGACGCGACGCGTCCACGCAAGGGGCCGACATCGCCTTTGCCGTCGGGATGCACGCGATTGCTGAGAAAGATGACGAATGAATCGCTGGCCGGATCGATCCAGATCGACGTTCCGGTGAATCCTGTATGCCCGAAGGAGCCGAGCGGAAACAGATCACCTCTATTTGCTGAGAAGCTGCTCGCAATGTCCCAACCCAAACCGCGCGCGGCGCCGCTTTCAGAGACAGCGCGCGGTTCAGTCATCGTCGCGATTGTCATCGGACTGAGAATCCGGACGCCATTGTAAACGCCGCCATTTAGAAGCATCTGACAAAAGATTGCTAAGTCATCAGCCGTCGAAAACAAGCCCGCATGTCCGGCGATGCCGCCCATGCGAAACGAAGTTGGATCGTGAACCTGGCCGCGCAACCATTCGTCGCCCGCGGATCCGGCGTCCGCTCCCGTATCGCCGAGATAACTCATCTGCCCACGCCGTTTTTCGGTCGGCGCAATTCGCGCGCGCATTTTGGCGTCAGGTCGAAAACCGGTGTCGCGCATCCCGAGCGGTGTGAAAATGTTTCGTCGCGCAAACTCATCGAGCATCAAACCGCTCGCGCGATGGACCACCTCGCCCAACGCGATGTAATTGATATCGCTGTAAACGAACCGCGTGCCCGGTGTGCTTCGCAATGGCTCGCGATAGAGACGCTTCATTGCTTCGTCGTACCCGGTCCAGCGATCGCGCAAATCGAAATCCGGAGCGAAACCACTCATGTGCGTCATGAGATGCTCGATCGTTATCGCATCGCGGCCTTCGCCTTTCATCTCGGGAATGAACTGGACCACCGGATCACTCAAGCGAACTTTGCCCTGTTCGACGAGGATCATGATGCTGGTAGTCGTGGCTACGACCTTCGTCAGACTCGCCAGATCGAAAATCGTATCAGCCGACATCGTCTCACGCGCAGGCTCGACCGCGCGTGCGCCATACGCTTTGCGCCAGACGACATGGCCGTGACGCGCCACCAGCACGACCGCCCCGGGAAGTGCTTTGTTAGAGATCGATTCGGAAATCGCCGCGTCCATGCGCGCGAGACGTTCAGCGGAGACTCCTTGTGAAGCAGGCGGAGCAGCAGGCAGTTGAGCGAGTGCCTGACTCGCGATGAGAGCAAAACAGAGCCCGGTAATAAAGCGCAGTAGCAGATGCCGGAGCATGGTCAGATCAATTCGAGCTTCCGTGGCGATCGCGTTCGACGGCCGCGATAAATGATTCCAGCCGCGCTTCCGTTCGCATTTGGGCCTCGGCCAGTGAATCGATACGTTGTTCGCTCCGGGTTTGAACCTGGGCCAGTTGATTGACGACATCGGTTAATCTGCTGAAGCGATCTTCATTTTTCGCGAAGCGCTCTTCGTTCGCAAGTTGGTAATCAACGATAATGTCGATTTTTTCTTCGAGCCCTCGTCGCGTGCGCCGTTCACGGAGGCCAGCCCTAACAAACAATTTCGCGATGCGTTCGAGCCGATCTAAACGTTGTTCGTCAGTCATGGTCTCCTCCGCGCTACGGATGATCTTAGCAGATTCTATTGACCGTATGTCTTTAACTGAATTCCAGTGCCGCGAGGATACAAGCCCGGCAGCGAAATCGGCAACCGTCCTTTGAAGTCGGCGCGGTTCAGTAGTGCTTGCGCCGATTCCTCCTGCAAGCTCGGCATGTCGCCGTATGCCACGATGTAGGTTTGTAACGTCGGAAACGACATGAGGATGTAAGGATTGCCGAAACTGATGCCGACCAGCCGCACCTTGCGCGCGATGAGTTCATTCAAGGCCCTTGC
>DASQYL010000235.1:0-10272 GCA_035639235.1 Pyrinomonadaceae bacterium | reverse complement strand
CGCGTAGGCAACTTGCTCACGAACCCGATAGATTTCATTTTACGGAACCGGTTGCGACACCGTTTACCGCCACAGCGTTCATTGCTCACCAGAGTTCCCGTTACGGTTTTGGCGGGGGGCCATTTTCAGGAGTTGTCGCCGGCTTTGGCTTCAATTCCCAGAGCACGTTAATGATCTTCCATTGCCCGTTGAACTTGGCCTCTTCGAGATAGTCGATCCATCCTGAGGCCACGATCTTCACCACGGCGGCATTATTGTAGCGATCAAGAATAGTGATCTCTTTGGTTTGCTGTTCTCTCGGCGTCTTATTGCCACCGCCACGACGCGTGTTCTGGACCAATTGCATCGCACCCATGTGGTTGAATTGGCTGTGGCCCGTTTTCGGATCCGTAGAAATCATCCGCTTGGCTAGTTCCGGATGTAGTGCGCTTTCCATGCGGGCCGCGTCGCCTTCGTACCAAGCTTCGATGTAATCAAGAGCGGTCTTCTTAATCGCGGATTCGTCGCCGGAGGGATCTTGCCCCCGGCCTCCCGCCATCAGAAAAGCAATTAACCCGGTTGCCACGATCAACTTCTTCATTTCGATCTCACTTTCTGCGTTTATCTTTCTCCGAGATCAGAATGAGCGTCGAGCGTCTTGATCGCAATGACGTAATCGCGACACTTTCGGACATCTGATCTTCACCATAACGAATGGCCGGAATTGTCGGAAGGCTGTCCTGCGTGCCGAGGTGTTTTTCGATATACTTCTCAAGGACGGTATCTCTTATGAGATCACGACTAGTAGGTTTACTGGGTTTCGAGGGCGTGATGGCGCTGGACTTAGTCGGGCCATTTGACGCCTTTAGCTCAGCATTAATCGAAACGGCCGGCGAGAGTCGTTCCGGTTATGAGGTGCTAGTCATTGGTCTCGCCAAAAAGCCGTTCGTTTCTGAAAACGGCATAGTGTTCAAGCCTCACGAGACAATCCGTACTGCGCCAATTTTAGATACCCTTATTATTCCCGGCGGCAAAGGTCTCCGGGTTCCTCAAACACAGCGAGCCGTAGCCGAATGGGTAACTAAACGCGTCGAGGGCACTCGTCGGATTGCTACCGTTTGTACCGGCACTTACGGTCTGGCTGCTACTGGCTTACTCAAAGGCCGCCAGGTAACCACACACTGGCGTCACGCTCAGGATTTAGCCAGGCGTTTTCCTGAACTGAAGGTTGATCCCAACGCGCTGTTCTTGAAAGACGGAAAATTTTATACCTGCGCCGGAATCACCTCGGGTATCGATCTATCGCTGGCGCTGATTGAAGAGGATTTCGGACCGCGGGTGGCCCTGTCCGTGGCCCGCGAACTTGTGGTTTATCTTAAGCGGCCTGGCGGACAAGAACAGTTTTCTGAGCCGCTGCGGTTTCAAACACAGGCCAGTGATCGGTTCGCAGATCTGGCGGCCTGGATACAAGGACATCTTCAGGAAGAGCTGTCTGCGGAAGCACTGGCAGATCGTGCGTGTCTTAGCCCACGACATTTCAGTCGGCGCTTCAAACACGCCTTCGGTGCCACCCCGGCAGCATTCGTGGAAACTCTACGGCTAACCGAATCTCGCGAGCGATTAGTCCTAGCGGATCAAACTATCGAGAGTGTGGCCATGTCAGTTGGCTTCAAAAGCGCTGACGCTTTCCGCCGAGCGTTCGAGCGCCGTTTTGGACTGAAACCGACGACCTACCGCAAACATTTTTCTTCGCGAGATAGCAAAAGAACTGCGCCAAATAATAGTGAATAGGCGGCTGTGTTTACTCGCCGAGCCAAGGTGGGACTGAGATGGCCGAGTTTGTCGCCAGTTAGTCATAGCTAGCAAGGCGCAATCCATGGTACCTCTAAGTCGTAGCTCTGTTTTTCATCTTCGTGCCCATTGCGAGAACCGGACACTCCACAATTATGTTAGAACCGAGAGCGATGGAGACTCGTTTCGTGTGTATCGTACTCTTCGACGACGTCGAAGTCCTCGATTTCTGCGGGCCGTTTGAAGTATTTACCGTAACGGGTGGTCGCGAGGGACGAAAACCGTTTGAGGTCTGCACGGTCGCCGAAAACAATAGGCCAATTGCCGCTCGCGGAGGCTTAAGTATCAACCCATCCCATAGTTTTGCCACGTGCGTTCGCCCGGATCTTCTGTTGGTGCCCGGCGGCATGGGAACGCGGAGGGAAATAAATAATCCAGCGATGCTGAATTGGCTTGAAGCACGTGCATCTGAAGCCGAACTAGTTTTATCCGTATGTAGCGGGGCTTTGTTGTTGGCAAAAATTGGATTGTTGGATGGTTCAACGGCAACGACGCATCACGGCGCATTGGATGAATTGCGAAATATTAGTCCGACGATCGCGATCGATTCCTCAAGTAGGTTCATCGATAATGGGCGCGTAATTGTTTCGGCGGGAATCTCTGCCGGCATTGATATGTCTCTGCACGTCGTAGCGCGGCTGCTTGGTAAAGAGCAGGCGATGGAAACGGCGAATTACATGGAATATCAATGGCACGATTGTTAGCCGAGGTCGCGGCTTATTTACGGAACGGGTTTGGAAGGTTTGCTGGCTGGCATTTCAAACTTGGAGTCGTCGACGGGAACATTCACGCTCATGTCTGTAAACTTTCTCATCGTGACGGCCGCGCCAAAGTTAATTGTGTTGAGTTGCCATACGAATGGAAACTTGATCCCGTCTACTTCACGATAGTCTCCGACATCTATCTGTCTCGGTATTACTCCTAGCATGGTGCGGATGTAAATCATGCGCCGACGCAACAGGCCGGTTTCGACATCAAAGAACAGACGCTCGCTGCCGCCGTCAGCGGTGGCCCCGCTGAGTACGTAGACTTCGCGATCGTCGATCTTGCCTTTGCCGCTCACGCGGATGTTCCTCAGGCGTTCCTTCAATCGAATCAGACTGAACAGGCCATTCGCTTCGCGGTAGTCGGCCAGGTCGCCCAAAGTAAGCCCTGACAATTCGAAGACACCGCGCGCATTTTTCTGCCAGCCGACTTTGGCGTTAAATCCGCGCTCACCAGTTCCTTGCGCGCTTGTGATTACTTGATAGAAGTGATCGGGAGTTGCCTGATAAAGCTCAAAAGTCGCCGTCTGCCCGTTCGGCTGAACGATCACTCCTCTGGCCGTGCGCGACTTGAGCCGGGCGATCGCCTGTTCACCACCGAGCGCAGCGACGTACTTGTCTAAGATAGCCTCGCCTGAGGGAAGTTCGGAAGTCGGACTCGGCGAAGCTGCTGTCGCCACGCCGGAAACACCAGGTAACGGTTTGGGAGAAGGCAGCGGGAGCGCCGCGAATCCCTGCGGTGAGGTCTGCCCGTGATGACAGGTATAGCAAGAGACTGGAGGTTCACCGCGAAAACTATTCTTGTTAAGCTCAATCACCATCTTAATCATGGCGCGCGCGGTTAACTTTGCCTGCTTATCGTCGGCAGCGAAATCCACCTGACTGTCTTTCTTCAGATGACAATAAGTGCAGGGAACGCCCAGCGCTGTCTCAAAGTTCTCCATGGTGTAGAGCAGTTGCGACTCAGGCATCCCCATCAGGACCTTGATATTCTTGTTCTCCGAAACCTGTTCGACGGTTTGTTCTGGCGTTGAT
This sequence comes from Pyrinomonadaceae bacterium, assembly GCA_035639235.1. Lineage (GTDB taxonomy): Bacteria > Acidobacteriota > Blastocatellia > Pyrinomonadales > Pyrinomonadaceae > UBA11740. The sequence goes on along the minus strand of DASQYL010000235.1, from coordinate 6,643 downwards.
GAAGGAGTGGCGCGCGCGGCGGGACGCGAGACAAGGGTCGGAAGTGATCCCGACAAATTGTGCCTGTCTTGCGATTTTGGCGCGCCCGCGGTGGCAATAACAACCGCAACGGCGGCGCACGAACAGACGGCCGCCATGAAGTTGAGCGATTCGTGCTTCATTTTGATCCGAAGTTCAATAACAGGAAAGGCAGAGGTCTCTCATGTTCTCGTAACGCCAGATATTGTGTTCTTCTCGTCTTTCATCGTCTTCCCTTTTCTCCGCGTTTACCCTTTTTTCATAGACAAGCGATTCACTGAAAAGGCGGTAAGCCCTTCCCAAGTACTCCTGCGCGCTCTATTCGTGCGTCAAGGAACATAGCGGGAGATTTTATCGATCGCCATGACTTAGAGGCGACGATTTCGGACATTAGGCAGGCTAACCTTGGAATAAATTCGACTAAACCGTTCGTGCCCGAAACTGTCGGAACGAAGTCTTTGCGGGGTGGTAGTGCCCTGCATATTCTTAGCGGTCACGATCTGTATCAGTTGAAACGCGTTCGCTCGCATCGCCAGTTGATGCTATGGAAGAGCAGGGTCGCCGCAGGATGTTCAATCTCGTAGGCCGCAACCAGGATGACCACGTTAAGAATGTTGCTTTCCTAATCGACAAGGAGGGCCAATGGTCACTCGCGCCGGCGTTTGACATGACATACAGCTACAACCTTCGGGCGCATGGACGGCAACTCATCAGATGACTCTTAATGGTAAGCGCGACAATTTCTCGATGTCAGACTTTCGCGCCGCCGCGAAGAGCGTGAATATGAAACGCGGTCGAGCTGACGCAATCGTCAAAGAGGTATATCAGGTGTGAAACGATGGCCGGAGTGCGGCAGCCGCGAAACTGAGTGACGGACTACGCGATGAAATCCAAAGACCCACTGTCTGGTGTTTCCCGATGCATAAGGCTTCCGTTTCAGTTGGTGGAAAAATGAAAAAGGCTGGCGTCGCAGATTCGGTGCGGATAGCTTCAGCCTCAGAAAGGCTGGTGTCAGAGATTCCGATTTTACGTCCATATAGCGTACACGGAAGAACCTAAAACAGCCCAAATCATCGTAAACCATCCTAAGACTCAATTCACATAACCCCTTAAGTTCCAAGGTTAACCGTTGATTTCAAACCACTTTCGCGTACGGTAGGCGGCTCTGAAAAGGCTGGCGTCGGCGGTTCGATTCCGTCCCTGGCCACCATTCTTTTCAACAACTTACAGATAGCCAAAAAGCGTCGCGCGAACAATACGCGAACATCGGTTACATCGGATTTCACTATTGGCGTCGATGGTTCGCGATGCAGCGGTCCACATTTTTAGGTGTGATTGTTCTGCCGACCGAAGACAAACTTGCTGCTGATGATGGTCGCAAGATTTATTTGTATCGGTACGTAATCCGGCCACGAGTGAGGTCGTAGGGCGACATCTCGACACTGACCCGATCACCGACCAGAATGCGGATGCGGTGCCTGCGCATCCTGCCGGAAATGCCGGCGAGCACAACATGATCGCTGTTGTCGAGCCGCACTTTGAAGAACGCGTTCGGCTGTTTGTCGATAATCGTGCCTTCAGCCGGAATCAAATCGTCTTTTGCCAATAGAACCTCCTCAAGCTCGGGTGATCAATCCTCGGTGTTCAGTGAAGCCCTAAATCGTTAGGCACGGAGGTCGGCTAATCGCCGAAGCCAAGATCGCAAACACGTTGCGGTCGTGCGAGCCGCCAGCAACACGTTGTTAGTTAGAAGGAGTTGTCTCCTTGTTACCGATGTTGGTGTTATCCAGTAGATTGGTGGATTGTGGCCGAAGCACAACAAAAACCAACGCACCCATAAGGATTAAGAATATTGTCAGAAACACTATGTTCGATTTCTTATTGAAAGCCCGGTTTTCTAAGGTTACTTTGGTGTCGAGCTCACCGACCTCAAATATTCGTGAACAGTTAGGACACGATGCATATTTGGAAAAGCATAAACGCGAGCATCCCGGACATTTTGTAAGACTCATTTTTCTCTCGTTTCAACGTGGCTATTGCTCAATTGGAGCAAGGGGTCGCTCGGAAAAGGAATCTGTCGACGGTCGTTTCTGTTAATCGTCTAATGCTCGACTATGCTTCGCTGCAAATCGAAAGGCACGGTCGTCCAGGCGGAAGCGCATAGTTCACGCGACAGAAAATCTGAATGCATCCGAGCGCTGCGCCGGTGAGATGTTCTCTGCTCATACCACCAACGATAATATGGGCCATCGGACCGCCGACTATAGAACTCGTCGCCACCGTTCACCGCTTCTGCCGCGTTTGGACTGATATAAACTCGAAGAGCGCTCAACATGATGACTCTTTTAGGGCCTGTCCTCCTAAAACAGTCTCAGCACCAAAACAACCGCCGGCACTGCCAGGACAATAAGTACGATCACGTGCAACCAATTGAGCGCCGATCGGCGGCAATACCGGCATCTAATTTTCCACAGCGGCAGCACGGTTCCGCAGTGAGCGCAAAACGAAATGAACCTAGGCATTGATCTTCCTCTCGTCCACGGATCGGCTACGTTGTTCTCTGCTGGCCATTAACTTGACCTTCCTCAGTTCCGTTCTCTGAAATCCAAAGAAGGTCGCCATCTCAATGATCTGCCTCGAACTGACGAAGTCCTTCGGGTCGGCGCAGAATTTTTCTATTCCAGGTCCGAATTCGCGACAGCTCATTCCGCTCGGTAACTTGAGCCCGAGTCGGCAAGTGCTGTCCTTGGCGTAATGTGAGCAGAACTCACAAATCATTGGCGCTTCGCCCTTTCGGCAACGTGGTCAAGTCGCCCCTCAGCGAACGACTTGCCTGAGCCACAATGTGATTTATTAAGCAGTCAACCGGTCGGACGCACGTGTCACCCACCGCTGTAGCGGTTTTCGCGCGGCTTGGCAGTGTTTACTTTCAGAGGGCGGCCACCAAGGTCGTGACCGTTGAATTTTTCAATGGCAGCGGCTCCTTCTTCTTTCGTAGACATCTCGATGAAGCCAAAGCCGCGCGAGCGGCCGGTTTCGCGATCTTCGATCAGGCTAACGCTTTCGACTGTGCCTGCCTCAGCAAATAAGGTTTGCAATTGTTCGCTCGACGTGTCGAACGATAAGTTACCGACATAAAGTTTCGTGGACATAATTCTCTTTTTGTAGTTCCCGGATATTCTCCGCAAAGACCACCTTTCTAATTTCATTTGGTCATTGATACTTCTACACAGTGGGCTTTCGGCAGCGCACCGTCTGTGCGTTAGACCACATACGTTCGGCTTCCGAGCAATAACAGCCGTTGGAGGCCAATCGCCACATCAGTTAAGATTCTTTTCGCTCAATTCAGCTCGTATGTCTGCAACGACAGATGACCCGACTCAGAATCGCTTGTTGGCCGCGCTGCCGGCGGACGAATACGAACGCGTACTTCCGAACTTACGGCCGGTCTCGTTTTCTTTAGGCGAAGTCGTTTATGAATTCGCCGGTCAATTGGACTTCGTCTTCTTCCCGACGACTTCAATAATTTCTCTGCTGTACACGATGGAGAATGGCTCGACTGCCGAAATGGGTCTGACCGGCAATGATGGCATCGTCGGCATCGCGCTGTTTATGGGTGGTGGAACGATGCCCAACCGCGCCGTAGTTCAGAGCGCTGGCGGCGCTTTTAAGATGAAGGCGAAGTTGCTTCAGACTGAATTCGCGCTGGGTGGAACTTTTCAAAGATTGCTCTTGCGCTATACCCAGGCGTTGATTACCCAAATCTCCCAGACTGCCGTGTGTAATCGGCTTCATTCAGTCGAACAGCAACTCTGCCGCTGGCTTTTGTTAAGTCACGATCGACTGAACACTAACGAATTAGTCATGACGCAGGAACTCCTTGCCAACATGTTAGGCGTGCGCCGCGAAGGTGTGACGGTCGCGGCGGGGCGACTGCAAGACGATGGCGCGATCAGCTATGTGCGCGGTCGCATTCTGATTCTCGACCGAGACAAACTCGAAGCGACTGTCTGCGAATGTTACCGCGTGGTCAGAGACGAGGTAGAGCGTCTGCTCGGGTGACTTCACAGGTACCATTAATGCCCCACCGGTATTCTTTGAAAACGCGCCTTGCCTTGCGTGTCCTGCCATGAAATGTCTAACACATAAGGATTAACTTTACCGTCGAGGACTCTGAGTCGCGCCATCTGGTCATTCTCATCCGCGGCGGGCGCTCCGTTAATCCACGTGCGATGAGAGATAACCGCCGTCTGCTGCGGCAGAATTAACTTTATGGCGTCGAATCTGATATGGGCCTCCGATCCGCCGGTCGCGGATTCCTCCCTTTTCAGAAAGATTGTCAATATCTCCACCGATTTGAGCGCCGCATCTGATTCGTTCGTTAACTCCAAAAGCATCCGCGGCTTGGTTTCGAGAAACCTTACGGTCAGAGTCTGCTGGTTACTGTTCATGGTTTCAGTTTCAAACTTTCTGGGCTATGTCGACGATGTTGTCTGGTTTGTGGCCTTCAGTAAACGCGAGAGCAGACCCCTCAACTGATTGAAGTTATCGGGAAGTGTCAGATGAATGTTTTCTCCGATAGCTACCTCATCACCCTCGTCAATTCCATCAATGCAAAAGATCACCACCGGCACCTGCTCGCCCGCATCGGCGACTTTGCGTATCCGCGTCGCGGCCAGAATCACCTCGCTCGGTGAACTGGGTAGGCTTACGAGAATCAAGTCGGGACATTTTTGCTCGGCGTTCTCGATTGCATCTGATTCATCTCGAGCCAGAGAAACGCGATAACCATCCGCCGTCAACAGTTTCTCTATGCCATAACGGGTCTCGTGGACATCGTCGACGACGAGGATAAGAGGCTCTGTCTGGTTATCTTTTATCAACTAAGGAACCTTGCTTTGTTCGTGTTTTGAGGAAGTTGTTTACCAATGGATCAAGTATTAAGCGCCGCCCGATTACCGATGCTGACCAGTTTGATTGCTCGCGCCAAACGGAGAAACTGCATTACTCGAATGCCCCACCAATTCAGATCGATTTCGTACCAGGCGAGTCCGTGGCGTGCCGACGTTGGGTGCGCATGATGGTTGTTGTGCCAGCCCTCGCCGAAAGTCAGCAGCGCTACCCACCAGTTATTTTTCGAGTCATCGCGAGTGAAGAACCGTCGCCTTCCCCACATGTGTGTGGCTGAGTTCACCAGCCAGGTCGCGTGCAGGTTAAAGGCAACACGAAAGAAAATCCCCCACATGAGATATGGCCAACCGCCAAAGGCGAGCAACCCCGCCGCGAGTAGAACCAACGGCACCCAATACAGCCGATTAAGCCACACATGGAACCGGTCCCTCACCAGGTCCGGGGCATAGTGCTCAACCACCGATCGGTCATGGTGTTGTGCGGGACCAACCAACATCCACCCGATGTGTGACCACCAGCCACCATCGCGCGGTGTGTGCGGATCACCCGGAACGTCCGTATGCGCGTGGTGAATGCGATGGGTGACTACCCAGAGAATGTGTCCGCCTTCAAGTGCGAGCGTGCCACAAATGGTCAGAAAATACTCAACTAACTTGGGTGTCTTGTAGCTGCGATGCGTTAGCTGGCGGTGAAAGCCCATGCCGACGCCGAGGCTCGCAGAGATCCACCACAACGCGACGGCTGTGGCCAAAGCTTTCCAATCAAACATGAATAGCGCCGCCACCGCCCCCAGATGAAATAGTCCGACAAAAATTGCCGTGTGCCAGTGAAAACGACTGGCTCGTTTCGTAGTCATCTTTTCGTCGCCCATTTCCAACCTCCAAAGTCTGTTGGCGTCTTGCGGATCGCTGGCTCCGATTAATTGATTTCAGCCGCCGCAGGCCGCTTATCACGGCTTTCGCCAAACAATAATGTCTTAACCGCACGAAGTCCGTGCGACAACACACATACGCGATTTTTCATTTTCCTGAAGGCGCGTGGACTTATAGCTATAAGCGGTCTAGCGCACAGACGCTTCAACGCGGTCACTCTAACCTCTGATTGGCTTACTACTTTACGAATACAACTATGGACTTAGAGTAAAGATGGAGGCGAATTTTGGATCACAAGAACGGTGTAACGAAAACCTTATCAGTAATGGGCTTGATCGCGCTGGCTGCGGTTGCGGCCTGGCAATTCTATGTGTTCGCGACTTTTAAAGACGCGACCGGCGCTGTTGACGTGCAAGGAGGCACGCTTCATTTGTGGTTGGCAATCGGCATCGCGCTACTGGTTTGTGTCGACGGATTCTTCCTCTTCTCTAAATTGCTCCGCTATGACAAACGAAATGAGGTGCACATCACGACCGCAGGTCCAATAGGCGGGGCCAAGTTGAGGAAAGATCGACTGTGAGCGACCTTTATGCAATGCGGCGCGCGAACGGCGACTGGTTCACGCTTGAGGATGACGGCAAGCTGCTGGTCCCAGTGTTTCACACCAGTCACGACGCGGTTATGGCCAAATTGCGAACCGTTGAAATGCTCGTCTTCTCTCCGGTAGCGCTTGACGTACAGCTGCTCACTGAAATCGCGGATGGCCCCGCTGAGAGTGACTTTTGCCTCGTGGAAAACCCCTTCGCGAGTCTTAAAGGTGGCCGCACATTATCGCACGCGCA
>DASQYL010000234.1:0-2264 GCA_035639235.1 Pyrinomonadaceae bacterium | reverse complement strand
TTGACCACATAAGCAAGCAGGCGTCTCATGCCGGCAGGAATCAACGCCCCCGAAGCCGCCATCGTGATCGTCGTGTTGTCACCGAGCATATCGAGCCAGATGCGGTGCGACTCGGCCAATTGCCGTCCACCAAACCCGGTGCCTTCCATCTTTTCGAGCAGCCCGGCGACGGAACGATCTCGATCGACCTGCACGGGCCGCGTCGGAATTGTTAAATACTTGGTCGGTTTCGGTTTTCGCTGTGTCACCATAAATTTTTCAGCCTCGTAAGCGATGCCACAGAGGCACAGAGACACAGAGAAAATCAGAAGAGAATTGCGCTTTAGTCATTAAAATACCCTCTGTGTCTCTGTGAACCCTGTGGCTATGTTAGTTTGATCAATAATCATGACGCCGCCGACCCCGATGTCGGTTACCGTTAACTGCTACATAGGTGTAGGCGTCGTAACGCGATTCGTAAAAGTTCACCAATTCTGAGCCTTCGGCTTCCGTCAATTCGCCGTCCTTGATTCGTTGGGTCACTTGCCGTCGAAAGCCGTCGTGCAACAAGCCGCGTTCGTATCTCGCGCGGCCAGCCGCCTCGCCGACGGTGGTCCCGCGAATGACTTTCTTAATCAGATAACCTTCTTCATCGATGTGAATTTGCGCTTCGTTGGGCGCGCCGAACAGGTTGTGATTGTTGCCCATAACTTCCTGGTAAGCGCCGACGAGCATGAACGCGAGATAGTACGGCTCTTCCGAATCGAGCTTGTGCAGCTCCAGCACCTGCTTGACATCGTGCAGATCGACAAACTTATCGACCACGCCGTCTGAATCACAAGTGATATCGCAAAGCGTCGCAAATTCGGTCGGCGGCTTATTCAAACTTTGAATCGGCACGATGGGGAACAATTGATCGAGGGCCCAATGGTCCGGAACTGATCGAAAGACGGAAAAGTTTGCCAGGTACTTTGCGCACAATAGCTTGCGCAAGTCGCCGAATTCTTCGGGGACATATTTTGATTGCTGCGCGTAACGGTCGGCCCGCTCGCAGACATCCCAGAAAAGCACTTCACCCTTGGCGCGATCTTCGAGCGAGATCAAACCCAGATTAAAAAGCGTGAATAGTTCTTCGCGATGTTCCAGCGCGTCGTGATAATACTCGCGATAATTTTTGATCGTGATCGCCTCGCGCAGTTCGCCCAGCTCGATTACCACTTGCGGATCGTCTTCATCGATTTCCATTGGGCTGATGTCTTCGACGACCGTCTCGATCTCTTCCAGAACGTTGGTGACCAGGATCGCGTGGTAAGCGGAAAGAAAACGGCCCGATTCCTGAATAATCGTCGGATGCGGCACGTTCTCGTCGTCGCACACCTGCTTGATCGTGTAGATGACGTCGTTGGCAAACTCCTGCGCGGTGTAGTTTGCCGAAGAATCGAAGGCCGTTTTCGATCCGTCATAATCGACGGCCATGCCGCCGCCGACGTCGAGCAGTTCGATCGGCGCCTTCATCTGATGTACCTTGGCATAGACGCGCGCGGCTTCCTTCATCGCATTCTTGATGCGTTTGATGTCGGTGAGTTGCGACCCGATGTGAAAGTGCAGCAGGCGCAGCAGGTCGATGCGGTCGGCATCTTTCAAACGATTGATCACTTCCAGCAGTTCGGTAGTCGTCAGTCCAAACTTCGCGGCTTCGCCGCCGGATTTTTCCCAACGGCCGGACCCTTTCGAGTACAGCTTGACGCGCATGCCGATCATCGGCGAATTGCCCTCATGAGTTTCGGCGATGCGCAGGATGTGATCCAACTCGCTCAGCTTCTCGACGACGATCACGACGCGCTTGCCTGACTTGGCGCAGGCGAAAGCGAGTTCGATGAATTCCTGATCTTTGAATCCGTTTAGCACCAGCAAGCTGTCGGGAGATTGCTCGAGCGCCATGGCCGCGTACAACTCAGCTTTCGATCCCGCTTCCAAACCGAAGTCGTAACGCGATCCTTCGCGCAGATACTCTTCGACTACGGCGCGCTGTTGATTAACTTTCATCGGATACACGCACATGTGCGCGCCCTGGTATTCGAATTCGCGGATCGATTTGCTGAAGGCGCGTTGGAGCTTGCGCACCTGGGCCGCAACCAGTTGCGGAAAACGGAGCAACAGCGGCGCGGTAATTCCGCGACGCGCCAGGTCTTCGACAATGTCACGGACATCGGCGGAGCGCGGGTCGCCTTCGCCGGGACGGACGACGAGATTACCTTTCCGATTAACGTCAAAGTACCCCGCGC
>DASQYL010000233.1:0-9262 GCA_035639235.1 Pyrinomonadaceae bacterium | reverse complement strand
ATCTCTTTGTAAGACGCCGGTTTCAATATTTTTTGATCCATCACCGAAACGTCCCACTTCGCGAGGTCCTCTGCGGTCATGGCCAGTTCACCCGCCGCGAACATCCAGCCTTTGCCTTCTTTCGGCGCAGGCCGCAATGGCCCCAGTGCGAAACGCAAATAACCGCGCGGATCGTTCTGAGTGAGCGGTCCGGCATCGGTATCGAAGGTGCTCTTGATTCCGAGCGGCGTGAAAACTTTCTGATTCAGAAATTGAAGCAAAGGCATCTTCGCGACCTTTTCGACGATCACACCGGCGATCACATAGTTGGTGTTGCTGTATTGCCATTTCGTGCCGGGATCGAAATCGAGCGGCTTCTTGGCCCAGGTATCCATGATCATCTGCGCGTTCGTCGGCTTGAGCATGCCGGGCATCACGTAATCCTGCGGCCAATAATCCTGATAGCCCGACGTGTGTGAAAGCAGTTGCCGAATCGTCACTTCGTTCGCGCGCGTCAGATCGGGAACGTACTTACTCACTTTGTCATCGAGCGAGAGCTTGCCTTGCTCCTGCAAAAGCAGAATCGCCGCTGCCGTAAATTGCTTGCTGATCGAGCCGATGCTGTACCGCATCTGCGTGGTCGCCGGCGTCTTCGGCTCCAGCCGCGCATCGCCGTACGCCTTGACATAAACAATCTGTCCGTCCTTGACGACAGCAATCGAAGCGCTGGGTACGCCAGTGCGCGCGAGCGTGTCGGCGGCGACTCTGTCGATCTTTTCAATGAGATCAGCAGAAAGCTCGGTTTGAGCCGAAGCGGTAATGGCAATGAGCAGAATGGCAACGATGCCGATAATTCGCCTGAGGGCGACAGTTAACATTGATTTTTCTCCTTCGACCTGAAGCATACAGCGACCGGTCTAGTCACTGAATTAGGCACAAAATTATTTCTATTACTGCACAGAGGGAGTCGGAGAGGGAGAGCTATTCGGCGATGGTGACGGCTCGTCATTGCACGAAGGCTTCCACGAAGCGCTGAACCAATCGCTAGTCTTACTTTTTGGGTCTCGCTTGAAGTCAGCGCGACAATAGAAATATGAATGGGACACGCGGCGTAAGAATAACGTAAAAGTCCAGGAGAACTTAGCACCGACGGCATAGTGCCTAACAAATGGAATCTCATCCTTTTCAAACCCGGATTTCTCGTTGGCGCTGTCAAAGTTCGGTGGGCTGCTCTCTATCGAACGAAAATAGCTCGCGGCGGCTGACGGGTCAGGAACCTTCCAATCAAAAATCCAAGCGCGCAGCCGAGTCTCCTTTACGTCAAATGGCGCGACGCCGTTATTCTCGAGATTTACCCAGAAGTCTGCTTTACATTGGCTGTCGTTAAATTTACCAACTTGCAAGCTGCTATTCGTAACGGCACGCGGCTCCAATGTAGGTACGTCCTGTCTATAGAACTTGTACAAGGCAAAGCCGCCGCCAAAAACCCCTATTAACATGGTTATAGACGAGACGATAAACGTAAAGAGAGGTAGGGCGGTACCAAACCAAGCGAATAAACCGGTGTCCTTTCTTCTCTTCACTGTTGTCTCCTAAGCACCGGCAACGCAATCTGCGACGGATATTGCACCGAATGGTAGACGCGCTCCGTTGCTTTTTGAAAGTCCGCGTCAGTACCCATCTTGTAATTCGCCATGAACTTTTGCGGGTTGCGCGCGACCAGCGGGAACCAGGTGCTTTGAATTTGCACCATGATGCGATGACCTTTCTTGAAGGTATGCACGATGCCGGGCATCACGTAAGAAAGTCTTGTCGGCACGTTCGGACGCAGCGGCTCGGGCTTTTCGAAGCTGTTGCGAAAACGCGCCGGCATCGGCTCGCCACGCAGGAGCATTTCAAAACCACCAGGACTAAGGATGTTCGCCGGCGAATTCTCAGGCGGCTTCGCGCCTTCGGGATATTTGTAATCGTCGGGAAAGACATCGATCAATTTCACGATAAAATCGGAATCGGTGCCGCTCGACGAGATAAAAAGTTCCGGCTTGATACTACCGGCGACGGTGATGTCTTCCGTCAGCGGTTCAGTTTGATAGACCAGCACGTCGGGACGTGTCGCGGCGAAGCGTTGATCCTCGGTCATGAAATCGCGCGGATAACGAATCGTTTCCTGATTCCGCTTCTCCGTGTAAGGAACCGGGTTCCAGGGATCGCTCGCGTATTCGTCGTACAGTTGAACTCCACTCGGCGGCCGCCGGCCAGTTTTCCCGTCACCAACAATTAGCTTGCCGTCTGAAACTATGTAGAGCGGTGTATCTGTCGAGGTCGTCGGCGACCAGTTCGGCAAATCTGTCCATTGATTAGCGCCCGTATCGAACACATTCACTTCTTTGATCTGCGAGATGTCGCCTTTATCTTTCAGAAAATAATTGAAGAAGGGCAACTCGAAATGCTCGCGATAAAAAACCCCGGTCTTGCTGCCGAAGTAAGCAGTGCCCAGCCAATCGCCGTCGGTGCGCGCCCAACATCCATGACACCACGGTCCCATCACCAGCACGTTGTAGATACCGGGGTCTTGTTTCTCGATCGCCTGATAAGTTCCCAGCGCGCCGAATAAATCTTCGTCGTCGTACCAGCCGCCGACGGTCATTACCGCCGCGTGAATGTTCTTTAGATTCGGAAAGATGTTTCGTTCTTTCCAAAACTGATCGTAATTCGGATGCTGCATCATCTCGTCCCAAAACTTTATGCGAAATCCGAATTGCTTCTGATAAGCGTCGCCGAAATTCTTCAGGCCCCCGACGTCGTAATAAAACTTGTAGCCATCCTGCGTGCCGTAATTGAAAGGCTTCACATAATCATTGTTCGAAGTGGGAACTGGCCGCGGCTGGCCGAACCCGGTGAAGAAAGAAAAATTCTGCGAAAGAAACAGCGCGCCGTTGTGATGATTGTCGTCGCCGTGAAACCAGTCAGAGACCGGCGCTTGTGGCGAGATCGCCTTGATTGCCGGATGACCATCAATACCGGCCATCGATGTGTAAAATCCCGGATAAGAAATTCCGTAGACGCCCACGCGGCCGTTGTTGTTCGGCACATTCTTGATCAGCCAATCAACCGTATCGTATGTGTCGGTCGTCTCGTCGATTTGATTTCCCTGCTTGTTCGGGATGTAAGGCCTCACATCTTCGTAAACGCCTTCGCTTCGGTAGCGCCCGCGCACGTCTTCATAGACAAAGATATAACCTTCGCGCGCGAACAATTCGTCGGGCCCAAGCGAACTGCGAAAGTTATCCGGACCGTATGGCCCAACGCTGTAGGGCGTCCGATCAAACATGATCGGATACTTCTGCTTCTTGTCTTTCGGCTCGTAGATGCAGGCGAAGAGCTTAACGCCGTCGCGCATCGGAACCATGACTTCGCTCTTGGTATAATTCTTTTTGATATAGTCGGCGAGTTCGCGCTGCTGCGGAGTTAATTGGTTCGGTTGCCCGAAAGTCGCAGTCAGTGAAAGCGACGAAAGTAAAACGAGGGTTAATAGCCGAAGGCAGATATTGCATTTCATAGAAATCTCCGAGGCGCTATTAAGATTTGGAAAGTCTTAGCCGCGACGAACAGGCAGACTAGTCTCAGGGACGAGCCCTGCCGGATTGTTGCTGAATGATTCGCGCGAGCGCGCGCAAAGCTCGATTGACTGATTCGGAATCGGTGAACACGTCAGCGACGTCTGAATCCAACACGACAACACTGGTAACTCTTGCTGCGCGGCGGCGCGAGTCACGACGATCACCCATCTTAACGTCCTTTGAGCTCCGAAGTTTTCTCGCCACGCGTACTGGTGCTTCCCAAGCCGAATCGTCAAGGGCTTGTTTCTCCACAGCTTCGTCAATCTGTCTCTCCGATAAGGTTTTCTTTGTGCGTCCTTTGTTTGAAATCATAGCGGCCATCCTGTGATTATGCGTACGATATTCTCCGGCTTAAGTTAAACGATGATTCTTAGCCTCCAACGTTGTACCAATAAGCTGGAAGCGATCTTTGTATTTCTTGTTTCTTCGTACTTGATAATCCGAGTAAAAGCATTCAATAGCTTCATTGATCGTGACCTGGTGGGACGAGAGTTTGTCATTCTCGAAGTCATACTCAAAATCCGATGGTACGAAACGATTCCAGTCAACCATCGGCGTATCCTATCCTCATAGCAGTCGCGACTAGATTAATGCAATCCTGCCTGCGCCAACATCTGCAGAAATTGCTTTTGGGTTCGCATGTCGATCGATTGCGCGACCAGTTTGCCTTTGCGATCGTAAACGAAACTCTTGGGGATCCCGTCGATGTGAAATCCGTCATTCACCTTGCGACCAGGATCGAGCAACACCGGATAAGTCACCGGATGTTCGACCAGGTAAGGCTTTATCTTCGCAACTTCTTCATCATCGACGGCAAGGATCACCAAACCCTGATCTTTGAATTTTTTGTAGAGCACATCGAGGTCCGGCATCTCTTTGCGGCAAGGCGGACACCACGTCGCCCAGAAATTTACCAGCACAACTTTTCCGCGCAAATCGTGCAGCGTCCAATTCTTCCCTGCCAAATCGGCGAGCGTGAAGTCCGCTTGGGCGCGGGCGGCATCGTCAGCTTCGAGCCGCGCCATCGCCGCACTAAATTGCTGATCGTCCATTGAAGCTTTCACGTGCTCGTAGCGTACCAGCGTGGCCAACTCAATATATTCGAATGGAGGATCGTGTCCCTTCATTGGGATTGGCTGCTCGCGCAACGCATCGGCGAGAGTCGTCGCCACTTCCTGCAGCGTATCGTGGCCGAAATCGCCTTCGGTTGATAGATTCGCCAGCGCGTTCGCGAGGGCCACTTTGTGTTCAGTCTTCGGCAATGCGCGAATGTCGAGCGCCAGTTGCTTGGTTGTCTTCGCACGCACGTCATCGGGCAGACTGCGGAGCTTTCTGAGTTGATCGGTGATACCTTTCTCTTGCGGAGATTCAATTGGCTTCGCGGTTTGTGACTCAAGCGTGGAAGAGAAACACAAGATCGCAATGAGTAGCGGGAATATTCGTGACTTTCTTAACACCATGAAGCGGGATTTAATCACTATTTGCGACCACGAGCAAAGTTCGCACGTGTGTGGGCCCTTCTTAGAAATGAAATTGCAGACCCGCGTACGACACAAGCGTCGGTCGATCACTCGACGCGGCTCCAAGCGTGCGGCCCGATGAGAACAGAAGTGTGTACCGCTTATTGATTTCGTAACGTCCGCCGATGTTGAAGACGACTTCATTGTCGGTCAGGTTTCGTTTAGATTCGCCGTGGACTTCACCCACAAGTTCCACCCGTTTTGTCAACTTATGTTCGACTGCGATACCGTAGATCAATTCGTCTTTAGCGCTACCCACGAACTGATAACCGAATTCACCGTCGAGCGCGAACTTTCCGAACTCACGACTCATCTCGATTGGAAGGCGCAGTTCAGAACCGGATTCAATCAAGTGCTTGCGCACTGAGGCCGATGACGTTTTGAATTCAAATTGTGGATACATGGACATTGAGAAGCCGTGCTTCTCCTGATCAATGAAACGCCACTTCAGGCCAAGGTTCGTGCTGCCAAATCCGGATTGTGTGGGCCCGCCATGTCGATCCTGCACCACGAGCCATGGCGTTTCAACCTTCATTTGCACGCGCTCACCCAAGCCGTAATTCACATCCAACAGTGGCACGCCGAACACACGACCATCGCGCGTTTGCGAGAGTGTCATGGCGAGATTGATTTCCCAATGATGATTGCCCGGTGTTTCAGGATCGTCTGTGAGCAAGGGTGGCCCAGCTTGACAGAGTGCATTCTGCGGACTGAATGTCGCCAATAGAAGAGCAAACGCTACGCAAATCCGGAGGCGCATCTTTTGTGATCTAGTCGGGATTGAACCAGCAAGGCCGCAATAACCATGCCTGCGTCTTGTGTCAACTATGTTTCAGACTTCCCACCAAAACTTCGCGTATCACCTGAATTGAAAGTGATAAGTGGACTATTTCACTTCGCTGCTTGTCAACGGTGTCGAATTTAGTGAAGCGGAGCTATACTTGAGTTCTTCAATCAACAACGAGTGATCGCGAAGCGGGAGGTGCTTCATGGCAAGAATCAGCAGCCTCAACGTCAACGGCAAGAAAATGACGGTTGATGTCGATTCAACCGTCAGTCTACTCTCCGTTCTGCGCAACGATCTGGATTTGACGGGCAGCAAGTACGGCTGTGGCGAAGGTCAATGTGGCGCGTGTACCGTTCTCATCGACGGCGTGGCCACGCGTTCGTGCATTACGCAAGTGGGACGCGTGGCTGGGAAACAGATCACGACGATCGAAGCGCTGGAAAAGGACGGCAAGCTGTCGGTGCTTCAGGAAGCATTCATCAAGGCCGATGCGATGCAGTGCGCTTACTGCACGTCGGGAATGATCATGTCGGCAAGCGCGCTGCTGGCGAAAAACGCAAAGCCGAATCGCGACGAGATTATCCGCGGCCTGAATGGCAATATCTGTCGTTGCGGCACCTATCAACGAATTATCGATGCGGTCCAAATTGCGTCGGCGCAGGCAAAGGAGGTCGCGTCATGATCGACGAACAGACTCCGATCGATGAGGTCGAAATCGAACGTTACGAACTGTTCGAAAGCCCAAACTACAGTTTCAATTTCGATCGCCGCGATTTCATCAAAGCCTTCGGGCTCGGCATCGTCTTCATCGTCCCCGCGACGCGCCTGCTCGCGCAACAGCGCGGCCAGGGAGAATCGGGGCGTGGCGGTGGCGGTCAAAATCTGCCGAACGACATCGACGCGTGGATTCATATTGACGAAAAGGGTGACGTGACGGTCTTTACCGGCAAGGTCGAGGTGGGTCAGAACACGCGCACGACGCTGACGCAATCGGTCGCGGATGAATTGCACGTGCCGGTTGAGTCGGTACATTTGGTGATGGGCGATACGGACCTGACACCGTTCGACATGGGCACCTTCGGGAGTCGCAGCACGCCGACGATGGCGCCGCAATTGCGCAAGGCGGCCGCGGCCGCGCGCGAGATGCTGATCGCGATGGCTGCGGAACAGTTGAACGTCGCGCCCAACGATTTACGCATCGTCGATGCTCGATTCTTGAATCACGACAAATCAAAGACGTTGACGTTGGCCGAGGTGGCCAAAGGACGCAAACTCGTAAAGGTCATTCCGGACAACATCGCGATCACGCAACCAAAAGACTGGACCATCGCCGGCAAGCCCGTGGCGAAAGTCAATGCGCGCGAAATGGTCACTGGCAAGCATCGCTATGTGTCGGATATCAAACGTGAAGGAATGCTGTACGGCAAAATCGTGCGGCGGGCGACCTTCAACGCCGCGCTTGTGTCGGTCGATGCCAAAGCTGCCGAAGCAATGCCTGGCGTGAAGGTTGTGACTGACGGAAATTTCATCGGCGTCGTCGCGCCCGATCAGCAGACCGCGACCAGGGCCGCAAATGCGACCGCGGTCGATTGGAAATCGGCGGGCCAACCGTCCAACAAAGAATTATTCGACGTGCTGCGCAAGCCGGCGACGAATCAACGTGGCGGCGGCGGTGAAGGGGGCGGCAGCGGCGCGCGCCCGCAAGGCTCGATTGCTGATGGTTTGGCGGCGGCGGACAAAAAACTCGAACAGACTTACACCGTGCAATACATCGCGCACGCACCGCTCGAACCGCGTGCGACTGTCGCTGAATGGAATGGCGACAAGCTCACTGTCTGGACGGGAACGCAGAGACCTTTCGGCGTGCGCACCGAACTCGCTGAAGCATTTCATATCCCAGAGGACAAGGTGCACGTGATCATGCCCGACACGGGCTCGGGTTACGGCGGCAAGCACACGGGCGAGTGTGCAGTCGAAGCGGCGCGCCTCGCGAAAGCAGCGGGCAAACCGGTGAAGTTGACATGGACGCGCGAAGAAGAATTCACGTGGGCGTATTTTCGGCCGGCCGGCGTGATCGACATTAAGAGCGGCGTGAAAGACGACGGGACGATCACCGCCTGGGAATTTCATAACTACAATTCGGGACCCGCGGGCATTCAGATTAAATACGACATTCCGAACAACGATATTCGTTTCCATCCGTCAGATTCGCCGTTGCGCCAGGGTTCATATCGCGGATTGGCGGCGACCGCGAACCATTTCGCGCGCGAAGTGCACATTGATGAGTTGGCCCACCTTGTCGGGATCGATCCGCTTCAATTTCGTCTGCACAACATCAAAGACGAGCGCCTGCGCGACGTGTTGCAGGCGGCGGCGAAAGGCTTCGGCTGGGGGAAATCAAAACCAGCGGCAAACCACGGCTTCGGCATCGCCTGTGGATTTGAAAAAGGCGGATACATCGCCACGTGCGCCGAGATTGCGATCGATCCCCCGTCAGACAAAGAAGATAAGGCGAACAGACGCGTTCGCATCGTTCGCGTCGTCGAAGCGTTTGAATGCGGCGCGATCGTCAATCCGATGCACCTGAAGAACCAAATTGAGGGCGCGATCACCATGGCGATCGGCGGTGCGCTGTTTGAGTCGATTCAGTTCGATAATGGGAAGATTCTCAATCCGCACTTCGCACAATATCGCGTTCCGCGCTTCAGCGACTTGCCGAGGATCGAAGTTGTCCTGGTCGATCGCAAAGACATACCGTCGGCCGGCGCGGGCGAAACGCCCATCGTTGGATTAGCGCCGGCGGTGAGCAACGCGATCTTTAATGCGACCGGTGTGCGTTTGCGATCTCTGCCGATGGTTCCGAGAGGCCTTCAATCAACCTAAGAAGGCGTCAGAGTTCCAACTTCAGTTGGGCTTAATAATGTCTAATACCCGATTTAGAGTTGGTACTCTGACGCCGCCGATCTGGAGACCCAATGCTGAAAGTTGAAGACATGTCACCGGCAGAAATGCACGCGTTGCTGCAACGCGAGACCTTTGGTCATCTCGGCTGCGCCCGAGACGGCCGGCCTTACGTGGTGCCGATGCATTATGTCTATGATGGAAAGGATCTCTATTTCTTCACCACTCAGGGAATGAAGACCCGCTTCATTCAAGCCAATCCGCAGGTCTGTCTTCAGGTCGAAGAGGTCGTCGACAGCATGAACTGGCGCAGCGTCATGGTCATCGGACAGGCCGTTGAATTGGTGCTCGGCGACGAAATGCAGCGCGCGATGAAGCTCATCACCGAGCGGAATCCATCGCTGAGGCCGGCAATCAGCACAACCCAGCTCGATTCATTGGGTCGCGCGGTAGAT
>DASQYL010000232.1:0-10414 GCA_035639235.1 Pyrinomonadaceae bacterium | reverse complement strand
ACAAATCAAAAAGACTGTCCTGGAATTGGGCGGCAGCGATCCGTTCATCATCATGCCCTCAGCAAATTTTGACGAAGCAGTCGCGACCGCAGTTAAAGCGCGGGCGATTAATAATGGTCAATCATGCATCGCGGCCAAACGTTTTATCGTGCACGAGCAGATTTACGATCGATTCGAAAAGGAATTTGTTGCCGCCATGCAGCAACTGCGCGTGGGCGATCCATTGGATGAATCGACTGACGTCGGTCCGCTGGCGACCGAGCAAATCTTGAAAGATCTTGAAGAACAAGTGAATATCAGCGTCGCGTCAGGCGCAAAGATTTTGACCGGCGGACAGCGACCACCACTATCCGGCGAACTGGCGAGAGGAAATTTCTATGAACCAACCGTGCTCGCTGATATTCCCAGAGACACTCCCGCATACCGCGACGAAATCTTTGGCCCGGTCGCGTCGGTTTTTCGGGTGGCCAGCATCGAGGATGCAATCGCGCTGGCAAACGCCACGACGTTTGGCTTGGGTTCATCAGCGTGGACAACCGACACTAGCGAACACGCGCGTTTCATCGATGAACTCGAAGCGGGATCGGTTTTCATCAATGGCATGGTCGCCTCCGATCCGCGTTTGCCTTTCGGTGGCGTGAAACATTCCGGTTACGGCAGGGAACTAAGCTACTTCGGGATTCGCGAATTCGTGAACATCAAAACCGTTTGGATGAAGTAATCCACAGATTTTTTCCGATTCCACAGATTAGGTTTCGACTGAGCCGGGCTTTGCCCACAAAGTATTTGTCTATCGTCCGCAATAGCGGACGATAAGGTTCGTCAGCTAGACTCTCCAGGCAAAACGGACTCTGCGCAATCTCCGTAATCTGCGGACTTTTCCCGTTGCAGTAGTTTTCGTTTCCGCTCCAATCCCCATCGATAACCGCCGAGACTCTTGTCTTCGCGAATCACACGATGACAGGGAATTACCAATGCGACATGATTGCTCGCACACGCGCGCGCTACCGCGCGCACGGCTTTCGGTTTCCCAATCGCCGCGGCAATCTGCTGATACGACTGCGTCTCACCTAAGGGAATGCGTTGCAGCTCTTGCCATACGCGAATTTGAAAAGCGGTTGCTTGAATATCGAGCGGCAGATCGATGCGTGAACTTCGGCCATGCAAATGTTCGAGAACTCTGTTCAACCAAACATTTAGGGAAGCACTAATCCTGGTGTCTTTGGAATCGATCGACGCGTTCGGGTATTCAGCGAAGAGGGCCTCGATCAATTCCGCATCAGAGTCGCCCAGCGCGACTGAACAAACTCCGCGCTCTGTCGCACCCACCAATAGACGGCCGAGAGGACACGACGTAATCGTATAGATTATTCGCATACCTTTGCCGCCGCGCCCATACGTTGCCGGCGTCATGCCAAGCTGGGTGGCAGATTTTTCGTAGAGCGCGCGGCTCGAGCCATAACCGGCATCGTACATCGCGGCCGTCACTGAGGAGCCATTCTTGATATTTGTTTTGAACTTAGTCAGTCGCCGCGACTCAGCATACTGGCGCGGCGTGATACCCATCATCTCTTTGAATGTGCGTTGAAGATGAGGCGCGCTAATGCCAATCTCTTCGCTTAAGCTTTTCAGGCTTTGCGGCTCTGCATCATGTTCGTCGATTGCGTGACAGATGCGGCGGACCAGTTCCGTGCGCGCATCTGTCGATTCCGCTCGTCGCGGATGACAACGCTTGCATGCGCGAAAGCCTTCCTGTTCCGCGGCTTCTGGAAGTTGAAAGAAACTGACCTGCTCGCGTCGCGGCCGCCGGGCCGGACACGAGGGCCGACAATAAATTCCGGTTGACTTGACTGCGAATACGAAACTGCCGTCGCGCGATGCATCGCGCGCCAGCACCGCATTCCACATCTCGGGATTGTTCACTATCTCGGGCATTGACGTTCCAACTGCAAGCATCTTCATTTTACCTCGCTCCGATTTGATGAGGCGATGTTAAGTGAAACCGCAAAGTGTTTCTATCCGATGTTTGCGGTCAAACTCACGTTGTTAAGCTCCAATGCAACGGTGTATAAGAAGGCCGTGAAGAGGAGACGTGCAGAGCTAAATGTACGCTTCCATCAGGGCGTTATGGACCTTTCGGGTGAACAGCGCGTAGCGATCGGCTGCGCGCTGTTTGATCTCATGCGCTTCCGGATTGTGGCGTCATTACCCAAGAACTTAACTGAGGAAGAAAAGAAGCGAAGGCTATTCGAAAGGATTTACGGGGCGCCGATGGAGGATTTCCTCCGCGGGACCGTCACTGATGCTGACTTTGTATGATCAGAATCGCCCTCAAATACGGCTTCGCCGTCACGCTCATCATCGCGGCCTGGGTCGCGGTGAAGCATTTCGTGCTGCACATCGGAGGACAGTCAGCGCAGTTTGCGGACCTCGCGGTGTTCAATCTCTCTGCGATAGTCGCGTTGATGTGGGGCATCAAAGAAAAGCGTCTGGCTAACGGCGACCGGCTGACTTTTCTGCAAGGACTCGGCACGGGAGCATCGATCGCGATCACTTATTCAATCCTCACCAGCCTCTACTTTGTCGCTTTGCTTGCAGTGGTTGGGCCGAAGATGATGCAAACTCAAGGCGAGACCAGTTTCGTCAAAGCTTTTCTGGGAGTCTCGATTGGGTTCGCGTTATTTGGCGCGATCTTCTCAGCACTGATTTCACTTGTGCTCAGGAAGAGTTAGCGCTTCGGCAACCAACTTCCCCTGCTCGCGCACGTGCACGGCATAATTTCCGGTGGCCGGGCTTGGTGATTCGGCACGACCGACATAGCGCGTGCGCTCTTCGTGCAAGAGCTCTTCGAAACGTTGCTCGATGAAAGTCCAGCCGCCCATATTCTTAGGTTCTTCCTGACACCACACGATGTCTGTGGCGTTCGCGTAACGAACCAAAGCTGCCTTCACGGCACTGAGAGGAAATGGATAAAACTGCTCGATGCGAATGATCGCGACGCGACGATGATCGTCACTCTTCTTGCGCGCTTCAATCAAATCATAAAAAACTTTTCCGCTGCAGAACACGACGCGCTCAACTTCATCTCGATCGGCGATTTCTGCATCGTCGATCACCGGTTGAAAGCCGCCCTTCGTCAATTGTTCGAGTGACGAGGTCGCTGCCGGCAATCTCAAGAGGCTCTTTGGCGTCATCACAATCAGCGGACGTTCGAAGCCTTCGGTGACTTGCCGGCGCAGCAGATGGAAATATTGCGCGGGCGTGGTCGGGTAACAAACGCAGATATTGTTTGCCGCGCAGAGTTGCAGAAACCGTTCGAGCCGCGCGCTGGAATGTTCCGGGCCTTGGCCTTCATATCCATGCGGCAGGAGCATTGCAAGCCGCGACGTTTGTTTCCACTTGTCTTCGCTCGAAGAGATATATTGATCGATGATCGATTGCGCGACGTTATTGAAATCGCCGAACTGCGCTTCCCACATCACCAGCGCGTCCTTATAAATAACCGAGTACCCGTATTCGAATCCGAGCACGCCGGCTTCGGACAACGAACTATCAAAGACTTCGAAGCGGTCCTTCGCGTTATCCGTCGAATGCAACTCTGAAAGCGGCGACCAGGCCTGTCCTGTCTGTGTGTCGTAGAGAACGGCGTGACGTTGGCTGAACGTGCCGCGGCCTGAATCCTGCCCACTCAAGCGCACGTGCGTGCCCGCGAGCGCCAGCGATCCAAACGCCAAGGCTTCGGCGAATGCCCAATCCATCGGCAACGCGCCCTGGCCCATCTTGGCGCGACGCGCCAACTGGCTCACCATTTTTGGATTGAGATTGAACCCTTCGGGCACAACTGAAATCCGTCGGGTAATTTGGGCGGTCACCTCAGTTGTAATCGGTGTTTGCACGACATCCGATCCGTCAATCTCTTCAACCGCCGATTCGGCGATTGGGCCGGCAGCCTTTTGTTCGGCAGCTACTTTCCTGGCGCGGGCTTGTGCATCGTCGTAACGGCGAATGCGTTCGGCGATCAATTCGTTGACTGCCGCTTCGTCGAGCACGCCTTCTTTCACCAAGCGCTGCGCATAGATCGTTCTCACGCCCGGATGTTCCTTAACCCGCTGGTACATTAGCGGTTGCGTATAGCTTGGCTCGTCGGTTTCGTTGTGGCCAAGACGCCGGAAGCCCACCACGTCGAGCACGACGTCCTTTGTGAATCGTTGCCGATAGTCGAGCGCGATGCGCATCGCGCGATAAGCCGCTTCCGGATCGTCGCCGTTGATATGAAAAATCGGAGACTGTGTCATGCGTGCGACGTCGGTTGAATAAATCGAGGAACGTCCGGCTTCCGGTGAGGTCGTAAAACCGATTTGATTATTGATAATTATATGAATCGTGCCGCCCGTGCGATATCCGTGAAGCTGCGCCAATTGCAGCGTCTCCATCACAATGCCCTGTCCGGCAAATGCGGCGTCACCATGCAGCAACACCGCCAGGGCGCGATTGCGTGCGTCGTCGTTCGACAGGCCGCTGTCGGAGGTCAGGTCCTGCGTCGCGCGGGTCATACCCTCGGCGACCGGATCGACGGCTTCAAGATGGCTGGGGTTCGGCGACAGCCGCAGATGGACCTTGTGGCCGGCGGCGGTTTCGCGTTCGCCTTGCGCGCCCTGATGATATTTGACGTCGCCTTCGTCAGCGGGGAATGACGGATGGACCGAACCTTCGAAAGAAGTGAAGATGCGTTCGCAGAAATGACCGATGACATTCGCCAAAACATTCAAGCGACCGCGATGGGCCATACCCATGGTGATCGATTCGATGCCGAGATCGCCGGCGCGCTCGATCAGTTGATCGAGTAGCGCAATGATTGTTTCGCATCCTTCGATCGAAAATCGTTTTTGACCGAGATACTTCGTATTGAGGAACCGTTCGAACTGCTCGGCTGAGATCAATTTCCAAAGCATCCGCTTCTTTACCTCGGAGTCGATTGATTCGGGCTGCACGAATTCGCGGCGAATCTGTTCGCGCAGCCAAACCTTCTCGTCCTTGCTTTGAATGTGCCGGTATTCGGTACCGACCTTGCCGCAATAAGCGCGCTGCAGGATGTCGAGAATCTCGCGCAGCGTAGCCGTTTCAGTTCCGCCTAACCCGCCGGTGATGAAGATTCGATCGAGGTCCCAAATCGTCAGCCCGTAGGTTTCAATATCGAGTTCGGGATGATAAAGCAAAGGCATCGCGTGCAGGGGATCGATGTCCGCGATCAAGTGGCCCCGCACGCGATACGAATTGATCAGCTCCATCACGCGCGCTTGTCGCAACGCGTGCTCGTGCATTTGCTCTTCGCCGGCGAGCAGTGGATTGCGATCGACATTCCAACGAAACGGCGGATGCGGAATTCCGAGATCGAGAAAAATGTCTTCGTAGAATTTATCTTTGCCCAGGAGCAACTCGTGCATGCGCGCGAGAAATGCGCCCGACTCGGCACCCTGAATGATGCGATGATCGTATGTGCTGCTGATCGTAATTGCCTTACTGATGCCAAGCTGCGGCAGGATCGACGGATGAATCGATTGATACTCCGCCGGGAATTCGATCGCGCCGGTGGCGATGATGACTGATTGCCCGGCCATCAGACGCGGCGTCGAGGCGACCGTGCCAATTGTACCGGGGTTCGTGAGCGAAATAGTCGTCCCCTGGAAATCAGAAATTTGTAATTTCCCTCCGCGTGCGCGCGCGACCACGTCGTCGTAGGCTTTCAGGAAATCTGAAAAGCCCAGCGCGTTCGCGTTCTTGATGTTCGGGACCAGCAGCGACCGCGTCCCGTCTTTCTTTTCCAAATCGATCGCGATGCCGAGATTCACCGAGGCTCGCTTGATTCGTGACGGCTGATCCTCGATCACTTCAAAGCCGTCGTTCATCTGCGGAAACTGCTCGAGCGCGCGCAACAACCCATACGCAATCAAATGCGTGAACGACGCTTTGTGGCGGCCGGCATCCTGCAAATGACGATTGATGAGGCGACGATTTTCGTCGAGCAGTTTGACGGGAATTCGTCTCTGCGAAGTCGCCGTGGGCACTGCGAGACTCGCTTGCATGTTCTCGACGATCTTCAACGCGGGGCCGCGGATTGGAATGCGCTCCATGGAAGGTTCAGCGTTGGTTTCAGTAATTGGAGTTTTCGGTGTTGCCGGTGCGGCGGGCTTGGACTTTGCCGGCGCTGCGGCGGCGCCGTCGCCCGGCTTAGTGGAGCGAACGACAGCTTGTTCGGTGGACGCTGCGGCGTCGCCATTCGAACCAACCAGTTCTTCGAAATAAGCCCGCCACGATTCATCAACCAGTGAAGGATTGCTTTGCCAGCGCGCAAGCAGAGTCTCGACGTAAGTTGCGTTGGCGCCGAAGTTTTCGGCAATTACTTCGGAATAATCTGATGTGATTTCCTGGGCCAAGAGAATTCACCGTGCGCTTTACTAATTGCGCATTGATTGAGTCTTGAGTTTCGTTTGATTCATTAGGTTAACACCTTCGCTTGGTGATTGCATCCGCGTGTCAGATTTGAACGACGGGCGATGGAGTTAGTACCATCCGCGTCAGCGGATGGGTCAAAGCGAAAGTGAGAGGCTCGATCTTTGACGCACCCGCTAACGCGGGCGGAACTGACTTCATTTTGTGGTATGGTATGCGGCCACATCGGACTGCGGGATCAATTTCAGCAATGAACGGCGAAACCCCTGAATCGCGATTCTCGCTTAAAGCGGCAGTCGTCTTCGCGATGCTGTTCGCGATCCTTGGCGCGGTCGTGGTTTTTGGTTACTACATCACTTTTCGCCGACCCGTAACAACTGTAATTTTGGTGAGACACGCGGAGAAGATCATCGACCCAAACAATTCTGATGTTGATTTGAGCGATGCCGGTTACGCGCGCGCGCAGGAAATCGCCCGCATGTTTGGCGATGTCGGCATCAATGCGATCTATGCGACGCAATACAAGCGGACTCAGGAAACTGTGAAGCCCCTGTCGGACAAGATCGGAGTGCCGGTCACGATTGTCAATTCGAAAAACACTTCCGACTTGATCGCGCAGCTCCGCGCGCAGCATTCGGGGCAGACAATTTTTATTGCCGGGCACAACAACACAGTGCCGGAAATTATCTTGGCCGTTGGCGGTCCGCAATATCCGATTATTCCAGAGAGTGAGTACGACAATCTTTTCATCGTCACGATCTATCGCACGGGAAAAGCGAAGGTCGTGAAGATGAAATATGGAAGTGCGAGTCAGTAAACGCGGCAGTAGGCCCGACCGTTAGGGAGGGCTCAACGGAAGGACAGGCAGAGCGGGCAGGATGCCCGCGCACCGCCGACAAGACGTCGGCGCTCCAATTATGAAAAAATCAAAACGCACATCGATCAATCGTCGCAACTTCGTAAAAGTTCTTCCCGCGGCGGGCGCGGCGGCGCTCGCAGTCTCTAGAACGCCTTTGAAAGCATTGGCCCAATCACCGACGCCAACGCCGACGCCCGGGCCCAGCCCGTCGCCGACGCCTCTGCGCATCACGAAAGAGATGATGCACAACGCCGAAAAATTAATCGGCATTGAACTGACCGACGCGCAAGAGACGATGGCCCTGCGCGGAATCAATGGAAATCTCGACAGCTATGAAGTCGTTCGCAAGATCGACATCCCGTTGGATACGGAACCGGCAATCATGTTTCATCCGGCGCGGCCCGGTTTTCACATCAAGCGGGCTCCTGCGAAATTGCCGTTTAGATTTGGCAGAAACGAAACGGCGCAATTCAAGTCAGTCGAAGATCTTGCCTTTGCGACCGTGCCTCAACTTGCCGAACTGATTCGCACCAGAAAAGTTTCATCGGTCGAACTGACGAAGATGTATCTGAATCGGCTGAAAAAATACGGGCCGAAGCTTTTGTGCGTGGTCACGCTCACCGAAGACCTGGCGATGAAGCAAGCGCAAGCAGCCGATGCCGATTTGAAGCGCGGCAAATATCGTGGACCGTTACACGGCATTCCCTGGGGCGCAAAGGATTTGTTTGCGACCAAGGGAATCAAAACGACCTGGGGCGCCGAACCTTACCGCGATCAAGTAATCGATTATGACGCCACGGTCGTCGAGCGTCTGCGGGATGCGGGTGCGGTGTTGGTCGCAAAGCTCTCGATGGGCGCATTGGCCCAGGGCGCGCGCTGGTTTGGCGGAGTGACGCGCAATCCATGGAACCCAAATGAGGATCGCAACGGCTCGAGCGGATCGTCAGCCGGGCCGGCGTCGGCGACCTCCGCAGGTCTGGTCGGGTTTTCGATCGGAACGGAGACCCTCGGATCGATTGTATCGCCATCGTCAACGTGCGGTGTCACCGGCTTGCGTCCGACGTACGGCCGCGTCAGCCGCTACGGCGCGATGGGCTTGAGCTGGACGATGGACAAAATTGGCCCAATCTGCCGCGGCGTCGAAGATTGCGCGGCGGCGCTGCACGCGATCTATGGACCCGACAAGAAAGACCTCACAGTCGGCGACGCGCCGTTCAATTGGAATTCGGAGGTGCCGTTAAGCAGTTTGCGGATCGGTTACTTGAAAACCGAGTTCGAAGCAACGCCGCAAGCAAATGCGTCTGAGCCACAGCGAAAATTTATTCAGGATCGCAACGCGATGTATAAGCAAGCGCTGGCGGATTTGGAAAAAGCCGGCGTGAAGATGACGCCGATTGAACTGCCGAAGTTTCCGTCGAACAACATTCGCTACATCCTGACAGCCGAAGCCGCCACGGCTTTCGACGACATCACGCGCGACGGCCGCGTCAATCAGCTCTCTGGCCAGGCTCCCAGCGATTGGCCCAACTCGTTTCGCACTTCGCGATTCATTCCCGCAGTTGAATACTTGCGCGCGCAACGTGCGCGGGTACTGCTGATGAGCGAGATGGACAAGCTGATGTCGCAGTGGGACATCTTCGTTTCGCCCGCGCCCGGCAGCGCCAGCCTGATCATCACCAACCTGACCGGCCATCCCGCAGTCTGCGTGCCGTGCGGTTTCCTCGACGTTCCGGGATTCAACAACGCGCCGCTGCAGCCGCACATGCCACAAGCAATCATGTTCACCGGCGGTTTGTACGACGAAGCTTCGCCGCTGCGCGTCGCGCTCGCATTCGAGAAAGCGACCCAGTGGCACACAATGCACCCGAAAGTTGATTGGGTGTGAGGAGGGCATTGAAATCAACTATGCAGTTATGGCGCTCAGTGGCAGCGCTCGTCATCCTCGTGCTGGCAATAGTGAGTTGTCGCTCGATTAATCAACCGAAAGCGCCGTCATGGTCCAAAGCCAAAGTCCTTGTTGACAGAGAAGATCATCCTTCGAAGATCATCAGCGACGGCGAGTCGGTTTATTTCGTCACCGGCGGCACCATCGCCAGTCAGCACGAAGGCACGAACAATATCAAAAGGATTTCACTGAAAGACGGCAGCGTGAGCGTGCTCGTCAAGGGTGGTGAGTTGATTCCCGATCCGGCGCTGGCGATCGACGAGAAATATGTTTACTGGTCCGATGGCGGAAATATCTTTCGCGTGGCGAAATCCGGCGGCGCGAGCGAGAAGATTATTCCCAACGCGCCGAAGCCAGACGAGATGGTGATGGATCGCGTAAACATTTATTGGCTGATTTGGGGCGGCGAAGGATCGCCTCCTGAGCCGCTGATGTTTGCGTCAAAGACGAGTGGCGAGCCGAAACCGTTGACGCCAGAGTACCTCGGGGCGAGTGGCATCGCCATCGACAACGATTTTATTTACTGGATGACGGGTGACGGGATTAAGAAGATTGCGAAGAGCGGCGGCGACGTCGCTGAGGTCTATCACAATTCAACGAAGTGGCCGAGCCTTGGCTTACGCATCGATGCGAACAGTTTTTATTTTTGTCAGATGAGCAGCGGCGGACACTCGGCCTTGATGAAGTTATCCCGCAATACGAACGAACTGACGCAGCTCGCGCCGTCGATTAACGATACTTTCAATTTCGTAATCGACGAATCGAACGTTTATTACTTTGATAACGTCAAGGGACAGGGTTCTTTCGGCCCGGTAGCGCTGATGAAGGTTGCGAACTCGGGCGGCACGCCGGCAGAGATCGATCGGGGAGAAGCGGGATGGGTTAAATATCTCGCTGTCGACGCGAAACAGGTTTACTTCACCGACATCTCAAAGGTTTACGCGATCGGGAAATAATCCAACCAGCGAAATCATCCGGGAATCCAGATCTTTTCCGCAACCACCACCTCAGCCGTCGACGGCAGAGAGATTTGTTCGTACGCCTTGGTGTAAAAGGCGAAGCCTTTATAGCTCGTTAAGTATTGATACTGCTTTTGCAGGACTCCACCCTCGGAATAAATCACCAGGGGAGCCGTCGTCTTGGCGAGCAACTTTGCAAAT
>DASQYL010000231.1:0-10518 GCA_035639235.1 Pyrinomonadaceae bacterium | reverse complement strand
CGTGCGGGAGCGCAGTTATTGATGGGAGGACACATCCAAGAGGGCCTCGAAGTTTATCGCGTCGTGCTTGAGAGTGTCGGCTTCCGGCTGGCAAAAGGTCCGAAACGCGCGTTGCTCTCGCTAATGCTGCGTCGTTTGTGGATCAAGTTGCGTGGCTTGGAATTCACGGAAACGTCTGTCGATCAAATTCCTGAATTCGAGCTGTTGCGCATCGATATTTGTTGGTCCGTCGCGGCGGGTTTGGGTGTAGTCGATCTGATGCGCGGCGCCGACTTTCAAAGTCTGCATCTGTTGCTGGCGTTGCGCGCCGGCGAAATCTCTCGGGTCGCGCGCGCAATGGCTTTTGAAGTCAGCCATGCGGCGGCGCGTGGCGGTGGCGCCGCGCAGGATCGGGTGCACGAATTGCTCGCTAAGACTGAAGCGCTAGCGGCGCGCGCTGATAATCCGCATGCAAAGGGCTTGGCGATCTGGGCGCGCGGACTGAGTTCGTACCTGATGGGTGAGTGGCGCGCCGCGGCGGAATATTGTGAACGCGCGGCGGAAATTTTGCGCGATCAATGTACCGGCACGACTTGGGAAGTAACGATTGCAAATCGATTCAATTTGAGTGCGCTGTTGTTCCTGGGCGAAGTCGTCGAAGTTTCGCGGCGTGTGCCGCAAATGATTTCGGTGGCGCTGGAGCAAGGCAATCTGTTTGCCGCGACAGATTTGCGCACGCGTCTGAACCTGGTCTGGCTGGCCGCAGACGATCCGACGCGTGCGCGAGAAGAAGTGATTGCGGCGATGACTACGTGGCCGCGCGGGGGGTTTCACCTGCAGCATTACAGTTCGCTCGTAGCGCTGGCGCAAATCGAAATGTACACCGGCGATTACGAAGTCGCGCGCAAGCACGTCGAGACGCAGGTAAAGCCGCTGGAGAAATCGATGTTGCTGCGCATTCAGGGACTGCGAATCGATGCGTTGCACATACGCGCTCGTCTCGCGTTGGCCGGTGCGACGGGATATCAGCGCGAGCGACAATTACGGTTGGCGGAGAAGCTCGCGGCTAAAATCGAACGCGAAGAAATGGCCTACGCGAATCCGTTCGCGACCTTAATACGCGCCGGCGTTGCGCGAGGACGCGGCGATGGGGCGTTCGCAATCAGTTTGCTGGAAAAAGCATCGACAGATTTTGACGCCGCGCACATGCGGCTCTATGGTGCCGCAGCGCGCCACCGGCTGGGTGAAATGATCGGCGGCGATCGCGGTCGCAAGCTCGTGGCGCAAAGCGAAGAATGGATGACGAAGCAACAGATCAAGAATCCAGCTAAAATGATGAACCTGCTGGCGCCGGGATTTACAAATTAAGATGTCGCAACCGCTACTAGCATCGCTATTCGATCCGCCTGAACGTCAACCGGTCAGCGTCTCTGAATTGACGCAGCAGATTCGCGGCGAGCTTGAGAAGCGCTTTGCATCTGTTTGGGTCGAAGGTGAGGTCTCGAATTTTCGCGCGCACAATTCAGGGCATTGGTACTTCACTCTGAAGGATGAATTCGCACAACTGCGGGCCGCCTGTTATCGCAGCAGCAATCAACGGATCCGGTTTCGGCTCGAAGATGGAATGCTGGTGCGCGCGCGCGGCCGCATCAGCGTGTACGAACCGAAGGGCGAATATCAACTGATCGCCGATGCGATCGAACCAGTCGGTTCGGGCGCGCTGCAGCTTGCGTTCGAGCAAACAAAAGCGCGTCTGCAGGCCGAGGGTTTGTTTGCGCAGGAGTTGAAGCGCGCGATTCCGATCTTTCCCAAACGCGTCGGCGTCGTCACGTCTGCGAGCGGCGCGGCGATTCGCGACATCGTCCATGTGATCTCGCGCCGCACAAGTTCCGTTCACATTTTGATCGCGTCAGCGCGGGTGCAGGGCGACGGTGCCGCCCAGGAAATCGTGCGGGCGATTCGTTTGCTCAACGAACATCATCAGCGGGCGCTGCGCGACGGCGATCCCGATAGCACGATTGACGTCATGATCGTCGGCCGCGGCGGCGGATCGATTGAAGACCTTTGGGCGTTCAATGAAGAAGTTGTGGCGCGCGCGATTCGCAACTCGGCAATTCCGACCATCTCCGCCGTCGGTCATGAAACCGATTTCACCATTGCTGATTTTGTCGCTGACCTGCGCGCGCCGACGCCGTCGGCGGCGGCGGAAATGGTCGCCGCGCACGAAGCCGAATTGTGTGCGCGTCTCGCTTCGTTGAGTGGGACGCTGGCGCGATCGATTCGCTTTCGTATCTCTGGCGCGCGCAATCAGGTGCAGGAACTGGCGCTGTCGAGCGCCTTCGACGCGGTTTCGACGCGGTTGCACAATGCGTTGACGACGGCAGGCGCCGCCGAATATCGTTTGCAATCGAGCATGCGCACGGCGCTGGAGGCAGCGCAGCGACGTGTGCACGAAGCAGCGCGCGGTGTATCGCTGCCGCATCTGCGGTCGCTGGTCTCGACGTCGCAGGCACGGTTCGATTCGTTGAATAATCTGCGCGACACCGCGATACTCGCGCGTTTGCAGGAAGCAAGCCAAAAGTTTGGGTTAGCGGTAGCGGCGCTCGACGCCATGTCGCCTTTGCGTGTACTTGAGCGCGGTTACGCGATCGCACAGGACGCGGACGGCCGTGTTGTTCGCAACGCGAACGCGGTATCAATCGGAGACGAATTGCGGCTGCGGCTTTGGCAAGGTGAGTTAGACTGTCGCGTCGAGAACAAGCAGAACGAGTAAGATGAAACCCAACCGCATCGTGATCAATTTCGATAATCCGTCGTCACCATCTCGCCGCGTCGGATCGGCGCAGCGATCGTCGCGCGGCGGCGTCGTCAAGGTGCTGGCAGTAATCGCCATCCTGCTGGTTGTAGTCGTGTGTGGGATTGCCGGCGGGGCATATTTCTGGTGGCGGAATTATCAGAGCAGTCCTGCTTATTCTTTGGCGCTGCTGGTTGATGCGACGCAGCGTAACGACAAAGAAACCATGGACGGCATTCTCGATACGGATAAGATTGCCGCGGACTTTGTCTCGCAGATTCGTGCGCGGGTGCCGGCATCGGCGCTGTGGGCTGCGCAGATCGATTTGTCAAAGATGTCGCCGAAGGTGAAGGACACCCTTCACGATCAACTGGTGAGACAGTTGCAGCAGTTGACCGACGTGGCGGCGGGCAAACCGTTTGTGATCATTGCGCTGGCAGTGCCGCGTTTTGCAGACATTCAGCAGGACGGTAAGGCTGCGCATGCGATGGTGACGCTGCACGACGAACAGATTCAGCTTACAATGGCGGCGAGTGGAGATCGTTGGCGCGTCACGGCGGTGCAGGACGACAAGCTCGCGCGCATGATCGCCCAGGCGATGGTGAACACGCTGCCGACGAACGGCGGCCATCTTCAGGACGAATTGTTGCGCCAATTGAACAATCTTCAGAGTAGGTAGAGCCGGGGCAGTAGCCCGACCGTAAGGGAGGGCGCATAGATTCAATGAGCACCGCCAAACCCAAAACATTCGAAGCGTCTTTGGAAGAACTCGAGCGGATTGTGCGCGAGTTGGAGCAAGGCGATCTGCCGCTCGAGCGCAGCCTCGAACTCTTCGAGCAGGGCGTGGGACTGTCGCGCGAGTGTCAGGATCGTCTGAATCAAGCCGAACGGCGCATTGAAATTTTGATGCGCGACAATCAAGGGCGCAAGACTGCACGGCCGTTCGAGCCTGACGACGAATCGGCCAACGATCATTAATTTCACCCTAACTTTACATTCCTCTGTGTCTTCTCAGGTGAAACATTCCGCAACTTCTAATGCCCGAGAGTTCTTTGCTTCCTGTCGTCCGCTGATTGATGCTGAACTCGATCGGCTGATTCCGAAATCAACTGCATCTCCTGAACGTGTCCACGCCGCGATCCGTTGGAGCGTCTTTGCGGGCGGTAAACGCTTTCGTCCGGCGCTGGTGATTGCGGTCGGCCAAACATTCGGCGCTTCCATCGATCGTTTAATACGCACAGCCTGTGCTTTTGAAATGATTCACACCTACTCGCTGATTCATGACGATTTGCCTTCGATGGACGACGACGATTTGCGCCGCGGCCGCGCGACGTGTCACGTGCAGTTCGATGAAGCGACGGCGATCCTCGCAGGCGATGCGCTGCAAGCGCTCGCGTTTCAAACGGTGTCCGAAGATCAAAATCTTTCGCCTGAGTTGCGTGTGCAGTTGACTTCGGAGTTAGCGCGCGCTTCGGGAGTCCCGTCAGGCATGGTCGCTGGTCAGGCACTGGATTTGGAAGCGGAATTATCCGCAGCAGCCAGCGTTGAAGTCAGCCGGATTCATGCTCATAAGACCGGAGCGTTGATCTATGCCGCAGCGCGGGCCGGGGCTCACATTGCGGGAGCCGGCGACGATGAGCTCGCGGCGATCACTGATTATGGAGTTAATTTGGGACTGCTTTTTCAGATAACGGATGATCTGCTTGACGTCACGGCGACGGCGGCAGAATTGGGCAAGACGCCCGGCAAGGATGCGCGGGCGAAGAAAGCAACGTTTCCGGCGATCTATGGAATTGAGACTACGCATAAGACCATCGCTGCGGTCCATCAAACAACCTGGGGAGAGTTGAAAAGAATCGAGCGATCGACGCGACTGCTTCATTCCATTGCCGACTACATTTTCAATCGCGGGGCATGAGAACGTCACGCATAACTCGCATAGACGCTTTTGACTTTATCCAGAAACTCGCGCCGGTCGATGAGGTAGTGAAGCTTCACCGCTTCGGTGATTATTTCTTCAGGTTCGGGCGCCGGCTTTTTCGATTTGCGGGTTTTCGAGGACTTCTTGGCAGATTTCTTTGTTGTTTTCCGGGCGCCCTTTAATCTGCCGCTATCCCGATTCATCGGGGTACTGAGAGTCCAATCCTGAGTCGACGCCAGATGGCCGATCAGTTTCTCAAAGACTTCGCCCGGCTCACGTTCGGTGATGCCAATCTGATCGAGATACCCAAAGTAGCGAAGCCGGCGAATCAACTCGATCAGCGTAAGCCGGCCTTCCAGAGTCAATCCGCCGTGCGCGTGTGAACGGCTGACAAGGTACTGAATCACAATCGCTTCGGCGTAAAGAGTTGGCGCGAGAAAAAGTCGCGCGCCGTCGAGTTCCCAACCCTCTTTCAATCGCGTTGACCGCCGCACCGCTTTAACGTTGGCGAAAATCTCCAGCCAGTTTGTTTTCGGTTCGCGCCGCTCGAGATAACTGCGGGTGGACTCCACCAGCCAGAACTCGTCCGACAATTCGACGTTGACGCGCAAGGTGTCGAGCCATTCAAAGAACACGGCGCGCGAGTCGGACTTCTTATCGACGATGACGAATTGATCGCCGGCGTGCGGCAGTTTCTTAATCAAGGCGCGCCGCGGCGCATCGGTGTTGCGGCCGCCTTCAATGCAGTAAGTATCGAAGCGCGCGAGCCAGCGCTTGCCCGACTTGCAATAAGGACAGTGCGGGTGCTTTTCGTCGCTGTCGAAGTACGGACGCGCGGCGCTGCGGCTGGTGAGTTCTTCGATGGTCGGCGTGTGCCGTTTGATTTCTGAAAACGCGGTGCGCGGCGCCAGGCCAAGTTGCCTGGTGAAAATATCAAAGATGCAGGCGAGACAGACGAGCGTTGTGAATTCGGTGACGGTGCCGCTGGGAAAGGCGGAGAGATCGATTTCACGATTCGTCATCACGAGCGGATTTAACCACAAAGATACCAAGACACGAAGCAAATTCAACGAAGGCTCAGAGGCGAAACGATAAACAGAGATGTGAGCTGGAAATTAATCACACCTCTTTAGTGTTTTTGTCTCTGGGGGGTGAGATTCTCAAGCAATCGCCACAAGGGCAGGCTTGTTCTCGGTATGGCCCAAAACCAAATCGAGTTCTGCCTCGACGTTGCCAGTGGCGGCCGAGAGTTTGGTGAAATCAAAGAGGTTCGGATCGAGCAAGTGAGTCGGCACGGCATTTCCGAGAGCAGTCAACATCGAGGCGCGAATATGCGGAATCTCTTTTTCGAGATCTTCGATCAGGCGTTTGACGCGCGCGCGTTTCAAGTTCGGTTGCGAACCGCAGAGATCGCAGAGAATGATCGGAAAGTTCGCTTCGGCGGCAAATTCACCAATGTCGCTCTCTCGACATAACGCCAGCGGGCGAATGATCGTGTTTCTCCCATCATCCGAGCGCAGCACCGGCGGCATGGCTTTGAGCGTGCCAACATAAAATAGGTTCAAGAGAAACGTCGCGATGATATCGTCGGCATGATGGCCCAAAGCGATCTTGGTGCAGTCTTCCTCGACCGCGATGTTATAGAGAATGCCTCGCCGCAGACGCGCACAGACGGCGCAGTAGGTCCTGCCTTCCGGCACGAGACGTTTGACGACCGCATAAGTATTCCGTTCGACGATGCGAAACGGCACACCGCGGTCACTCAAGTAGTTGGGCAGAACTTCTGCCGGAAATCCCGGCTGCTTCTGATCTAAATTGACTGCCAACAATTCGAAGCGCACCGGCGCACGCTGCTGCACGTCGAGTAATAAATCCAATAAGGCATGACTGTCTTTGCCGCCCGACAAGCAAACCATTACGCGGTCGCCGTCTGCGATCATTTGAAAGCGATCGATTGCTTCACCCATGCGACGCAAGAGTCGCGTCTTTGTTTTGCTCTCGACGAACATGCCGCTCAGAATGCCATGCACGCGCATAACAGACAAGAACCGGCGTGCGATGAACGGTCTCTCCGCCCTCAAGAAATATCACGAAGCTGTCGCGAATTGTCTTGAACGACTATTGATGCTGTGTTAAGGTGCGCCTACTTCATGCTGGTGTTCTTATAGGCTCGCTCGGCGGATGACGTTGCGCGCCGCTTCCCACGGGAAAATTTAAATCGGCAAGGAATGCCCCCGAGGCTTCCGAGGAGTGACTCGATGCCTGCTGCCAAGCCCGCCCCAGAGCGGGAGTGCACACCCGGCCAGGTTGCGGCACAACGCAATGTAGGTGTGCTCAGTCCAATTCACTCTGATGTATTAACGCGACCGCCTGCGACGCGTCCGAATATTCATTCGGTAGCGCCGGTCGAACCCCGGAAGACGAATAACTTTCAACCGCGCATTCCGGTAATTATCGGCGAAGTGAATTATCGCGGGACGATGCCGGTCGATGGAATCATCTGCGGCCAGTTAGGAGCGGCTGCGAATACACTCACCATCAAGCAACGCCCGCGCAACGCTAATGACGATCCCGAACTCGACGGCGAACTCAGCTTCAAAGATATGTTGCGCATCAACGGGCATGTCGCCGGAAAAGTTTTCTCTCAAAAAGGCACGTTGATTGTGGATGCCTCAGCGCTGGTCGAAGCCGATATCAGTGTCGGCACCTGCATCGTCAGCGGCACCGTAGTGGGCCACATCACCGGTCACGATCGCGTCGAGGTCACCCAGGGAGCCACCGTCAAAGGCAACATTGCGACCCGTTCACTCTCAATAAAACCAGGCGCGGTGTTTCAGGGAGACTGTCGCATGCTGAGAGACAGCGAAAGCTAGTGTAGTGCGTCAAACAGATCGTAACTTATCAACTCAGGTCAACGGGGCAGTAGCCCGACCGTAAGGGAGGGCTCACAGGATTTTCGGAGCAGAATGAACCCTCCCTTACGGTCGGGCTACTGCCCCTTCATGTCAGCGTAATTGTGACGCACTCCACTAGCTCGTAGTAAAGAAATAATCACCACAGAGGGCACAGAGGAACCAAACCAGAGAGTCATCGCCTATAATCCCCTCTCTGTCGTTCTTCTCTTCGTCCTGTGGGGTATGAATCCACCCGTCAGCAAGAAATCGAATCTGAAAACCGAGGCGGTCGCCGGCGTCACGACGTTCTTCACAATGGCCTACATCGTCGTCGTCAATCCGCAAATCCTTTCGGCTGACGGCAAAACCGGAATGGCGTTCAGCGGCGTGCTGACGGCAACCGTGATCATCTGCTTTCTGATGACGTTGCTGATGGGCTTGTACGCGAAGCTGCCGTTTGCGGTCGCGCCCGGCATGGGTATCAACGCGTTCTTTACCTACACGATCATTCTCGGCAAAGGGGTGCCGTGGCCCACGGCGTTGGGAATAATTTTCTGGGCG
The DNA here is from genome assembly GCA_035639235.1 of Pyrinomonadaceae bacterium. Lineage (GTDB taxonomy): Bacteria > Acidobacteriota > Blastocatellia > Pyrinomonadales > Pyrinomonadaceae > UBA11740. The sequence continues at coordinate 2,369 of DASQYL010000231.1, read as the reverse complement.
GGCGTTTTCTTTCTTTTGATTTCGGCGACGCCGATTCGCGAATCGATCGCCAAAGCAATACCGCGCGAGATCAGAATCGCCGCCGCAGCCGGCATTGGCATCTTTCTCACGTGCATTGGTCTCAAGAGCGCCGGCTTCGTAGTCGCCGATCCAGTTACGTTTGTGAAGATCGGATCGCTCGGAAAGCCGGCGCTGCTTACGATTCTCGGCGTCGCGATTTCAATTTTCCTGATGACACGCCACAGTCCTTTCGCTTTTCTGTTGACAATCGTTGTGATCACACTGGTGGCCTGGGCGCTTGGCCTGGTTTCATCGCCCGCCCAGAAGCTGAGCTTGCCTGATTTCAAGAGTGTCTTTTTCAAACTCGATATTCTCGGCGCGTTGAAGCTTGGTCTCGTTCCATCGATCATCGCGATCCTTTTCACGGATCTGTTCGACTCGATCTCGACGTTCATCGGGGTGGCCCACGCCGGTGGTTTGCTTGACGATGAAGGTCATCCACGCAATCTGCGCCAGGGCTTGATTGTCGATTCGTTGGCGACAATGGGCGCGGGACTCGCCGGTACATCGTCGGGCACGGCGTACATCGAGAGCATCGCCGGCATCGAGATGGGCGGCCGCACCGGTTTGACATCGGTCTTCACCGCGCTCTGTTTTCTTCCGTGTTTGTTCATTGCGCCGATCGCCGGCATGGTCCCGCCATTTGCAACTGCGGCCGTTTTAATTCTGGTCGGCGCCGCAATGTTCCGCAGCGTTGCCGAAATCAATTTCTTAAAAATTGAAGAAGGCATTCCCGCCTTTCTGACTTTGATTTTGATTCCGCTGACCTTCTCGATCACGCAGGGCATCCTCTGGGGATTCATCTCGCACGTCGGTTTGTATCTGCTGGTGGGCCGTCGCCGCGACATTCATCCAGTCATGTACGCGCTGGCAGTTGTTTCAATTGGGATGCTGGTGCTCGAGCGGTTCGGATAAAAGTTGCGCTACCAATTCTGAAATCGCATACTCGCACCGCATGAGGCTCGTCGTCGTAGTGCTGATCGTTTGTGCCGCGGGTGCGACGTTCGCGCGCCAGGAGCGATCACCAACGCCGGCGGTTTCGGTGGCGTTCTATGACGTGCTCGATTTGCCCGCGCGCCTGGATGAACCCAAACTGGTAAAGACCGAGAGCGGCTACAGCTTGACGTGCGCAGTCGCCAATCGATCGGAAGAATCGCTGGTCGGCTTGGGCTTAACCCTGATGTTGGTCGATGCCTCAGGCAATGGACGCACCACGCGATTGACCTGGAATGAAGCTACGGCGGTGGCAGCGTATTCAATTAAGGAATTCGAATTTCATCCCTCGATCAAAGTCGATCCGAAAGACACGAAATTGTTCCTCGGCATCGATGAAGTGATCGGCCGCGAAACGATTTGGCGGACTGTCGATGCGGACAAATTGCTGCGCGCTTACGCGCGTGGCCAGCATGGACTGATTCCCAAAGTGCAGAAGCTGCAGAACAAGTTTGACCGAGAGACTCCCCGCGTTCGTCCGTTGCTCTCCAAACCATGAAGAGGTCGACACGCGGATGTGGTTGTGTGATCGCAGTACTCGTGGTGCTGATTGCGGGTGGCGCCGTCGTGTTTTGGAAATGGGGCTTGCCATATCTGCGTTCGCGACCGCCGAAACCGACCGGCGAGCTGCAAGTCCACGTGCTCGATGTTGGGCCCATCGAAGGCGACTCGATCTTGATTATCTCGCCGACCGGGAAATCTGTTTTGATCGATGCCGGTGACGCGGGCAAAGGGAAAGTCATACTCGATGCGCTGAAGCGTTACAAGATTGAGAAGATCGATTATTTCATCGCGACGCATCCGCATCCGGATCACATCGGCGGCGCCGACGAAGTCATCAATGCGATCAAAGTTGCGGACGTGATCGATAACGGCGTCGATCTGTCCACGCCCGCGCCCTCGCCGGCGCCAATGAAGAAGGGCGCGAAACCGGCGCCGACGCCGAAGCCAGGGAGAAACGCGAAATCGATAAATAGTTTCTTTGATGAGTACAAAGAAGCCGTCGAAAAATCCGGCGCGCAACATGAGAAGGCCGCACCCGGAAAGAAATACGATCTCGGTGGTGGTGCGATCATGACGGTACTGGCGCCCAGCGAGCCATTCTTCGCGAAAGATCAAATGAAAGCGGGCGGCAATGACGTGAATGCAAATTCGATCGTGCTGCGTTTGGATTACGGCGACTTCTCGATGCTGTTTATGGGGGACGCGGAGGATCAGACGGAAACGCGGCTGTTGAGCAAGGATGTTAACTTGAAAGCCAATGTGATTAAGATCGCGCACCATGGATCGAAGTACGCCACGTCGGAGAGTTTTTT
>DASQYL010000230.1:0-2721 GCA_035639235.1 Pyrinomonadaceae bacterium | reverse complement strand
CATACTCGATCGTTTTCAGGGAGATGACGGGTCGCACACGGCTGACTCTCTTGTCGAGCAGTTAAAGCGAGTAACTGTCAGTTCCTCTTTGCGCGAAGCCGTTGTGCCCTACATCATTCGCCCCGTCGCAGAAGTAAGCGATCCTGAGTTTGTAATGGGGATCAAGATCGCGCCGCCGCAAGGACTCAAATTGATCCGTGCGGTCGACCTCGAAGATTCGGCCGTTGAGTACGTGGACATCGTCATGGCGTACCGGATCGATTCTGACTGGAGCTTCGATCGGAAGTTACGTCGGATAAACTTTGCTGGAACCCAGCCCGCTATTCACGACGCGACTTTTCGGCATCGCCTTTGGGAGAAGGCAAAGCTTGAGGAGCAGGCAGAGATCACTCAATTCCTGTCACATGCTTTCAAGACTCCCATTTCCAATCTTCAGTCGATGACGCGCGAACTTCACCAAGCTGAATTGTCGGATCATTATCGCAAGGTCTGCGAGAGGTTGGATGTGCAAGTCGGTGATTTGAGCAACTTGTCGGATTTGATCCTGTTTATCAACACGTCAAAGCCAATACCTACGACATTCTGGGGCTCTCAACCCAAAGATGCTGCAGTGTGGGAATACATAAATCTTGATGAGATCCGGGAAGAGATTGCAAAGACAATTCAAAGCATTCATAGAGGCCGGACCCGCGATCCGCAGGACAAGAAAAAGGTGGAGATTCTCGCAAATGGACCTGAATTGCTCTCTGAGAAAGACTATTCGCGCATAGCAGCAAGCCTAATTGATACCTACGGTTTAGGCAGCAGGACCACCTTCGGCTTGGTCTTAAATGCTGGCGATGATCTTCAATACGATTCGGAAAAGGCGGCTGAACTGGCAAAAAAGTCACGAACGACTTTTTTGAATCTGCTATTGCCAGAGCTGTTCCTGAATGCTATAAAATACTCAGACCCAAAGGCTCCGGAAGTTAAGGTTCAATTTCGCTTTGCGGCTGGCGTCAACGCTCTCGAAATAAACATAATTAATAACGGAACGGCGCTCACCGAAAGCCAGTTCAGAAATGTAAGGACAGAACTCGCCAATAAACCTGGCGAGAAGCGGCGCGCTCTCGGCTTGCTACTTAACTTGAGGGCCGCCGAGATCTTGGGTTGGAGACTTGAATGGAGAACTCCAGCAAAACCCGGAACCCACTTGGCGCTACGAATTCCGTTTTCCTCTTGACGTCTTAGAGCGGCTGCTCATCGGTTCAGTTTTGTCGGAGGGTAATCGAGATGCTCCGGATCGCTATCATTGAAGATGATATTGACGCCTTGATCAAGGTGATTAGGAACCTCCTTGCGTTGGATCCCACGCGGTATCAGTTCGAACTAATTCCCACCCTTTTGTCAGATCCGAACATCGACACACCTGAAGCGATTGCCGGACGGGTAATGGAATACGGACTAGAGGGGTTGGAATCCGAGACGCGCCAATGGCCGACGATAGTTCAGAAAGGCTTGCTCTGTCCTGTAGACCCCCGACAACGTGGGGAGATACTTGATTATCTCGCGCAGCAAAATGTCGACATCATTATCAGCGACTCATGGCTTGGAAAGGGTTCGCCGCTCGAGTCCAAGTTCGAAGAAAAAGCGCTCAAGTTAGCGGGTCTTATGCTTTTGGACGACGCCGAGAAAGTTGAACGGTGGTCCGGCAAGTGTTGGTTAATGACGATGTATCAGGGTGACGTCTTCGAGCAGTTACAACAATTGCTCGCAGATGAGGGCTGGGTTCCGACCAAGTTCAATATTATTGCGCGATTTTTGATGAAGGATCGCATCCTTAATGCCGCCGCTGGCACTTGTTATTTACAACTCGAACGAATAATTGACGAGTGTCAGACCCTCGCCAGCCTAGCAGAACCTCCAATTTTCGCAGCTCCCGAACGAGGGGGCTTCGGATCGATTATTGGATGCAGCGCGCCGATGCTAAAGCTCTACGACCGCATCGTGAAGGTTGCCCCCGCCAACGTTCCAATCGTAATTCAAGGTGAATCAGGCGTGGGAAAAGAACTGGTAGCGAAAGAGATCCACCATCACAGTTTGCGAAAGGATGGGCCATTTATCGCAATCGACTGCGGCGCGATTCCAACTGAACTCATGGAATCTGAACTGTTCGGACACGTCAAGGGATCTTTCACTGGCGCCCTGAATGACAAGCTCGGTCTATTCGAGGAAGCAAAGAGTGGGACGATTTTCTTCGATGAGATCGGAAACCTACCGCTCCTCATGCAGAACAAGCTGATGCGCGCTTTGCAGGAAGGTCAAATCAAGCGCGTTGGTAGCAACAAAACTATTCCCTTTGATGCCCGTGTACTGGCTGCCACCAATAAGAACTTGGCGAAGGAAGTGGAGGAAAAGCGTTTCCAAGGCGATTTGCTGCAACGCATGTCTGTGATCGTCCTGAATGTTCCGCCACTGAAAGAACGCGTCGAAGACATTGCCGCATTGTGTGATCACTTCCTAGTCAAGCACGTGGACCCGGCCGTGTCTCAAGTGAAGCGAATCTCCGAAGACGCCCTAGAGGTGCTTGCCGGGCACACTTGGCCCTGGAACGTACGTGAACTCGAAAATGTCATCCGCAGAGCTATTGTGGAAGCCGGTACCGCGACCGAAATAGATATGGCAAACGACGCGATCAGAGAGATCGCGGAAGCCAACGCCAGCGCACATTATTGCGAGGAT
>DASQYL010000229.1:0-64125 GCA_035639235.1 Pyrinomonadaceae bacterium | reverse complement strand
TCTGCCTGCGGAGCGCCGCCATTCTTGACGGCATTCTTTAACCCGAGCAACATGCGGGCAAGATGCCCGCGAACCGCACGAGAGATGCGTGCGCTCCGTCAACGCTCCAGCGGCCAGCGGCCGGCGATAAATTCCAATCCCAGACGCGCGATGCCGTCACTCGCAACTTTGCGTGAACGGATTGCCGCGAACACCGAAACGGGATCGCGGATGCTGCTGACCTTCACTATCCGTCCCACTCCCACACCAAGATTAGTAGGCACACAGGTTCCCAGACTGCTGATCGTTTCGGTGACGGTAAATTCCTGCGTCGCCGGCTTACCAGCTTGATCGAGTGTTTCCACCAGCACTTCGAGTGGAATGATCAGACGTGACTCCCGTCGTTCGGTGGCCGCGACCAGTTTGCCCAGACGCCAACTCGAACTCTGCCCGATCTTAACTGGCACGGGTTCGTATCTGGCGGTCGGCTCTTGCTGATAACTGGCCGGTGCTTCCTTCCCAATAAAACCAACGCCGACGCGAAACAACGTTGACGCATGCCCATTCACCTTTGAGAGCGGCGACACGTGGCGCACCAGACTCCAGACCGAGTACGCCGCTTCATTGTGATCGAAGCAGCGCAGTTTTTGCGGCATCGGAATTGTTAATTGAATCAGCCGCCCGACGTCGACCGGCCGCGTCAAAGTAAATCCCGCTCCGAAATGACTGACATCGATGAGTCGCGATGTTTCGGTCCATTCATAGTCGTGGCTCTCGCGGCAGAAAACTTGAATGGGCAGCGTTAAGGGTATGCGTTTCACGCGTCGCGTGAACTCAGGGGTAACCTGCATTGAATGCCTCCTTGTGGATCTTTGAGAGGTTAGGGCAGGTGAAGCGGGGATGATCAGTATAAGAGAAAAACTCTCAGGTGGTGAGGTCAATTTGCGCGAATTTGGGTATCTGCGGCTGAAAGACTCGATCGTTGATAGAACGAAAGGAGTTCTACAAGGCTCATTCGGCTCCGCCGCCCGATGTGCGGAAGGCCTTCGGCCTTCCGGCAAGTGCCTCGATGGAATTAGGGCTACGCCCATTCTCGGGCAAAGCCCTGAAACCGTGAACGAAAGCTGGATGGAAGCAGGCAGCAAAGCCGCGCGTCGAGGCAAGTTGCACAAAGCTGCGAAACCACTTCCAGAAAAAAGCCGGACGCCATTGGCATCCGGCCCTGTCTAATCGCTGTCACGAGTCGACTATGATCTCTTATCCAACCTTCGTCCCGCACTCGTTACAGAACTTGGCGCCGGGAGAAATTTCGTGCTGGCAGTTCGGGCACTTTGCGGGAAGTTGCGAGGTCCCGCATTCGCTGCAGAATTTCGCGCCGGCTTGCAGAGACGCGCCGCATTTCACGCACTTCTGCGTCGAAGGTGCGGCTACAGATTCGTTGGCCGTGTTCCGCGGACGCATGGCGTCGCTCATCGCGTTGGCCATCGCGCCGCCGACCGCGAAACCTGCGCCGAGACCGGCGCCGAGTCCTGCTCCGCCGCCCGGATTTTGTGCGGCATCGCGCATCGCTTGCGCCGCCTGAAACTGCGTGAACTTGCCCATGTCTCCGAGCACGCCCATCTGCGTCCTTTGATCCATCGCCTTCTCAACTTCTTCGGGCAGCGAAATATTTTCGACAGTGAACTTTGTCAGTTCGAGGCCCAGGGTCTTGAATTCATCCTGAAGTTTGTTCCTGGCAAACGTGCCCAACTCGTCATAATTCGAAGCGAGATCGAGCGCGGCGATTTTTGATTCGCCGAGCGCATCGGAAAATCCGCTGACCAATGTGCGTCGCAACTGGCCCTCGATGTCTTCGGTGACGAAGCGTGCATTCGTGCCGGCGATCTGTTTGATCAACTCGCGCGGGTCGGCAACTCGCATTGAATAAATTCCGAAGGCGCGTAAACGCACCATGCCGAAATCTGCGTCGCGCATCATCACGGGATTCGACGTTCCCCATTTCAGATCTGTGAACTGTTTCGTGTTAACGAAATAGACTTCCGATTTCATCGGCGAGTTGAAACCCGTCCGCCACGCGCCGAGCTTCGAAAGAATCGGCGTGTTCCCGCCGTCGACGCTGTAGCGGCCCGGGCCAAACACATCCGCAATTTGGCCCTCGTGCACAAACACCGCCGCCTGCGATTCGCGCACAATCAACTGCGCGCCGTTTTTGATTTCCTGATCGCGCACCGGAAACCGGTACATCATCGTGTCGCCGGTATTGTCGAGCCATTCAATGACTTCGATGAATTGTGCGCTGGGACTGAGCCGGTCAAGAATTCCCATTTTGTTTTTGATCTCCTTAGCCTGCTGGCCTGGGTATTATACGCGGAACGCCGAATCAATGTTCAAGACATCGCGTGCTCTGCAACCTCCGCCGGCCTGCCGCGATACCAAAACCAGATAATAATCAACCCTATCAGCGCTCCGGCGGAATCGATCATGCAGTCATAGATCGAAGCCGTGCGCGCAGGTACGAAACTCTGATGGAATTCATCGGTCAGCGAGTAAGCGGCGGCCACCAACAATGCAAACGCGAACCAGTGCGATTTGATGAACGCATGGAACGAATAGCGAAACGCGCGGGCAGCCAGGATGGCGAGGATCGCATATTCGATCAGGTGTCCGGCTTTACGGATTACGAAATGAAGAGACGCGAGGAAGGCTTCACTGGCTGACGGAAATAACCACCTGACCGCCGCCAATAAGATCGACGTGTGTTCCGCCGAAAGAACGTTTCCCGATCCAATGAAGATCAGGGCAGCCCAGACGAGTAGCGGAGCGTAACGTGAGAAACGGTTCCTGGCAATGTGCGAAATGGTTTTAGTCTGTCGCGATCGGTTGGGTTCTTCTTTCTCGATCATGAAGATAGCAGCTTAGCCCACATGGCAATTCACCACCACCTGCGCGTGCTCACTCGTATCGCAACGCATCAATCGGATCGAGCGAAGCGGCTTTGCGTGCCGGATAGTACCCAAAGAAGATTCCGACTGCGACTGAGAAGATCACCGAACCGATTATCGCCATAGTTGAGATCAGCGTGGGCCAGCCAAGCATCTTTGGAATCGCAAGTGATACGACGATGCCGAGGACAATCCCGAATAGACCGCCGGTAAGACTCAACACCACCGATTCGATTAAGAACTGACTGCGCACTGCGGACGAGCGCGCTCCGATAGCCATGCGAATGCCGATCTCGCGCGTTCGTTCGGTAACCGAAACCAGCATGATGTTCATGATGCCGATCCCGCCGACCAGCAACGACACGCCGGCAATGCATGCGAGCAGCATTGTCATGGTGCTGTTAGTTTGATTCGCAGCTTCGGCGATATCGCTCATATTTCGTACAGTGAAATCGTCCGGCTCGTTCGGACCAAGCTTGTGTCGCTGCCGAAGTAAATCGCTGATCTGCTGTTGCGCCGCATAAGTTGCATCCGGCGAAACGGCCGAGACGTACGCGATCTGCAGACGCGGGCTGCCCAGGATTTTCTTTTGCACCGTCGTATACGGCGAAAAAGCGATGTCGTCCTGATCGCGTCCTTGTGGGTCCTGTCCTTTGCGCGCCATCACTCCGACAACTCTGAACGGCAGATTCTGTACGCGAATCGTCTGACCGACCGGATCCGTTCCGGCAAACATATTGTCGGCAATCGTTTGGCCCACTACCAGCACTCGCGCGGCGGTGCGTACGTCTGAATCGGTAAAGAACGCGCCGCTTTGCACTGTCCACTTGCGAACTTCCGGATATTCTTCGCTGACGCCCTGGATCGAAGTGTTCCAGTTCATGTTGCCGGCGACGAGTTGGCCGCGCGAATTAACAGCGGGCGTGACCATTGAGACGCTGGGCACCTCGCGTTTGATCGCGTCAAGATCGTCGACCGTGAGAGTGTTCGTGCCGGTGTCACCGGTGCCACTGCGCACGCCACCGACGTTCTGCGCACCGGCCGTCACAAACAAAAGGTTCGTGCCGATGCTGTCGATTTGCGCCTGCACCGTTGCCTGTGCTCCCTGCCCGATGCTGACCATCGCCACCACCGCTGACACGCCGATGATGATGCCGAGCATGGTCAACGCGGCGCGCATCTTGTTACGCTGCAAAGCTCTAAAAGCGACCCGAATGATGTTCAAGATATCCATGGTTGCATCTGTGCTATTTGTCCTATTGGTCCCTTCTGTCCCAAACGACGAATGGGGCACAAGCGACCGATGGGACATGACTATTCCTCATCTTCTTCAACTGCCGGCAGGTTCTTCAGCTCTTCCGCGGCATCACGCTGATTTTCGACGCGAGAATCTTTCTTGATCTTGCCGTCTTTGAAAACGACGACCCGCTGCGCATATTGCGCGATGTCGGGTTCGTGCGTTACGAGTATCAGCGTAATGCCGCGGTCCCGATTCAAACGCTGAAAAATTTCCATCACTTCGATCGAGGTGCGCGAATCGAGATTACCGGTTGGTTCATCGGCCAGAATCAGTGCCGGATCGTTGACCAACGCGCGCGCGACGGCGACGCGCTGCTGCTGACCACCTGATAATTGGTTCGGGTGGTTCTGTTCGCGGCCGGCAAGACCTACCGCGGCCAGACTTTCCATCGCGCGCTGATGACGCTGCGCGCTGCTCACGCCTGCATAGAGCATTGGCAGTTCTACATTCTCCAGTGCCGACGTCCGCGAGAGCAGGTTGAATCCCTGGAACACAAAACCTATCTTGCGAGAACGAATGTCGGCGCGTTCATCCTTCGTCATCTCCGATACATCCTGACCGTCAAGCACGTACGTTCCCTTCGTCGGGCGATCGAGGCAGCCCAGGATATTCATCGTCGTCGATTTGCCCGAACCCGATGCGCCCATGATCGCCACAAACTCGCCTTCGCGAATCGTCAACGACACTCCGCGCAACGCATGCACCTGCACATCACCCATCGTGTAGGTCTTGTGAATATTCTCGAGCTCAATCACGGCTCGCGGTTCGGTAACTTGAATCGATCCAATGACCGCCGGATTGACTGCTGTGATTTCCTGAAGTGCTTGCATAACTTTTTCGACTTACCAAGTCGCTCCGTCCTCGATGTTACCGACCTCTGCCTCCGGCTGGCGGGCCACCCGTTCGCGGCGCTCCACCGAATCCGGGCGCTGAACTAGCATTTGCATTCGACTTCGCAGCACTGCTCGATAGCGTCTGACCCGTGATCACCATCTCGCCTTCGACCAGGTTTCCTTCAACTACCTCGGTCGCAGCGCCGTCAGTCAAACCAATCCTGATGCGCCGTCGTTGCGGCTGACCATCCTGGCCTAACACCCAGACGGTTCGCGTCTGACCAGCGAGCACCGGATCGGTCGCGCGCGCAAACTGCACGTCACCATTCGGACTCTTAGCCGATGCATCCGTCGCACCGTTGCTATTCTGCTGACGGCGACCTTGCGAGTTTCCATTTCCACCGCTGGCCTTCTGCGTGCCGGTATCCGCCGGCGTAAATCGCAGCGCCGCGTTCGGCACCTTCAAAACATTGCTGCGTTCGTCGATTGTAATCGTCAGGTTCGCCGTCATCCCTGGCTTCAATTTCTGGTCGGGATTGTCGACGTCGATTACGACGTTATAAGTCACGACGTTTTGCACGTTCTGCGGATTCAGACGCATCTGTTCGATCTTGCCGTCGAAGTCTTTGCCGGGAAAAGCATCGACGCTGAACTTTACTGATTTTGCGTTCTCAACCAGACCGATGTCGGCTTGATCGATGTTCGCGATGACCTGCATCTTGGTCAGATCGTTCGCAATCGTGAACAAAGTCGGCGCCGACAAACTCGCCGCCACAGTTTGGCCGACGTTCACGTCGCGAGATACGACGACGCCGTCGATCGGCGAGGTGATCGTCGTATGCGCGAGATTAACTTCAGCGAGTTGTAACGCGGCTTGCGCCTGTTGCACCTGCGCTTCGGCAGCTTGCACCTGTGCTTGCGTCTGCCCGACCTGCGCCTGCGATTGCTGCACCTGCGCCTGCGATTGCGCAATGCCGGAACCGGCAGCCATTTGTTGACTTAGCACGGCTTGATTCAATTGCGCCGCACCCTGATCGTATTTCGCCCTGGCTGTTTGATACGCCGTCTGCGCGACATCAACATCGCGTTGCGCGACGACCCCGTTCTTCTGTAACGATTGCTGTTGTTGCAGATAACTCACCGCATCGTCTTCCTGCGCTTTAAGCACTGCGAGATTGGCTTGCGCACCCGCAACGCCAGCCTGATTGTTCTGCGCCGTCGAAGCAGCCGCCTGCGCGCGAGCTCGCGCATCGCTAACTCCCGCGCGTGAATTTGCCACGGCCGCCTTCGCTTGTTGAAGACTTGCCTGGGCCTGTTGCAGATTGGCTTTCGCTTGCTCGACTTGGGCCTTCGAAACTGCCGGGTCGAGTTGTGCGATGACTTCGCCTTTCTTTACTACCGAGTTGTAATCAGCATCCAGTTCAGAAATCGTTCCCGATGCCTGGCTGCCAACCTGGACGGTCGTCACTGCTTGTAATGTTCCCGTTGCGGTGACCGTGTTGCGGAGATTGCCGCGTTCGACTTTGGCGCTCAGATATTGCGCAGCGCTGGCACTGCCGCCCCAAAAATAAAAGCCAGCCGCCGCCAAAGCGATTATGGCCGCGCCGCCGAACATTAAATGCTTCTTCTTAGTAAGGAGTTTCGCGCCGGCGGATTTAATCCAACTAGTGACTCGCCCGAAATTAACTCCGGTTACGACCGGCCTCTGTACTACGAATTCAGTTGCCATGATCTTTCCTGTTCTTGTTGAAAATGCGCCGCAAAATCTCAGGAAATTCGGCGCTCAATCGGCTAGACACCAGGAATCTGAATCTCGTTACAAGTCTGCGAACCACATTGGGATGAGGTCAGTACCGCCCGCGTCAGCGGGTGGGACCAAGAGCGTCAGCCGTGATGACCTTTATTCCATCTGCTGACGCAGATGGTACTGACTCCATCGACGTAACCGACGCGTCCCGTTCGGTGTCTGGCCCACTGAGAGGCATGCAGCCTCATACTTAGAACAAGGAGTAATTGGAATGAAAAAACTAGGGAAGTTTAAGTGGTTGGTAATAGCTTCTCTCTCCGCGGTTATTTTGGTAATTGGTTCGATTGCGGTCGCGCAGACTGTGAAAAACGGGAAGGGCGACAGGCAAGGCCGTCGGGGCGCGTGGCAGGGCCAGGGCATGCGACGTGGCTTCGGCCCCGAGCGAATTTTTGCTCGTCTTAATTTAACTGACGATCAGAAAGCAAAGATCAACCAAATCCGTCAGAGCTTTATGGAAAGCAACAAACCGCTGTTCGATCAATTAAAGTCGAAGCGGCAGGAGTTGCGCCAGGCGAGTGAAGGCGGTACGTTCAACGAAGCGCTGGCTACTCAGAAGTTAACGGACATGGCGGGCTTGCAAGCCAAGCTGATGGGTGCGAGATTTCAACTCCGTCAGCAGATGCTCTCCGTTTTGACGCCTGAGCAGAAGACCCAGCTCGATCAGTTGAAAGCGCAGTTCAAAGCCAATCACGGCATGCGCCGTGGACCCGGTGGACCGCGTGGAGACGAATAGTCCCCCAACCGAAGTGGCGGACCGGTTCCCCAGCGATCCGCTACTGCGTTTGAGGTTTGCTTCTGTCGAACGGTTACGAACAAGCCTCCGAACTCGAACTGGCGCGCAAAGCCCGCGCGGACGATGAAGCTGCGTTCGCTGAAATTCTTCGACGGTTCAGCCCCAGAGTTTTCCATGTGGCCCATCGCTTTTTTCGCGATCGCGGCCACGCCGAAGAAGCCGCGCAGGAAAGTTTTTTGAAAGCCTTCGCGCAATTGAAAAGCTTCGAAGGCCGCGGCTCGATGGAAGGGTGGTTGACGCGCATCGCGACCAATACCTGCTTGAATATGTTGCGCAGCGCGAAACGGCGGCCGGAACTTCTGACTTCGGATTTAGGCGACGATGAAACGGAATTTCTCGAACAGGTGTCTAGCCGATCAGGTGGTCACGCGCTCGACGCTGAACAGAAAGTGATTGCGGCTGATCTTGCGGAACGGTTGTTAGAGACTTTGTCGCCGGAAGATCGTTTGGCGCTGACGATGATCGATGGGGAAGGAGCTTCGGTGAATGAGGTCGCCCAAGTGACCGGCTGGTCGGAATCGAAAGTTAAAGTTCGCGCGTTTCGGGCGCGTAAAAAAGCGCGAGAAGCTCTGGAGAAGCTACTCGGGAAAACGGGGCAGTAACCCGACCGTTAGGGAGGGCGCGATGGTTGAGGAGACGAGACCATGAACCAAAATCACATTACGAACATTCTTGACAACACGCCGTTCGCGAACTTAACGGGAACGGAATTGAACACGATTCGCGCACACGCGGCGAGTTGCCGCGAGTGTGCCGACGCCTTTGAAGCTGCGCAGCTTGCTTCGTTGCTGCTGCACGAGCGCACCGCCGAAGCCGCGGAGCAAACCGTCAGCGCCAATCCATTTTTCCAGACACGCGTGCTGGCCGCGTGGCGTGAGCAGCAATCGTCCGTGGGCTCGTCGAATTTGCGACGTCTTTGGAATGCGACTGGCGCGATCGTCGCGTCTATGGCCGCAACCACAGCGGCGCTCGCCGTCTTGATGTTCGCGGCGCCGGCCACGAATTCCACGGATCAACAAACCGCGGTGCTCGTGCCCTATTCGGCGGAAACCGTCGTGCTCGAACAGAACGACAACAATCAATTGACGAATGATCAAGTCATCAGCGCGATCTACGACAACGATGACGAGGGCAAATGAGATGGACACTGCATCACGAAATAAATGGCAGGTTCGCGGCGTCGCGGTGCTAATTTTCGTTTTGGGTTTTGCCGCGGGAATGTTGGCGCTGGGGGCTTATCGCGCGTGGGCCCGCCACGCTGCGCCACCGGATCGATTTAATCAATTGGCGACGCGGTTGCAATTGAACGCCGATCAGAAGACGAAGGTGCAGGCGATTTTTGGCGATACGCGCCAGCAGTTGCAGAGCCTGCGCAAGGAATCAGAACCGCGCGTGAACGATATTCGGCAGCAAACCGATCAGAAACTAAAGGACGTGCTGACTCCCGATCAATGGAAACAGTTTCAGCAGATGAGAGACGACATGCGAACGCGACGTAGCAGCGGCGCGCCGAACGGATAAGGGAGGGTTCGGCCCGTCGGGCCGAAATGTTTATAGAAGTAATAGATTATTAGAGACTGCGAGAGGCGAATGTGAAATCGAAATTTCAGATTCGCCTCTCGCACATTTGTTTGTTGGTGCGGGCCGGCTATAAACATCTCGCTCCTAACGGAGCGAAACTACAACGCCGCGGCGCCGGAAACGATTTCGATTATTTCGCGGGTGATGGCTGCCTGACGCGCGCGGTTCAGGTTGAGCGTGAGCGTGGAGATCAGTTCGCCGGCGTTCTTTGACGCGGCGTCCATCGCGGTCATACGCGCGCCTTGTTCTGAAGCAATCGATTCCAACAAAGCTCGGAAGATTTGCGTTACCACCAGGCGCGGCAACAAACGCGTGAAGACTTCGGCCGGCGGCTGTTCATAGATGTAATCGATTGCTTCAGCCTTCGCCGCACCAGCGTCATCAGTTTTCGTTTGTGAGATCGGCAGCAGTTGATCGACGACGATCCGCTGGGTCAGCACAGTTTTGAACTCGGCGAAGATGAGAAATACCTTGTCCAGCGTCTCGTCTTCGGTGAATCGTTTGATGATGTCCTGTGCGACTTCGACCGCTTCCGAAAATTCGACGCGCCCTTTGCCGGTGAGACCGATATACTCGCCCACGACATTCGCTCGGCGTCGCAAGAAGTCGCGGCCTTTGCGCCCGACGGTAAGGAATTCAATCTGCTTGTCCGTATTTTCTTTGATGAACACCTGCGCGGCCTTGATCAGGTTCGCATTGAAGGCGCCGCACAATCCTTTGTCGGCAGTGACCAAAACCACCAGATAACGTTCATCGCCGCGGTGGTCCAACAACGGGTGATGAAAATCTTCCGTCGTCTGTGAAGCGAGATCGGCGAGCACCTCCGCCATCTTGTTCGCGAACGGACGTGCATTGACCACGCGTTCCTGCGCGCGCCGCAGCTTCGAAGCAGACACCATCTTCATCGCCTTGGTGATCTGCTGTGTGTTCTTGACCGACTTGATGCGCCGGCGAATGTCTAGAAGATTGGCCATTGAACGGTGATGCGTGACAGGCGATAAGTAATGGGCTGTTTGCAACCACCCATCAACATTTACGTATCACTCGCTATTCGTCCTTAATTGCTGACTTCACTTTTTCCATCAACTCCGGTGTCACTTCCGTGATTCCGTGTTCCGATGCATGCGCTGCAACTTTCTGCATCAACTCTTCTTCGGTTTCCGCGCTGGCAGTGAACGCGCAGTCTGGTCCAACATCGCTGCAAGTGATGGTCTTCATCGCTTTGTCTCCTTATCGGATTAAGTAACTTATGCGGCGGCGGCTTTCGCCTTATCCGCCCACACTTCCTTGAAATCCTTCAATGACTGATGCAAATCCTTTTCGATTTCATCGGTAACGGCTTTCTTGTCTCGCAGCGCATGCAACACTGCCGGATGCGAGTTCTCGATGAAACGCAGCAGCTCGGCTTCGAAATTTCGCACCTCGGCGACCGGTACGTCATCGGTGTAACCATTGTTTGCCGCCCAAATATTCACCACCTGCTTCTCGACGTCCATCGGCTGATACTGCGGCTGCTTCAGAATTTCAGTGAGACGTTCTCCCAGGGCGAGCTGTGCCTGCGTCGCTTTATCCAGATCCGATCCGAACTGCGCGAACGCGGCCAGCGCGCGATACTGGGCCAGCGACAGACGCAAGCCACCGGCGACCTGCTTCATCGCTTTGATCTGGGCCGAACCGCCGACGCGCGAGACTGAGTTGCCGACGTCGATCGCCGGACGGATGCCGGCATTGAATAAATCGGACTCCAAAAATATCTGGCCGTCTGTAATGGAAATTACGTTCGTCGGAATGTAAGCCGAGATGTCACCCGCTTGCGTTTCGATTACTGGTAGGCTGGTCAGCGAACCGCCGCCCTTGGCGTCGGAAAGTTTCGCCGCGCGCTCGAGCAGACGCGAGTGCAGGTAGAAAACGTCACCGGGGAATGCTTCGCGGCCCGGCGGGCGTCGCAGCAGCAGAGAAATTTCACGATACGCCGCAGCCTGCTTCGAAAGATCGTCGTAAATCGTCAGCGCGTGCTGGCCGCGGTCGCGGAAGTACTCGCCAATCGCCGCGCCCGCGTACGGCGCGAGATACTGCATCGCCGCGGGATCGGACGCGGTCGCTTTGACGACGATCGTGTAATCCATCGCGCCGTAATCCTGGAGCGTCTTTACCACCTGCGCGACGGTCGAAGCCTTCTGGCCGATCGCGACGTAAATACAAATCACGTCTTTGCCGCGCTGATTGATGATCGTGTCGACCGCGATCGCGGTCTTGCCGGTTTGACGATCGCCGATGATCAATTCGCGCTGCCCGCGGCCAATCGGCACCATCGAATCGATCGCTTTCAAGCCAGTCTGCAAAGCTTCGCGCACAGGTTGGCGATCGACGACGCCGGGAGCGATGCGCTCGACCGCGTTGTATTCTTCGGTGATGATTGGCCCGCGCTCGTCGACCGGGTTTCCCAGCGCATCGACGACGCGGCCGACCAATGCCTGTCCGACCGGAACCTGCATGACGCGTCCGGTGCGCTTGACGGTATCGCCTTCTTTGATCTTCTGAAAATCGCCGAACAGCACGACGCCGACTTTGTCCTCTTCGAGATTCAGGGCGAGTCCGCGCACCTCATGCGGAAAGTCGAGCAACTCGCCGGCCATAACTTTCTCGAGGCCATGCACTTCGGCGATGCCGTCGCCGACTTTGATGACCGAGCCGACTTCGGCAACGGTCACGCCGGCTTCGAAGTTCTCGATCTGCTGGCGAATGATTTCATTTATTTCGTTTGCTTTGATTGGTTCCATGGTTAATTCTTTGTGCTTAGTACTTTGTGCTTTGTTGTGTGAAAGCGAGTAACTCGAATCACATCAAAGTACAAAGTGCCAAGATCACAATTCAAACTTCACACCAGTACCACCTTCCGCCATTCTATGTTTCAATTGCTCCAACTGATTTCGCACTGAGCCGTCATAGACAGTTGAGCCGATGCGCGTCACCACGCCGCCGATCAAGTTCGGATCGGTGACAAAATCGATGCGCACCTTCTTCCCGGTCAACGACGTCAGCGTGCTGCTCAGACGATCGTGCACCTCTTTCGGAATCGGCCGTGCTGTCGTGACCGTGGCCGCAACCAAACCGGCGCGTTCGTCCAGCAGTTGGACCAGTTTCTGATTGATCTCGGTCAATTCTGTCAGGCGTTGGTTTTGCACGAGCACTTTCAGAAAATTTACCGTAGTCGCGCGGGGCCTGCTCAATTCAATTACGCGGTTCAGAACTTTGCGCTTTTTGTCGAGCGCGATCGTGGGGTTGGCAAACACCTCGCGCAGGTTCGGATTTGATCGCATCATCTCTTCCCACGCCGCCAACTCCTGCTGCACTTCGCGCGCTTCGCGGCGTTCCAGAATCACGTCGGCGAGCGCTGAAGCGTAACGACGTGCGACGGTTTGCACGCTCATCGCGCCGCCCCCATTTGCTGGATATTCTCGCTCATCAACTTGGCGTCGTCTTCGGGCCGAATATCGCGGCTGATCAGATCTTCAGCCAGGCGCACGCTTTGCTCCGCCGCGAATCTTCGCAACTCGCTTTTGGCGGCCTTGGCGGCGTTTTCGATCTCGCGTTGCGCCTGGGCCGACAACTTGGAAATCTCTTCCTGCGTCGATTGCGCGATTCGCTCGCGCTCTTGCTCCGTCTCAGTCTTTGATTTTTGTTTGATGGTAGAAATTTGATCGTTCAAGCCGGCCAGACGCTCTTCCACTTCTTTCAATTTCGCGAGCGCGGCGTCCCGTTCGTTCCGCGCCTTTTCGAGTTCGGCTTTGATCGTCTCGCCGCGCGTACGAAATGCCTGGCCCAGGTTGGCGCGCTTCAGCACGTAAACCATCAGCCCGACGAACAGCGCGAGATTGAAAAATTTCCATAACTCGAAGCCGGGATAGTCCCACCATTTCGGCGACTCGGACGCGAAAATTAGGAAGAGCGCAAACATATGGTCAGTTGAGAGATTCGCTGATCGGACGTTTAAGAACGCGAGCACCAATTTCACTGGCGATACGGCGCGCGTCGCTCTCCAGTGTCGCCCGCGCCGCGGCCGATTGCGCTTCGATCGTTTTCTTTTCCTGCGCCAAGACTTCGGCCAATTGGCCTCGCATCTCGTTCAATCGCGCTTCCCGATCCTTCATGGCTTCATTTCGCTGCGCTTCAGTGAAGGCGTAAGCTTCAGCGCGGGCTTGCCGCAAAGACTGTTCGTATTCGTTAGCCTTGGCCGTGACGTTCTGGATGATTTCCTGCGCTTCAGTCAGCCGGCCGCGGGTGCGCTTTTCGCGTGACGCGAGAATGTTGTTAATGGGTTTATAAAGCGTCGCATTCAGCACATATACCATGACGAGAATGATGATGACGTGCAGCACCAACGTGCCGTCGGGCACAAGTTGAATTGAGTCTCCGGCAAAGCCGAGTATCAAAGGCATAGATTGTTGCGCTGGGGTTTAGTTCGGATCGCGATCCTCTGGTCCGAACTGGTCGTCTCACTCGAAGACCGACGGGGACTTCAGTTATCAGTGACCCAACTCGTATCCTTTAAGAAAGCCTTGAAGGCTAACATGCGATTTTGCACAGCGTCAAGCATGGTTCGGGCGTGCCTTGACATCACTTTCGCGCGCCGTTAGGCTAGGTGTTTTCGTTGAAGTGGAGAATAGTTGACAATGCCGAAGCGAACCTTCCAACCGAACAATCGTCGCCGCGCGAAGACGCACGGCTTCCGCGCCCGCATGGCGACCAAGAACGGCCGCTTGGTGCTGAAACGGCGCCGCGCCAAGGGCCGCAAGCGTCTGACCCCGTCGCACTATTAATCGGAGTATTTGAGGATTGACTGCGACGCCAGCGAAACGAACCGAGGCGTTGCCAAAGCGATGCCGCCTCAGCGCGCGCGCCGAATTCCAAAAAGTTTACGCCGAAGGGCAACGTTATGACGGCCGCTTGATGGCCGCTTTTTTACGCAGGAATGAATTGGGGTTTCACCGTCTGGGATTGACGGCAACGACAAAAGCGGTCGGCAAATCCGTCGATCGAAATCGGGCGCGGCGTTTGTTACGCGAAGTGTTCCGCCGCAGCGGCGAAGAATTGACTGAATTGCGGCAACAGTACGATTGGGTGATCAATGCGAAGCGATCTCTGCTGAATTCAAACGAAGAACTTCGCTTTAAAGAGTTTCGTAGAATTGTCGAGCAGGTCGCGCAAGACGAGCGCGAAGGAGATCGGGGCAGTAGCCCGACCGTGAGGGAGGGCGCAATTACGAAAGAGCGACGGCCGCGCTGACGCTTGGGCTACTGCCCCGCGACGCCAATGCGAACGATTTTAGTTTCGCTTTTGAAGTTTTATAAAGCAGTAATCTCGCCGTGGTTGCCGCCGTCTTGCCGCTTTGTTCCGACTTGCTCCGAATATGCGCGTGAAGCGATCGAGAAGCATGGAGCGTTGCGCGGCACTGGCATGGCAATTTGGCGCTTGCTGCGATGTCAACCGTTTTGCGCCGGCGGTTACGATCCGGTGAAGTGATTCCCCTTCTCCCGCTGGGAGAAGGGGCCAGGGGATGAGGGAGCGTAGCTTGCGGCGAACAAGCCCTCACCCAACCCTCTCCCAAAGGGAGAGGGCATGAGCGAAAGCGCTGTCAAGCCGGCGCACTCCAAAATGAAAAATCAGCAACGATTCATCCTCGCGTTGGTCGCTTCGGCGGCCATCCTCATTATCTGGAATTATCTCTTCCCCCCACCTAAGCCGCCGCAGAATGCAAATGCCAACACGAACGCAAACGTCCAACAATCCGCTTCACCTTCCGCATCATCAACTGCCCAAGTTCAAACCACGGCGACGCCTGCGCCCGCGCAATCGCCGGTAGCGGAATCGTCCCCGGACGCGATGCCGCAGCGGAAGTTAACGATCGTGACGCCGCTTTACACGGCGACCTTCGACACGCACGGAGCAGTCGCGACGAGTTGGATCATCAAGAAAAATCGCGACACAGGTCGCGACATTTACGGGGCTTCGTCGACGAAAACCAATCCGCAGCCGCTGGAGTTAATACCGACGTTGCCGGAAGGCGTGCAGCCGGATCAATTCGCGCGGCCGTTTCAAGTGACAACCGGAGACGCGGCAGTCGATGCGACGCTCGCAAATCGAAACTACCGAACCTTCGGGCCAAATGCGGAAGCCGGCGACGAGACGATCAATGTGCCCACTGGATCGAAGCAGATAGATTTCGTGATTCATGACGACGCGACCGGTCTCGACGCTACGAAGCGCCTGACATTCTTTGCCGATCGATACATGACGCAGCTCGAACTGAAGCTCACGCGGAACAATCAAGCCGTACCCGACGCGAAAATTGTTATCGGTCCAAACATCGGCGATCAGACTATCGACCATTACAGCTTTTATCTGTACGCGCCGGAAGGCATCGCGCAGGCGAACGGCGCCGTCAATCGTTTTAACGCACTGCAAATTCATGCCGATCGACGCAACAACGGATTTTTCAGTTCGATATTCGAATGGGTGGGTGCGAAAGCTCCGACGATGAAACCGGCCGATCGCGATGCAGTCGATGGTCCAGTTCAGTGGGCCGGAGTCGACGATACGTATTTCGGCATGGTTGCGGTCGCAGCGCGTCCCATGAGCGGTCTCGAATACCGCACCGTTCCTTACGAACACAAGACGAACGGCAAACCCGACCCGCGATACCTCGTCACCGGATTCGTTCCGGTAGCGGTCGACGGATCGAAGACGCTTATCTATGTCGGCCCGAAAGATCACCGGCTGCTGGCCGCGGCGAGCGAGGAAGTGAAGCAGCTCGGCGGCCCACAAGTCGATCTTGGCGAAGTCATCAACTACGGCTTTCTCGGCAGCATGCGGCGCGCGCTCGCCGTGCCAATTCTCTGGTCCATCTCGAAATTGCAACGCCTGACCAGCAGCTACGGCATCGCGATCATTCTCTTCACGATTTTTATCTATTCGCTCTTCTTCCCGCTCAAGTGGCAGTCGTCGCGCAAGATGAAGAAGGCGCAGAAGTACGCGCCGCGCATGAAAGAGCTGCAAGAGCAATTGAAGGGAATGAAGCAGAGCGATCCGCGTTTGAAAGAATTGCAGATGGAGCAACTGCGGCTGATGAAAGAGGCGAATCCGCTCGGCGGGTGTTTGCCTCTGCTGATTCAGATGCCATTCCTGTTTGCGCTCTACACAGCGATTACGATCTCGATCGATTTCCGCCAGGCCTCGTTCCTGTGGATTCCTGATTTGTCGGGACCAGAGCCTTTTCTCTTTGGGTTAACGATTCTCGGCGTCGGTCTTCGTATGTTGCCGATTCTTTTCGCAGGCTCGATGATCGTTTTGCAATTGCTTACGCCCGCACCCTCTGCCGATCCGCTGCAAAGAAAAATGATGGCGGTCGGCATGCCGCTCTTCATGCTCTACATTTTATGGAGCGCGCCGGCAGGTCTGCTGCTTTACTGGTTAGTCGGCAACATCGTCGGTTTTCTACAGCAGATGTTGATTAATAAGCTGACCACGGAAGAAACACCGCCACCCGATGAGAAGGCAGCGAAGAAGAAACCGGCAAAGAAATTAAAGACAGCAGCGGCTTGAAGTTTGAGATCGTCTGCCACAACTGCACCAATAACCGAGACAGTGACAAGTTTCGCGTGACAAACGCCGGGCCGCGTAGCGGCCGAATGTTCATAGAAACCGGCTGATAAATAATTGTTTGGAGCTCCGTAGGAGCGGCATGTTATGTCGCCCGTAAACGGGCTCAGGTGATTGGGGCTCGGGTTGGTTCTATAAATATTTCGTCCCTACGGGACAAAGAAGTTTATTTCGCCAGAAAGCTAACCTTGACTCGCTTCTTTACAGGTTTCTTCGCTTTAAAATCGACCACTTCGCCGTCTTTCGTTTTGAATTTTACTTCCGTTGGTTTCTTTACGGTTTTGGTGGCTTTGAATGTCACTCGATGACGCCTCGACTTAGCCATAGCTACCTCCTAAATCTTGGCGCGATCTTAGCGCCTGTTGATGCTCTTGTCACTATCTGACAACTTAATCTTGAGACTTTATGGTCATGAGCGCCGCGCACCTTCACTTGACCTTCCTGGCGGTCGGGCTTCTGACCCTACTCAATCTTCGCCACACCATTTCCCGGTTTCGGAAACTTCACGAAGACCAATGGATCGTGTCCCGGTACGATCAAGTCCGGTCGCGACGCTATCTGTTTCATGCGATCCTGGGCCTTGAGATTTGAATCAGCGTCGAAGGTCTGCGCGATCGGCGCGTGCTTTTCGAGATTCTCGTAAAGGTACATGTTGTCTGAGGCAATTACGATCGTGCCGCTGGCTGTGTTAGCGCTCACATATTGCGATGCATACGTGTGGCGGCCACCGGTGTAGACCTTTATGCCATCGATGATCTCGACGTTATCGCCATCGACGAGATTCACTTTGCCGTCGATGTTCAATTTCACCAGCATCAGCACATCGTCCGGCTCGATGCCGCCGTGCTTGCCGCCTGCGCGCCAGGCCGCGCCGGTGTAATAACCGTATTCGTCTTTCTGGATCCAAACGCGCGCGTTGGGAAACAAATCCACGCCATCGGCGTGGTCCCAATGCATGTACGTAATGATCACGTCGGTAATATCCGGTGGTTTCAAACCAAGCTTGGCGATTGCATCGGAGGCTTTGATCAAGTTCTGAACACCTTTTCCCCTGACCACGTTATCGTGATAACAACCGGTATCCACGAGAATGTTCTTGCCGCCGCCGCGCACCAACCAAATCATCATCTGCAAATCGACACGGCGTGTCTTGTCCGCGCCGGCCAGCAAACCTGAGACGGGAAAGTTGGGATAAACGCCGTAGCTCAAGGCGTACACTTCATACGTCGTCTTTGTTTGCGCTGCCGTCGAATGCGCATAACCGCAACACAGCAAAGCCGCGAATAATGCGATCGGTGTCGTTCTGATTTTCATTTTCCTCGCATGACTTCGTAATGCAATTGCACCACGCCGTCGGAAAACTTTTTCGTCGAAATCAACCGCAGCGGCGCCGTGCGCCGCTTCGCGGCAATTAGTGGAATACCTTCACCGATGAAAACAGGGATCACGTTGATAATGAATTCGTCGATCTCGTCTTCATCGAGGAAGGATCCGATGATGCCGGCGCCGCCCAGCATGAAAATATTCTTGCCTTTTTGTTTGCGCAGCGCTCCGGCGAACTTCTTGATCGGTTCGTTAACGAATTCAAAGCCCTCGAACGCCGTCTGGCGCGGCTTGCGCGAGAACACATGGTGCTTAATCCCTCGGGACATTCCCGGCGTAGCTTTGCCTTCCTTTATGAACTTCGCAGCCATGTCATAAGTTTTCCGGCCCATCACGATCGTGTCGATCGACTTCCAGAACGCAGCCATGCCGTAGTTGCCTTTGGGCCGCGGCCGATTAAGCCAATCGACGGCGCCATCTTTGCGCGCGATGAAACCATCGGCGCTGGTAGCGATCATGACAATAATTTTTCGTTTAGCCATTTTTGGAAATGTCTCTACTTGATTGAAATCGCCAAGGTAAATCTCGATGTGCCTTTCGTCATCGTCGGCCGGGTTACATTGATGAAGTAATCACCGTCCTTCGGCAGCACGATCGAGATATCGAAGTTCGCGTCGTGCTCGAGACCGAGCGTGTCCTGATTTTCGCCGAGCAATTGAAAAACGGACGACTTCACCGGCATCGAAGTGATCTTGATCGTGAGGCGCTGTCCCTTCTTCGCGCCGAGCACGTATTCGTATTCTTCATCGTTGCGCACGCTGCCGCTGACGGTGGTGCTGGTCGTACCGCGCTTGAATTCGATCCGGTTGGGTTCGGCCTTGCCGCCGTGCTGCGCGAAAATGGGGGTGGTCGCCGCTGTCAAAAAGAGGGAGCAGCCACAGATGAGCACAGATTTACACAGATGAAGAACTTTAATGCGGTGTTGTCGTCGGGTCATTTTTGGTGGTTCCTTTTCAGTTTATTTTTCGGTCTAGAAGAATTTTTTGATCTTATCCGTGTAAATCTGTGGCTAATTCACCTTCATCATCATCACGGCCGCTAACGTCTCAATTCCGTCCCAAAGATTCTGCAGACGTAAGTTCTCGTTCTCGGCGTGCTGGTTGTTGTCATAATTCGCAATCGGCACGCTGATTGTAACAGTGCGCAAATGATCCGTGATGATCGATAAAGGCAGACTGCCGCCCGAGGTGGGCAACTTGACGATCGGATCTTCGGACGTTGATTGCACCGCTTTGATAACGGCGATCGAGATTGGCAAATCCATCCGCGTGCGTTCTGCGTTGTAACCGCCGGCGCGGGCATTGACCTTGGCGATCAATGCGTGGCCCTTTCTTTCATCGTCAGACGGATCGTGATCGATGACGTAGAATCCCTGGTTGCGAATGTGTTCGATCAAATTCTGAGTCTGCTTTCGATAGTCGTTACCCTTAACCAGCCGCAGATCGAGCACCGTTGTCGCCGTTGTCGGAATGACGTTGCGCGCCAGCGCGCCTACGTCGCCACTGCTGATGCCATTGATGTTGAGCGATGGCTGATTGATTACTTCCATCAAAAGCTTGCCGTTGTTCGCGGTACGCGCCAGGCCGAGTTCCGCCCGAATTTGATCGTCGTATGCCGGCGCTTCGGCAATCGCGCGTCGCTCCACATCGCCGAGCGGCTCAACGCCGTCATACCAACCGGCGATCGTCACGCGGCCCGTCTCATCTTTCATCGTCGCCAGCAAACGCGCGAGAGTCATTGCCGGGTTCGGCGCCCAGTTGCCGTAGTGCCCGCTGTGCAACGGCCGCTTTGGTCCATAGACGGTCACATCGACATTCTGATCGCCACGCGCGCCGAAGACAACTTCCTTGCGCCCCGATTGATGCACCGGCCCATCGCAAATGATCCAGGCGTCGGATTGCAAAAGGTCTTTGTGCAGATCGATGATTTCGCCGAGATGCGGCGAGCCGGCTTCCTCTTCGCCTTCAAACAGGAATTTGATATTGAATGACGGTGTCAGGGGCATCTTTGGAACCGTGTCGTTCAGCGCATGACTGAGCGCTTCCAAGGCATCATAGGCTGTGAGGATTCCCATCACGCCGTCTTTGTCGTCCGCAGCTCCGCGCGCGTAGATGCGCCATTCCGGATTGATCTCCCTACTCTCAGGCCAAAGCAATATAATTTGACCGCCTTGATCGAATCGCCCCGATCGCAGGGTGGGCTGAAATGGCGGCGAAGCAGTCCACGCCTTAGGATCGACCGGCTGCCCATCGTAATGCGCGTAAAAAATAATCGAGCGCGTCGCGCCGACGTTCCATTCGCCGTAAACCGCGGGTGGAGTATCTTTCGATTTCGCTTCGAGCAACTGCGGATTCAACCCGCGTCGCTGCATCATCTCAAGAATGAATTGCGCGTTACGGCGAATGTTTTGTTTGTCAGAGGCGACGTTTGGGATTGCGAGCAAACGCGTGAACTCATCGAGGATCTGCCGTTCGTGAGCGCGGCGATAATCGCGAACGGATTGCCCGGCCACGACCGTCGAGAACAACAAGATCGAAATCAGCCGAAGATGAATACGGATTGACACAGATAAAAAACAACCAAGGATTGTCGGTAAATCCCTTTGTCTTGATCTGTGCTTATCTGTGTTCATCCGTGGCTGAATTTCAATTCGGCAAATACCGTTCACGCAACACGTTCATGTGATGCCGCACGTGCCCGGCCATGATGAAAGCAATCGCCCGCACACTGACCTCGTTGTTGTTGGCGAGCCCGGTGCGGCTCCAAGATTCTTCATCGAGCGTGCGAAACATCGCGATGTTCGACAGCCGCACCAGACGCATCTCGCTCAATAAATCCTCCAGGTCGATATTGTTGTAAGGCGCCGTCCGCAGGTAATCGTCCTGCTCAAATCCCGGCAGGTTCTGTTGTTCGCCGCGCGCGATGCAGAATGCGCGATAACCAAAGACGCGCTCGCCGTCGATCAAATGACCGACGATTTCGCGGATAGTCCATTTGCCGTCCGCGTACGAGTAAGTCTCTTTCTCCGCCGCCACGCGGCCCAGCAACACATCGAGATCGTCAAGCTCGGATCGCAGCACGCTCATAATATCTGTTTCGCTGACTTGATCGACATAGCTTTGATAGTAAGGCGCGTATTCGGTTTCTCCGGGACGGTTCATTAGTTCTCCTCCACATGATCAGGCTCGGGAAGGCGCATGATATTGCGAGTTTCTACACCTTGCAATACTGATGCGACATCTAACCGGCCGCGCACTCGCATAAGGGACGCGGCTGATGTGGCAGCCGTCCCGTCTGCTCCGATCTGCCGGGGCAAACGAGG
The DNA here is from genome assembly GCA_035639235.1 of Pyrinomonadaceae bacterium. Classification (GTDB taxonomy): domain Bacteria; phylum Acidobacteriota; class Blastocatellia; order Pyrinomonadales; family Pyrinomonadaceae; genus UBA11740. Next base: position 42,526 of record DASQYL010000229.1, on the reverse strand, counting down.
CAAGGCCGCGCTGTGTCATCACGAAGTTATGGGACTTGAAAGCAGGCACACTCATTGCCATCTCGCATCGAGGGTGAGGGCAGAAAACCAAATGATCAATCGCCTGACAATTTTTTCTTCAGCGGCGTTGCTCTTCTTCGCGTCGACGACATTCGGGCAATCATCGTTTAAGGCCGGCCCGCCCACCGAGGTTACCGACGCAACTGCGCGCGCCGTTGCGGCCCTTGACCGGCTCGACAACGATGTAATCGTCTATCGCTCGATCGGCGATTTCGAAAAAGCCGGCCGACTCGCGCGCGTGCCCGTTGCCGTTTTTGAGCAGCATCTGTCCGAAGTCTCTGCGGAGGTGATGCCGGTGCTCAACAAATTGCCCGCGGGAAAACTCAAGAATCAGTTAACCAATGCTATGGATTCTTATCGCGATGGGCTGTTTTGGTGGCGACAAGTTGATGATCCGCACGTCGTGAACGTGGCGGCGCTCAGCTACACCGCGCGCGAACCAACAGCGGCTGATGCGGCACTTCGCGCGACAATTCCTTACACGGTCGCGATCCACTGGCGCCAGGCACACAAATACTTGCGGCAAGCAGAACAGTCTCTGGGCCGGCCTTGATTATTTCTTGATCGATTCGTTTTTCTGCACCCGGATTTTTCGCCCCATCGCTTTGTCGGGAAGAATGCTCAAACTGCCTTGGATTACGTTTCCTCTGACGGAGAATTCCCAGACACCCTGAAACCTCGCAGTTTCCAACTTTCCCGTCAGGGTCTGTTTGGCGGTGTCGTATTTCAGATAAACGTCCCCCATCGGCACCGGTTTACCGTCGACGATTTTGTCGGCAGCGATCTTTACCCTCGTTGAGTCCGCCGGATCGACGGAGATGTGATAGACAACTTTCTCGTCGTGACAGCTTGGGTTGTCGCCGAAGCAAAGCGATTCACCGCTCCAATCGCCGGCAAGCGACGTTGCTTGAGCATGCGCTTCGCCACACGCTGCCAGTGAAATCACGATCACTAAATGAATGATTAGTGTTCTCATTGGTTTTGATGCCTCAAAAGTTCCTTCGGTCTTCTTATTCACACCCGGCTTTGGCCGGGAATCGGGAAGCGGCGACGTTGGGAAACCGTTTAAAACGGTTTCCTTTGAAATTCCAGCGTCTTCGCACCTGGCTAAGGCCAAGTGTTAATGAGGCCAACAGCGTTTGCATCCTTAAGCAAATACTTTTGACGCAAACCATTCTCATTGAGGATCGCTCAACGCTTTCTGGAAGGCTTTGGCTTCCGATGTGTGAAATCGATATTCCATCGTGCCTGACCAATCGTTGTGAAAGAGACTGGGGTCGAATGCGACGACCAGAGTCTCCTCGCCCTCGACCGAGATTCGCAGTTGCTTGAATCGCTCGTCGCTAAACGGAACATTGATCGCCGGATTCGCATATTGCAGCGCGAGCAGCCGACTTCTGGTCAAAGCGATCGCGCCGGTGAACGCAACCTTGCGCCAGCCGAATCGTTTTCCCGACGAGCGAAAATCGCGATAGGTGAGCGAGCCCGCAATGCCCTCGTCCATTAATACGACGCCTTCTGATTCAATCGTGGCGCGCCACTGCGGCGGCATTTTGCCGACGCCGAACAAACGATACAGAAAAGTTTTAGCCATCTAATCGATGATCGCCAAATTAAATCTATTGACGAATAAGCCGGAACGGAATATTGTCGGCATCGCTCGCGTTTACAAGGGGGCATTGCCAGGAATGAAAGAGCTTTCTGGAAGTAGCAAGTTTCTGTCAATGTCCTGAGCTCTGTCTATTACTATCTCGCACACTCTACGCTAAGGAGTCAACAAGATGGCAACTAAACGTTCAGCGTCTGCAAAGAAAGGTTCAAAGAAGTCCGCGAAGAAGTCGGCGAAAAAGTCGGCCACCAAAGCTACGTTTCCGCCTCCTAATCTGCGATGCATAATAGCCTGCGTCACCAATTATCAGGCCTGCCTCAAGAGCGGCGTGCCTGCGCAGAAGTGCATGAACCGATTGCAAAGATGCATTCTGGCTTGCAGCGGTTCTTCCAGAACTAAGAAGTAAGTTCGGCCGCCTGACTAATCGCAGCACTGAATCGGGTAGTGAGCCGCCAGAGATTCAAATATCTCGGGTGTCGGTAGAAGACTGTTCGTTTCGCGCTCGTCGTCGGCACTCGTTTTTGAGGATTGCTCGCGCTATAGTTTTGCGCCATGTCAAAGACGCTGCGCTATCGTTTGTTCAAGGTGGGCGCCGTGCCCGAGTCTGTGCGGGATCAGCTTAGTCGGGAGCAAATTCTATTTTTTGATGAAGGCATCGCGGTAACGATTCGCCGCAGAGGGACCGCGCCAGGATTCAGCGGCAGTGCGACCGGAAAATTCTCCGGAGCCTTGGCGATCACCGACCGAGGCATCGTCGCGACAGTTTCCAACACCACGATGATCGATGCCGCTTACGGCGCGCAGATCGTCGATGAGAAAGCCGCGATACTCTCACTCAAGGAAGACGGCCTGCATGCGAAGATCGACGCCAGCGTCAATGCCCGGTGCACCGGCGAAATTGAAATGCACTTCAGGGTGGAATTGACCGATCAGCAGCTCGATCAATTTCCGCAGCGTGAATTGAAATTCAATTTTCCGCCCGATTTAGTGCCGAAGATTTTTGGTGTGCCTGGGTGATTGACTATCTCAGATATCGATTTGCGGCACATCACGGGCCGAATGCCAAAAGCGAATCACTTCCACAGTCCTTTCCGCGTGGTTCAGCCGGTATACAACCCGATAAGAGCGAACAATAATTTCTCGAATCAGCGGATCTTCAAACTCCGGCACCATCCTGCCAAGCTCAGGCGATCGGACTAGCAATCTGGTCCGCGAAATCAAAAACTAACCGAATCGAACTGCGGCGTCTGGATTATCAAGCGAAATGTAGCGGACGATGTCTCGGAGATCAGTGCGTGCGGAGTCTGAAAGGATTACCTGATAATCCATGATGGGAGTTCGCGTTCGACCTCTTCAAGAGAAATGGACTCGCCGCGGTCCAGTTCGTCTATTCCTTGACGCACAGCCGCGATGAATTCAATCTCGCGGGCGATATCGTGCAGCGAAGCGCCTTCGGGAATTCGTTGGAGCAAGTCTTCGACAATCTCTTTGCTGGTCATACGATTACATTCTAACGTTCGTCGCGCTGTGGGTAAAACGTTTGGCTATTTGAGGAAAGCTCGCGAACCTCGATCGTAATTCCCTGCTGTGCCGCCCATCTGTTAATCGCGCTGGCTCCTGGTTGTGAAAGCCTTTTTTGTGCTCCCGGCTTGCTGATGAACAATAAACGGCTGACGGCATATCCACATTCTCTGGATATGATTGCTTTCAATATATCGCGTTCGTATTCACTGAGCGGGTTGCGTAGGCCGAAAGCAACCTCAACAATGGTTTCTTCGTCTGGAAAATGATAGTCGACGCGCAGATTGTTCTCGCCGCATATGTTCTTTTCGGCGAAGTCCATACCAAAAGCCTCTAGCGCGCGATTTCTTAACTCTCGGATGAAACTCCCAGTATCATGATCTCCGACACCAGGACCCTTAACTTGAAACAAAGTCGGTCGCTCACCTGCCAAAGCCTGAGCGAGAGAAAAAAGAACTTCACTCTTACTCATATTCCGTTACTCATTTCGTGCCCGCCTTCCGCCACGTTCTTCACCGGCTGTTTGTTGCCTTTCACGTACTTGTCGTACCAATCCAAATATCTTTGGTAGCGGTCCTTCACGTAACTCGGTCGCGTGATGCCGTGAAACTCGTTCGGATAGATGACGAGTTGCGTTTCGATCCCCAAACTGCGCAGCGCCTGATACATCTGCTGGCCGCCTTGCACCGGCACGTTGAAGTCGCGTTCGCCGCCGAGGAACAGCGTCGGCGTCTTGATGCGATCGGCGTGCAGGAACGGGTATGAGATCTTCACATAGGTCTCCCAGGCTTTCGGGTTCCACGGCGGGCCAATCTCGTAATCGTATTGAATGATGTATTGATCGGTGCCGTAGAAGGCGACCGTGAACGCTGTGCCCGCGCCGCTGGTAGCGCCTTTGAAGCGCGTGTCGGTGGCGATCATGTAGTCGGTGAGGATGCCGCCGTAGCTCCAACCGCCGACACCCATCTTGTCCGGATCGGCGACGCCCATCTCGATCATATGATTGACGCCGGCTTCGAGATCCTGCACTTCGTAATTGCCCCAGTCGGCAAAAATCGAGCGTGAATATTTCTGGCCGCGACCGGCGCTGCCGCGATAATTCACGGCCAGCACTGCGTAACCATTCGCCGCAAAGACCTGGCGTTCGATGCTGAACGAATGTTGGTCCTGTCCGTTGGGTCCGCCGTGAATGCGCAGCAGAAACGGCACCTTGGTTCCTTTCACGTAACCGACGGGATAGGTCAGCAGGCCGTGCACTTCAGTGCCGTCTTTACTCTTGAAGCTGACGCCTTCGGTCTGGCCCAGTTCCAATTCGGCGAATAATTTGTCGTTCTGATGCGTAAGCTGATCGAACTTCAATTTATTGTTGACGAGCTTCGCAGAATAAATCTCGTTCGTGTGATTGTCGTCGCCTGAGATCGCGACCGCACATTGTCCAGCGCTGTGCCGCTGCCCGATCGTGATGCTTCGGTCGGTGATCATCGTCGCACTGCCGCCGGCCGTTGGAATGCGCATGCCGTAGACGTAAGTGTCGTCGGTGACGGTCGCGAAAATTGCCTTGCCGTCGTCGCTCCAGCGCGGATTTCCAACGCTGCGATCCAAGGCTTCGCTCGCCGCCACGCGTTTTGCCGGCGATGCGCCGTCGCTCGCGACAATCGCGAGATGCTCCATGCCGTAAGCACCGTACTTCTTTTCATCGCCTTCGAGGAAAGCAATCCATTTTCCGTCCGGCGACCATTCGGGACGCGTGCGGCTCGCGCGATCGTCGGCGGTCGTCAGAAGTTTTTCGGTTGAGCCGGGTTGCGCTTCGGCGACATACAACTGCGCCGCGGGCTCGCGATCGGGATCGTCGGCATGATTGCTCATGAACGCGATCCACTTGCCGTCCGGCGACCAGGAGATCGACGACTCGTCCCACTTACTCTTGGTCAGCCGTTCGAGTTTCTTCGTCGCGATGTCGTAGATGTAGACGTACGTGTGACGGCCCGACAACAAATATCCCTGCACGTCCTGCTTATAGTGATAACGATCGATTACGATTGGCTTCGGAGGTTTTGGCGGCGTGCCCGGCGTTGGCGTCGCGCTCGGATCGGGCGCATCAGGATCAGGATCGCCAATCAAAACGGCGATGCGCTTCGCATCAGGCGACCATTCGTAGCCTTGCAGACGGCCTTTGAAATCCGTGAGTTGATAGGCTTCACCGCCGCTGCGATCCAACAACCAAATTTGGCTGCCGCGCACGCCTTGTTTCCCCGGGCGGCCGGAAGTGAATGAAAGATATTTTCCATCCGGACTCCAACGCGGCGCACCTTCGCTATCGCTACTGAAAGTAATCTGCCGATCATTCTTACCGTCAAAGCCAATCATCCAGACGTGCGTACTGCTTTTGTCTTCCTTCGCGTCGATGGTCGAGACGGTGTAAGCGACCGACCCGCCGTCCGGCGAGCATTGCGGATCACCGACGTTGCGGAAACGCATCAGGTCGTCGAGCCGCAGCGGATGTTTCGTCTGCGCGCTAACGGCGAAAGAAACGGCGCCTAGCGCCAACAGCAGGAACAGAATTCGTTTCACAGTCATAAAGCTCCTTCGTTTGTTTTGGAGTGCGGCGGCCCGACGCCGTGCTTATCGATCCGCGGAGTGGGCGCATTCTACTGCGATTTATCCTGTCTGCATAGATCGAATGAAATGCAATCGTGGCAATCAGAAATTTGGCAGCGCGGTTTGGCAAACGTATCATGTCTCGACATGATCGTGGTAGAAACAGAACGACTGAGGCTGCGTTGGCTGACGACCGACGACGCAGAGTTCATTCTTGAATTATTAAATGACCCGTCCTTCATTCGCTACATCGGCGATAAGCAGGTGCGGACGCTCGACGATGCGAGAGCGTACGTGGTGAACGGTCCCGTTAAGAGTTACGAGACTTACGGTTTTGGTTTGAATCTGGTGGAGTTGAAATTCGATCGGACTCCGATCGGCATCTGCGGCGTATTGAAGCGAGATACGCTGCCCGATCCTGATATTGGCTTTGCCTTTCTGCCCGCATATTGGAACAAAGGCTACGCATTCGAATCAGCGGCGGCGGTGATGGATCATGCGCGAGGAGTTCTCGGGTTAGAGCGGATGCTCGCAATCACGACGCCAGACAATGACGCTTCGGGAAAATTGTTAACGAAGCTCGGGTTTCGATTTGATCGTGTGACACGGCTGACCGAAGATGCTCCCGAAGTGAAATTGTTTTCTTCGAGTCAGACTGCGGACACTGTCTTATGAATCTAGTCGAGCCGCTGGACAGTCTTTATCATCGCGGACAAATCAACGCGCGGTTGCGCGAAATTGGCGGCGAGCCGCCGACGGTCGACTACATCGTATGGATGTGGCTGGCAAAGCCGGCGGCCATTTGGAACGCATGAAGCGAAAGACACGCGTAAAAGGCGACGAAGCAATCGAGCGCGTGCGGCGTATCTGCCTGGCGCTGCCGGGCACATGGGAAAAGCTCTCGCACGGCGAGCCGACGTGGTTCGTCGGCAAGAAAGTCTTCGCCATGTTCTCGAACAATCATCATCACGATGGACACATCGCGGTCACTATGCCGGCGGCGATCGGAATCCAGGAGATGCTGATCAAGAAATCGCCGAAGAAATTTTATTCGCCGCCGTATGTTGGTTGCCGCGGCTGGATTGGAATTGAACTCGACCGCGTGAGCGATAAAGAGTTGGCACTGCACATCAAAGAAGCGTGGCGAATGATCGCGCCCAGGAAACTACAGTCAGTACCAGCTGTGGTCGCGGGTGAGTAATCTTCTCAGGAGACTAGTTATGCCTCGAGCAGATCAATTTATTCCGCATCTGATCGTCAGCGACGGCCTGGCGGCGCTGAAATTCTACCAGGAAGTATTCGGCGCCGAAGAGGGCCACCGGATGATGGCGGGCGACGGCAAGCGGCTCATGCACGGCGAACTGAAGCGCGACGGTCACCTTTTGTTTGTCAGCGACGAGTTTACTCGCGCAGAAGGCGGCATGTGTCAGACCCCGCAGACGTTGAGCGGAACCAGCGTGCGGATCACTTTCATGACTGACGATGCCGACGGCGTCTTTCAGCGTGCGATCGAACGCGGCGCCGAAGTCTTGATGCCGCTTCAGGACATGTTCTGGGGCGCGCGCTATGGACAGTTCCGCGATCCGTTCGGCCATGTGTGGGGAATTAATCAGCAACTGAAGGAACAGAGCGAAGCCGAAACCAACGACGCTGCTGAGGAGTTCTTCGCAAAACGAAAGTAGTAGGATTAAATTCATTCCCTCGGTGTCTTGGTGATTCTCTGTGCCTCTGTGGTGAACGTTTCCCGAGATATTTTCACCACAGAGACACGGAGGATGCACCGAGACCCAGAGACACTTAAGGACACGCTCAAGCGAAAGACACGATCAGATGAGTAAGCAATCATTAGCCATCGAAAAGTTTCGCGAGCTGCACGAGCAGGGATGCTTCGTTTTGCCGAACCCCTGGGACATTGGTTCGGCCGTTTATTTGGCGCATGCCGGATTCAGGGCGCTCGCGACTACGTCGGCCGGATTTGCATTCACCAAAGGTCTCGCCGACGGCTTCGTCTCGCGTGAGATGATGCTGGATCATTTTCGCGAAATTTCCGCGGTGACTGATTTGCCGGTCAATGCGGATTTCCTGAATGGATATGCCGACGAGCCGGAAGCTGTGGCCGAGAACGTGAAACTGTGTGTCGCAACCGGCGTTGCCGGATTATCCATCGAAGATTCAACGGGCGATTCGGCAAAGCCGCTTTACGATTTTGATTTGGCCGTAGAAAGAATCAAGGCCGCACGCGCAGCGATCCAGTCGGTGCCGCAAACAAAGGCCGTCGTGCCCGAACCGGGAGCGATAACGACCGAATCAGGTGCTCTTAACGTGATTCTGACAGCGCGTTGCGAAGCTTATCTGGTGGGCGATTCCGATCCTTTGCGAACCTCACTCAAACGACTGGTCGCTTTCGCGGACGCCGGCGCCGATTGCTTGTACGCACCGGGCGTAACCAAACCGGAAGAGATCGTTGAGATTGTCAGAGCCGTTTCACCGAAGCCGATCAACGTGCTCGTGTTTGCGCAGAATTGTGAGTTAACCATAAATCAACTTAGAGATATCGGCGTGCGAAGAATCTCAGTCGGCAGTACATTGGCGCGAGCTGCCTGGGGTGGTTTAATTCGAGCGGCAGAAGAAATTCAAACGTCAGGATCGTTTCAATCGTTTGCCGATGCGGCGACCTTCGAGCTGAATTCGTTGTTTCGCGATACTCCCCGATGAATGATGAGATTTACAATTCTGTCGGGGCAAGGACAAGCCTGCCCTTACAGGAAGACCCGTCAGATTAGTTTTCGCGGTTTCAACGACACTTGCAAAGTTTGATTGCTGCGACGAATGGTTAGTTTGTAGGTAGCGGTCTCTTCAAACATCTCACCGGTGCTGCGCAAAGAGCCACGACAACAAATCGGACTCTTTCACGACTTTGGTCCAGATGTCATGGCCCGCAGCAGGATACTCCGTGTATTTAACCTGGCCTCCGGCTTTGCGAATCGCTGCGACCATGGTGCGCGAGCGCTCAACCGGTACGGCCTCGTCATGATCGCCGTGAAAAACCCAGAGAGGCGTGTGCTTGAATTGCGCGGCCTTCGATTCATCGCCGCCGCCGCACAACGGTATGCCGGCGGCGAATAGATTCGGATAAGCCGCGACAATCGCAAAGGCGCCAAAGCCTCCCAAAGATTGTCCCGTAACATACACGCGTCCGCGGTCGATGCTAAAGGTTCGTTCCAGCTCGCGAATCAAATCTGCCAACAGTCGCAATTGATTCGTCGGTGTGACGCGATCGCTTGCGGCGACCCAGCCTTCGTTCAGCGACTGCGGCGCTACAACGAAAGCCGGATAGCGCGACTGCGTTTCGCTTGAAGTGAAGAAACTGATCAGATAAACATTGCCGAGCTGAAGCTGCTTGAGATTATCGTTTCCCAACCCGCCGCTGCCGTGGAGATAAACAACCAGCGGATATTTTTTCGCGCGATCGTAATTCGACGGGACAAACAAACGATATGGCAGCTCGCCTTTTTCACTCGCGAATGTCTTAGGTGTAAGGGTCTTTTCCAGATCCTGGCCAAAGCAGATCGAGAATGCGAAAGACAAGATCAGAATACAAAAACTTAATCTGAGCATGATGATCGGTTTCACTGTCGCGTAATAAATGACGAACTGACTACGCATCATGCTTCGGCTTTGTTTCGAATTTGACGCGGCGGTTCTGCTGATCGAAGGTTAAGACAAAATCGCGAAGCACCTTAAACCCAACGTTCGAATCGGACAAGGCGGGAAAAGTGACTGTCGGCTGAGCAAATTCGAAATGGCCGATGCGAATTGTGTCACGCAATTGGACCTGTTTGAGTTCCATGCGGTTGCTGACTGAGCGCGCGCCGCCGGCCGTCACTGGTTGCGAGAGTACCTGAAGCTGCGCGACGATCTCTTCGGGCAAGATGAAACCGGCCACAAAATTGCCCGAGTCAAGGTGCGCCTTCACGCGAATCTTGCCGATGGCCACTTGCACGACCGGAATGCGATTCTCGATCTCGAAATTCAGAACATCAGATCCATTCGCCGCTGGCAATGCGCCGCGCGCCAGCCTCAGTTGCATCGCGGGATAATCAAGCGTCAGGAGGTAATCGGTAAAGAGCGCGAACCCGAGAATGCCGTCGATCTCCGGATAATCTTTTGTTATCCGCTGCGGCCTGACAATCGCCGTCACATTTCGAAAGTCTGCCTTGCCGATCGTAATGGAATCGATCGTGGTGGTCGCCACGTCGCGGTCGTTTTCGCCGGATGGATCGCCGTTGATCGCGCGACCGCTCATGCGTAGCCGTAATCGCTGCGCGACCGCGGTATCGATGTCGGCTTGCAGGCCGGCTCCGGTATCAATCAAGAAAACAAAGGGCCCCTGACCATTGATCTTTACTTCCACCACCGGCATCAGTCCGCGCATCTGCATCGGCGCAGTCACGGCGGTCGAATCCTGCGCCGTGATTGAAGCCGCGAATAAGAGCAGCAGGAATATTGAAGCACTAACGAATTTCACGGAATGTTAGATTGGAGCTAGTCCTTGTCTGAATTAAATGAGGAATGGGCAAGAAATTATAGCAACGAAAGGTCGTTCGATTATCAGCCGGCCAGTCAGACCTCTCGAACCCAGCTTGGGCGTGCCGTTAATTCTTTCGCGCTGACCAGACTATTGCCTGCATCTTTGCCCGCACCGGCGCGTCTCCGAATCGATCGACCAGCGCGCGAGTGACAGCCGTCCTGATGGCGGGAATTTTTTCCGGCATCCGCTCTTTAATCGCGGTGATGATTGGATTGCCTTCCACCAGACCAATCGCCAACTCTGCGGCGGACGGCGCCGTCGCATCCTTTGGAACGGTTGCAACTTGAATGTCGGTGAACCCAGCGCCGGCCAGCAGTTCCCGCATTGGCTCGCGCTCATACGAAGAGAATGGCACGTTGTAGAACGTCGGCGGGTCGTCCTCAAAGAAACCGTTGACGACTTCACGGCCCGTGCGAGCGAAATCGTTGTACTCCAGCGAGTCCCAAACATTGAAAAGCAATTGTCCGCCGCGCTTGAGCACGCGATGCGCTTCGGCAAACGCATGGGCTTTGTCGGGAACGAACATTACGCCGAACTGAGACACGATTGCGTCGAACGATTCGTCCGCGAGAGGCAATTCAGTGGCATCAGCCTGCTTCCATTCAACCGATCCTGAACCAAATTTCGCGATCGCATAATTGATCATGTCCTGGTTCAGATCGGTCGCGGTCAACTTCGCCTCGGCCGGCAGCCGATCGCGCAAACATCGCGTCAGGATGCCGGTGCCACAAGCGAGTTCCAACACTGACGCGTTTGGTGCTACGCGCAAACGCGCAGCTAAATCTTCTGCGTTCGGCCGGCACATCGGCGGGCCCAAATAGCGATCGTAATTCTCCGGAATCGATCCAACAAAGGCGGCGTGATTTTCAGACATGAAGTTTACGTTACATGTGTGCGACGAATGAAGCAAATCAACGATCTGTCCACCGGCCGGAGCGCGAGCGGGCGGTGTGGAGTTGAACCGCGCAGAATCGACACTGGTCAATTCGGACTGGAGTTTGAATAACTCTGAATGCGTTTTGATCGATTCGGGCTGCATTCGGATCGATTAGAAGTGCATCCGAACCGATTCGCGCTGCATTCCAATCAATTCAGAATGCATTTCTATCAATTCCGACTGCATTCAGATTAATTCCAAATGCATTCCCATCAATTAGAAATGAATTTCCATCGACTTGCGGTGTATTTCCATCAAGGGAAAATGCATTTGGATCGATTGGAAATGCAGGTTTTCGAAAGCCAAATCAGTCAAATTCTTGAGGAAATACGAGGATTTTGGCTCGAAATCGCGTTTTTTCTTAGCCCCCGTTCTCCGATGCCTCGGGACTAGTCCGCTGAACAGGCGTAGCGCACCCATCCGCTTCGCAGCGGACGCTTAATTTAGCCCAGGACTTCAGTGCTGGGAACCAAGCCCCCACAAAACAAGAGCCCGCTTTAGTGGGCGACAGATTGATTGTCGTCGCGAAGCGACGATTGAATCTAGCCCGGCCTTTCAAGGCCGGAAAGAAAGGGCGAATGAATTGTTCGTCGCGAGAGATTCATTTGTCGCTGATGCGACAAGGTTCGATTGATCCCGCGTGATCCCGGCGTTGAAACGTCGGGCTAAATTCACGTCGCGACGATAGTGGTCCTAACCTACGCAAAACGTCCATGGATTATCGGGGTCGGGATTCGACGATGCCTCTCCGCACTTGTACGCCGGCCCACCCGGATCCGCGCAGGGAAAGGCTTCGTTGTAATTGAGATCGAAGCCATGGACCACGTTTAAATAGATGGCGTACCAAAGAGTCGCGCGGTAGTTGTTACAACCAAAGGGTCGCGGATTAGGTTCGGTAATCTGGTAGTTCAGACAGTTCATCTCGGCCCACGTCTTTCCCATCCAGCGCAGATAGTAAGCGCCGATCAGTTCGCCGGTGCGATCAATTCCGCCTTGGCAGTGGGCGTAGATTACTGTGGGCGGATCGGTATCAGTCGCAAGCCACTCGCGCAATTGGTCCATTCTTCCCGGGGGGTACACGCCAGGCGGCGAGTCAGCAAGTCTATCAGTGAGCCAATACCACAGGTTCGTGGCGAGATAGGTCTGCACCTCCGGATCATTGAGCGGCGGTGACAGGGGACAGAGTCCGGTTCCGTTTGTTTCCCAAAACTGGAACTCTCCTGCATCCGGATGATCTTGAAAGTAGTTATATTCCGTCTCGATCCATGGAATGTTACTAACGTTTTCCCATTGACACAGATTGATGTCGATCAGACGGTATGGCCACGGCAGTTCGTGGCCGGTGTTGCGAAGCGCGTTCTCCATTCCTCCTCTGAGGCCATCGTAATTAAAGAGAAAAGGCTGCTTCGGATCAGAGGTGGGAGTCAACGGAAGCGGCCCGCGAAACAAAAAGTTGTTACCGACCTGATCTACAAAAACGACATTATCGACGTCGATAAAAATCGGCTCTTCTAGTGGAATCATTTCAGCTCCTTCCAGAATGATGTTGATAAGGCTCCGGTTGACACGCAAAGATAGCCTATCCGACAGGCGGAGATAATACCCCCACCCCTTCAGTCGTGGGAAACGAAAACGCATGATTGGCATATCGCGATTTATCTCGCGCCTTCAGAGCTTCGAATTATTGGCTCGCAGAAATGAAAAAGCGTCGTCAAGCCGGCGCACTCCAAAAACGTTCGCTGGGCAACGAATCTGTTTGATTCAGGGAGTCATCCGTTCAAGGCGAGCCTTAACTTCCGGCCATGGAGACTGATCGTGAGGATGCGCTTCCATGTCAGCCAATCGCACATCGAGCCGGCGTCGAACGTCCGCGAGTACTTCATCACCCGCGATCAATTCAACCTCGCCGGATTAAGTTTCGGCGATCCGTCGCTTCACTTCGGTCAGTTGTGCTGCCGCGATCTCTGGCGAAATGTCTTCGACAAGGCTGCCAATCAATCGCTCGGCCAATTCAGCGCGAACCTCAGGCGAGAGCGCCATTGCTTCGCGGAAAATCTCTTGGGATGTGGCCATGGGGAAAAATTACGCTCGGCCGATGTCCCCTGACAAGCTGATTTCGTCCGCGTAGCGGACGCTTGAAAATAGCCCAGCACTTCAGTGCTGGGAAACCAAGCCCACCACAAATCAAAAGCCCGCTTTAGCGGGCGACAGATTCATCCGTCCGTTTCACGGATTGCCTTGCTTACATTCTGTCCTTCAGATGAACTCAAACACCTCGCAGCACTTGTTCGACTCGGTCGAAAAACTTACCCAAGTCTGTGCCTGCGATTTCTTCCAAGTTCATTTCTCGCGCTATAGAACGGTTGTTGGACTTCACGTTGATACCGATCTGACTCTCAAGCTTTTCATTTCCAAGAATCTCCGTAATCGCATCTGGAATTTGAGAACCAAAAACCTGGCGCAGCGCGCGAAGCGAGAAGTAGTTTTCAATCGAGTAGCGTTTTAGGCGTGCGCATTCAATGTTTAGGTCAGAACATTTCGTTTGAAATCTCTTGCGCACTTTGCCACTTCCAGGATCGCCATCGACTAGAGCCAAAACATGATGGGACTGTGCAAAAACGGTCAGGTCGATTTCAGCTTTTGCCATTATATCGCCGCCAAGGGGCCACAACTTTATGCTGTACGTCTCATAAAGACCCCGCTTCTTTAAGAACTCTTCGATCACCGGAACATCGGATGGTCCTTCAACGAGAATAATGAGATCTGAAACAAGGTTATCGACTGGAGAATACCCAAGATCGTGCAAGAACGTCGTCTTGGACGTTGCATCGCTCACGAGAACCTCTGCGTCAAATCTCGTCAGAAACACGCGGTCCGTCAAAGCCCCATCCAAGAAGACATTTGAGTGCGTTGAGAAAATGTACTGCGATTCCGTATTCGATCTAAGATGCGCCAGAAGACGGCGTTGCATTTCCGGGTGCAAATGAACTTCGGGTTCTTCGATTAGCAAAAGGCCGCGGGTCTTCGAAAGAGCAAAATAGAGAATCACAAGTAGATCTTGCAGCCCTTTGCCGCAGTGTTCGGCTGGAATCCAAGTCTTTTCATCCGTGGAAAACTTGAGCGCATAATTATTCTCTTTTTCGCTGAAGACTCCAAACCTAAAGCCATCTGTAATCTCTTTAAAAGAATTGTCGATGGACGCAGCCAGCTTCAATCCATCGCTACCGGGAGGCTGGTTGCGTAGATGGAATAGACGATTCACGACCCCTTTACCCTCTGGCTGAGGTTCTTCAGCCGTAGCGATCTTTCCTGAGACCTCAATCCTACGAATTGGAGGAATGTAGATAGCTTCGACGGTCGGGTACGTGAAACTGGATTCAAGATCCTGAACTATGGCTGTGGAATGAATAGCTTGTCGGAGTTCGGCGTGATTGGGACCCGCCACTTTTTTGTTTATTAGTTCGACTAATTCTTTCTCTTCCCCCGCGAACCAAGCCATGCGAGCTTGTATAACTTCGCGAAATAAGTCAGGCAGTAAGTGTCGAAGATGACGGCCACGCGCAAAATGCCCGTGTTGTCTATCCAAATGGTCGTTATTTGCTTTTACTAGATCTGCAACGAAATCATCGCTTGGCGTTAGGCCGTTAGCTCGCGTTGCTTTATTGGACGCCGCTTCTAGCAGCGTCGATTTACCGGTGTTGTTCTTTCCGCATAGGACGTTGATTCGACCGAGCTTCAACAGATCGCATCGTTTCAAACCTCGTAGAGGCCCGAGACGGAGATTCTCGAATTGTTCGCGAAAAATCATTTTACTGGGAGTTATAGATCTCCGCCCCTTTTTCCACAAACTCCTTACTCTTCTCTTCCATCCCCACCGTCAAGGCATCCGCATCCGACACGCCGTGGGTCGCCGCGTATTCCCGCACATCCTGCGTGATCTTCATTGAACAGAAATGCGGACCGCACATCGAGCAGAAGTGGGCTAATTTCGCGCCCTCCTGGGGAAGGGTTTCGTCGTGATACTCACGAGCGACTTCAGGGTCGAGTGAAAGATTGAATTGATCTTCCCAGCGGAATTCGAAACGGGCTTTCGACAAAGCATTGTCGCGGTATTGAGCGCCGGGATGGCCTTTGGCGAGGTCGGCGGCATGCGCAGCGATCTTGTAAGCAATGACGCCGTCTTTCACATCTTTCTTGTTCGGCAGACCGAGGTGTTCTTTGGGCGTGACGTAGCACAGCATCGCCGTACCGTACCAGCCAATCATCGCAGCTCCTATGGCCGACGTGATGTGATCGTAACCAGGCGCGATGTCGGTCGTGAGCGGGCCGAGCGTGTAGAACGGCGCTTCGCCGCACCATTCGAGCTGCTTTTCCATGTTCTCTTTGATCATGTGCATCGGGATGTGTCCCGGCCCTTCGTTCATCACCTGGCAATCGTATTCCCAGGCAATCTTCGTCAGCTCTCCTTGCGTTTCGAGTTCGGCGAATTGCGCTTCATCGTTCGCATCGGCAATTGAGCCCGGACGCAGGCCGTCGCCGAGCGAGAACGAAACGTCGTACGCGGCCATGATTTCGCAGATGTCGCGAAAGCGCGTGTAGAGAAAACTCTCTTCGTGATGCGCCAGACACCACTTGGCCATGATCGAGCCACCACGCGACACGATGCCCGTCGTGCGTTTCGCTGTCATCGGAATGTAAGGCAGGCGCACTCCGGCATGAATCGTGAAGTAATCGACGCCCTGCTCGGCTTGTTCGATCAGAGTGTCGCGGAAGATCTCCCAGGTCAGCTCTTCGGCTTTACCTCCGACTTTTTCCAGCGCCTGATAGATCGGCACGGTGCCGATGGGCACGGGCGAGTTGCGGATGATCCATTCGCGCGTCGCGTGGATGTTCTTTCCGGTTGAAAGATCCATAACCGTGTCTGATCCACAGTTGATCGCCCAGCGCATCTTTTCGACTTCATCGTCGATTGAAGAGAGCACCGCGGAGTTGCCGATGTTCGCGTTGATTTTCACCAGGAAGTTGCGGCCGATGATCATCGGCTCACTCTCCGGGTGATTGATATTTGCGGGAATGATCGCGCGACCGCGGGCAACTTCGTCGCGGACGAATTCAGGCGTGACGTAGCTTGGGATGGACGCGCCGAAGGACTGGCCGATGTGTTGGTGATGGAGTGATGAACGATCGTCGGAGCCCTTCCTCACCGCCCCACCCCAAGCGGGCTGCCCGCTTGGGGACCCCGGTGTCGGGCTACTGCCCCGTTGTGCGGCGCGGCCGAGGTTTTCGCGGATGGCGATGAACTCCATTTCGGGCGTGATGATGCCGCGCTTGGCGTAGTGCATCTGCGTCACGCACGATCCCTTCTTCGCGCGCAGAGGAGTGCGCCGCAGTGTCGGAAAATCTTCGAGACGATTTAGACCCTTGGCTTTATCGCGCGCGGTTTGCGCAGCTTCGAAACTGAGATAGCCGTCGTCGATCGGCTGAATCGAGCGGCCTTCGTATTCTTCGACGTCGCCGCGATTGATGATCCACTCGCGTCGCAATTGCGGCAGCCCTTCGCGTACCTCAGGGCGCAGCGCAGGGTCGCCGTATGGACCGCTCGTATCGTAAACGCGCACGGGCGGATTCTCTTCCAACTCGTTTTTGAAGTTGCGCGTAGGATTCTGATCGATCTCGCGAAACGGGACGCGCACGCCGCGCTGTTGGCCGTCGATGTAGATGCGGCGTGAATTCGGTAAGTTAGTTTTCAGTTCTGAGTTTTCAGTTCTGAGTTGCGTGGTTGATCCGATCGCTACCGCTCCCGGTTCTGACACGATCTGTTTGATTGCGGTGCTCATGCCACTCCTTCTCTCGCCCGCTTCGCGGGCTCAGGAAAAATATAACCTCAGGTTCCCCGGGTTACGCTCGCTTCGCTCGCTCACCCGGGGCTAAATTCCGCCGCCGCTCCGCGGCTCGGCGCGCGGGTCTTCCAAACAACTACATCGCTACACTCCAAAAAACAAAACCGCTCCATCAAAGGACGGAACGGTCATGGCCACCCCAGCGGGGCTGCCCCGCTGGGGACCCCGGCGATGGCTGTTTCTCCCTTCGACGGTCTTAACCGTATCAGGTTCAAGGGGTCACGGACATTGCCGATTTTGTGATTGCCGATTGCCGATTGAAATGCTCGCGAAAAGTCGACAATTGGAAATCGGCATTCGAAAATGTGCCGACTCTCAGCCTCGGTCGCTGTCGACTTTGGCTCCCCCGAAACTTATTTGGTTGTCAATGCGATTTGAATTCTAGAACCGTTAATGATGGCGCGCAACCAAACGCTCGCCACTAGGACATCTTCAGAGCCGCTCCCGCCGCCGGATCGCGACGCACGCGCCAGATTTTTGAATCGAGGTAATAATGAATGAAGGCATAGCCCCAGAGAAAAGCGATGCCGAGTTGAACGGACCGGGTTAAGGCGGCGGGTGAATCGCCAGTGTGCAGATTCAGATAGCCGAGATATTGACGTGGTCCCTGGTAGATGACGCCGAAGAGGATCCCAAACGCCAGGTAATAGATCAGCCGGCGAGAAATGAAAGCTGCCGGGCCGTAACGGAGCGCAGGCATCCCTGCCTGCGGTGCGCGCGCATCCTGCGCGCCATATTTTTGATTGTGAAACCAAATCAGCCGGTGATACTGGAGGTTGTGATAGATCGTCAGAATCGCGACCAGCGCAATCGGTTTTGCGGGCATCGGCGTTAACAAAGCGATCCAATGCATCGGAATCGCGGCAGCCAACAGAAGATATTTCGGAATGTTGAGCGGCTGGCGCAAGATCATTCGCTGCACTTGTCGAATGAGCCAGCCAATGCCCAGGACGATGGTTCCGATCAGGAGAATCAGCGCGACCGCCTTGACGCCGCCACGCAAGACAATCGGCACGCGGGCCATCGCCGCGGTATCGTTAGCGATGAACGCTACGAAAGGACAATTGAACGCGAACATCAGAAGCAGACGATCGAGCGCGTTGTCAATCGGCGCGAGATCGTTGTTCTTCTTTTTATAGAGCACCATGAACCCGTAGTGCTGTTTCACGAGATGGTAATAGGCCCAAAGCGCGGCGACGAAGAAGAACGAAAGACCGGCGCCGAGCAGGACCATGGTTGGGCCAACCACGAAGAACAGCAGCGACCCCAGCATCAGCCGCTTGCGCGTTTTCCATTCCGATTTGTCGAAGTAGGTGCGTGAAAAAGTTCCGAAGACGTGCGGCGCGTCAATGAGGATGGCCCAGCCGGCAACCATCGGAATGAGCGGCAGTATTCCGGTGACATAAAGCATCAGCAGCAGGTAGCTGGATGCGACCGAACCAATGAACCAGATGAGATCTTCGCGCGCGTTGATGATCCAACGGAGCGAAATCGCTCGCGAACGTGATTGATCGATTGTCTCAGCGGTGGCCGCCATGATCTTTCGCCCTCCCAAAAGGGGGAACTCAGAGTTCCCGCAAATCTCTTCCCGTCATCTCTTCCGGCTTCTTAATCCCCAGCAATCCCAGCACCGTCGGGGCGACATCCTCCAACGCTCCGCCTTCGCGCAACTTCACTCCGATTGAATCTTCGTCGATAAGATGAAACGGCACGGGATTGGTTGTGTGCGCGGTGTGTGGCTGGCCGGTCTTCGGATCGATCATCAATTCACAATTGCCGTGATCCGCGGTTATCAAAGTCGTTCCTTTGGCACTTCGCATCGCTTTCGTAATCCAGCCGAGACACGTGTCGACGTATTGCACGGCTTCAATTGTCTTATCGAGCTTCCCCGTGTGCCCGACCATGTCCGGATTCGCAAAGTTAACGATAAAGACGTCGGCTTCGCGGCCTTCGATCGCGCGCAGCAACTTATCGGTGATTTTGAACGCTGACATTTCGGGTGCGAGATCGTAAGTTGCAACCTTCGGTGAAGGTATGAGCAGACGCTTCTCGTGCGGGAATTCGCGCTCGGTGCCGCCGTTAAAAAAATAGGTGACGTGCGCGTACTTCTCGGTTTCGGCCATGCGATAGTTTTCAATTGTCTTCACCGCGAAGATTTCAGCCAGAATATTCCGCGGCTTCTCAGGAGGAAACGCGACCGGCAACGGATAAGTCTTGTCGTAAACCGCGAAGCAGACGAAGTGCGTGTGCGGACGATTTGGAATTGGAAACTCGTCGAAGCCCGGCACTGCGATCGCACTGGTGATCTGCCGCGCGCGATCTGCGCGAAAGTTGAAAAAGATCACCGAGTCGCCATTTTCGATCGTCCCGACGGGCGTGCCGTCGTCGCGCACGCAGACAATTGGTTCGACGAATTCATCAGTGACATTACGCTCGTATGATTTTTTGATCGCGGCAACCGGGTCATCGGTCCTTTCGCCCTCACCGTTTACCAAAAGCTTGTAGGCGCGCTCAATTCTGTCCCAACGCTTGTCGCGATCCATTGCGAAGTAACGGCCGACGATGCTGGCAATTTCGCCGATGCCAATTTCGCGGCATTGCTGCTGCATCGCTGCCATGTACTTCGTTGCCGAAGCCGGCGGCGTGTCGCGGCCGTCGAGAAAGCAATGCACGAAGACACGCTTCACTTCGTTGTCCTTCGCCAGACGCAGCAACGCATAGGCATGGTCCTGTGAAGAATGGACCATCCCGTCCGACACGAGCCCCATGATGTGCAGCGCGCGATCGTGTTTGACGGCGTTATCGACTGCGGCATTCAGCGCGTGATTGTGAAAGAACTGGCCTGATTCAAGCGCGTGATTGATCCGCTCAATGTCTGTGCGCACGATGCGGCCCGCGCCCAGACAAAGGTGGCCCACGTTGGAATTGCCCATGATGCCTTTCGGTAAACCAACGCATTCGCCGGACGCTTCAAGCAGTGTGCGCGGATATTTGGTTCGTACTTCGTCGTAGAAAGGCATTTTCGCCTGCGCGATGGCGTTGCCTTCGCGTTCCGACGCGTAGCCAAAGCCGTCAAGGATGATCAGCGTAAGCGGAGTTTTATGTGGCATTGAGTCATTGGCTCATTGAGTCATTGACTGAGTCAATCAATCAATGAATCAATGAATCAATCTTTCTTCCAATAATCAGGACTCTCTTTTATATTCGGGTCGGGCCGTTCCATCCAACGTTCGGGACGATGCAGTTTGATAAATCCAAATCGTTCGTACAATCCGTGCGCATCCTTCGTCGATAAAACCCAACGACGAAATCCCTGCAAGCGCGGATGCGCGATGATGATTTCCATCAGCCACTTCGACAAACCGCGGCCACGATGTTCCGGCAGCACGAATACGTCAGCGACCCAGGCAAACGTTGCGTAGTCGGTGACCACCCGCGCAAATCCGACTTGTTCATCGCCGCAATAGATGCCGAACGGAAGCGAATTCTCAATCGAGCGCGCGACGACTTCGCGTGAACGGCCGCTCGCCCAATACGATTCGTTGCACAAATAATTGTGAATCAGATCGAGATCGAGCCGGGAGGGATCGGTGCTGATGGCATACTTACTGCGATGCCACATGTCAGCGTCCAGCGGCCTTGACGACGAAGTTGCATCAGATGTGTTGGGCGAGTCCATCGGGTTGTGGCGTTTTCGCGCTTTGTCTCAAATGATTAGTTGAGACCATCGATATTACAGCAATCCGAAAAGTGCCGTAGGCACTTGATGTTTATAGCACGCGAATCCATCCGTTAGTCTTTCGGAGTGAGCGAATCCCGAAGCGTCGGGATTCGCTCTCCGAGAAATCATAAGGGAACATGCTTGCTATAAATATTTCGCCGCTACGCGGCAATGATAGCCTTAAGCAACTACGCGCCAGTTCGATATCTTAAACCCAACCCGATGATCTTTTGCAGCAGCGACTCGTAGTCGACGCCGCAATGCATGGCTGAATCAGCGAAGTCTTCCTGGTTGGCAATCTGCGGATTGGGGTTGGCTTCGAGCAGATAAATCTGGCCATCGTCGGTAACGCGATAATCCAGACGCGCATAGCCGCTGAGAAACAGGGTGCGGTAAATCTTTTTCGAGAGCCGTTCGATCTTGTCAATCATCTTCTGATCTAATTCGGCTGCCTTCGTAACGACGCCGACCTTCTCCTGATAAGCCGGATCCCATTTCAATTTCGACGTAGCGATGTTCGGCGCGCCTTCGGGAAGTTTTTCGATGACCAACTCCCAGGGCGTGTACGTTTGCAGGCGCTGATTGCCAATCACGCTGACGTAAATCTCGCGGCCGGCAATGTATTGCTCGGCGATGGCGTGCGTCTTGGTTTGCCGGTGAATGAACTCAACGCGTTCAGCTAACTTCTCGTCGTCGTTCACGATTGACGCGCGCGCAATGCCGACTGAGCCTTCCTCGCTGATCGACTTGACCAGCAAGGGAAATTTCAATCGCTTCGATCGTTTCACCACGCGATTCATGTGAAAGACCGCGAATGCCGGTACGTGTATGCGATGATAAGCCAGCACCATTTTCGAAAGGGCCTTATCGCGACAGATTGTCAGACCGCGCGGGTTACAACCCGTGTAAGGCTGCTTCATCAATTCCAGATAACTGACGACGTGCTGATCGTATAGCGGATAGCCATGGAATTCTTCGAGCAGATTGAAAGCGACGTGCGGTTTGTGTTCGAGCAAGGCGTTGCCGATCACGCCGAGGTTGTTGTAGACGCCAACCGCGTTCACCTCATGACCGATCTTCTTCAGCGTCGAGATGACGTCCCATTCAGTCTTGAAAGGACCGACTTCTTTCGGTGTGAGGCCGTCGATGCTTTCAGGCGGCACCAAGTCTTCGTGACAAAGCACGATGACGCGCAGCTTCTTGAACGCCTCGCCGTTTTTGGGAGCGGTAACCTTCTGCGCATTGCGATCGGATTTTGTTTCGTCGTTCTTCACGATCAGGCGTATTTATTCTCCCTCTGGGAGAGTGTTAGGGTGAGGGCCTACGGGCGGAGGAAATTAATAATTTACTTCCCGTCGTAGCTTCGCGCCTCACCCGGCCCTCTTCCCAAAGAGAGAGGGAGAATCCAAATCACAAAGCGATCCGGTAATAGCCGGAATGGACCACATTCATCGTCTGTACGGTCAGCATGATCATCAAATGGCGTTTTAGTTGTTCTTCGCGGCCGGCCACGCGCAACTTCAGTTGGCCGGCGCGCGCGATCATCAACTCCAAGACATGATCGATCGCGTAGCCATGTACGCCTGTTCCTTCCGAAACCAACTGTTGAATCTCAGGTCCGACGCGCCGCAGAAACGCGGCCGCGGTTTCACGCGCTCGTTTGCGCGAATCACCGGAAAAAATCCGGCGTAAATCGTTGTCCAGATAGGCAGGCCATTCGAATGCATATTTCTCGCGCTTGCGATCGTAATGCTCGCGCAGAGTGATTCTAATTTCCGGCAACGTTTCCATTTTGCGCCGCACGTGGTTGCGCGGGCGCGTGCCGGCGACTTCGTTCAGCAATTCATCGACGTATTCGAGCTTGCGCAACGCGGGCCAGCCGCGATAACGGCGGCGCCAATTCGAGCGCGGCTGCAACCAGACGGCGAAGGTCTCGGCGAAATCTTCAGCCGGATGCGCCTGTGCGTACCACGCATCGAGATTCAAAACATAGCGGCGGCTGTTCGGCTTTGGTTTGTAAGACGGTGGGTACTTCTGCGCGAACGATCCAAAAGTGCGAATCCATTGCCGTTTGAAATGCAAACGAAACGCGTTGTCGAGCGCGTGACCCGCTTCGTGACGCAGGATGCGCATGCACTCGACGTCAGTGCCGCCTTCGACTTCGCGCATGAACTTTCTTTCGAGCTTCATCAGCCGCGGATGCGCCAGATAAAACGGAATCGCAAAGCCGGGAACGCCGTCGGGCGTGAACCATTCGGCCGACAGCCAGACGTGCGGCTTATAACGAATCCCGCGATCGTTCAGTTCGCTGTAGAGTCGTTTGATATTAGGTTCGATGAAGGAACCTTTGATGCGAATGGGAAGATCGCAGATGCGAGTGTCGAGTAAACGCTCATCAGAGATGAGACTCCACTTGAATCGCGCCGGCACACACCGGATTGTAACGAGGTTGCGAGTTGCGCGCTAGAGTTTTTGTGCTCTTTTCCCGCTCGATCAATTCCACTTTATGGATTCGTTTGATCTCTCTTGCGCACAAAGATATCGCCGCGTGGCGTTAACCCCGACTTATTCGCCAGCGTGTACAGCACCGATTGGAGGATCTCTTTGTTGTCGAGTCTGAAACTTGTTACCCCCGAGACGTGGCTGTCCGGATCGTCATATTGCAGCGTGAGATATTGAACCTTGGTCCTTATGAAGCCGGCGGGAAATCCGTACGGAATGTTTTGGGCCACGGTCGCGGCCGCAGGTCTGACCTTGTGAGTATCGGCAAATGCGCCAGTCAAAGATTTGTACGGAAAAAAGAGAATCTCTTTGCCCTTGTCGTCGCGAAAGACGAATCGGCTATTGCCGTCATCGAAGTTCAGCGTGCCTTCCATTCTCTTTTTGTGGCCAAAGACGCCGCCCTCATACTTGGCCTTCACGGAAGTGGGCGCCGCCGCGGGCGTGGGCGTCGCCGTTGAAGTCGCTGTGGTGTCCGGCGTGGTTGCGCGCGGCCTTTGCGCCTGGGCAACTGCGGCAAATATAAACGCGAGTGCCATTACACACGTTGAGCGAAATATTTTATTCATTGATTTAGCTCCATCGATTCAAAGCGAGGCAATTGTTGATCCTACAGACGCTGTTTCTGTGCCGCCTGGTTGCCAGATCGGTTCGATTTAATCTGCGCCCATTTACCGCCGCGCCTTTGTCAGTTGCTCGTCCGCGAAGGTGTAACGGGTCGTCTCAAGCCGGCCGTCGATAAAGGTATAGATGAGACCTTCTTTCATGTTGCGGAAGATGGTGGTGCCCTTGGTATCGTCGCGCACGAACGATTTATTGTTTACCAGCTTCAAAGTTTCCGGCGTGTCGGAAGAGTGTTCATGATGCAACACTACTTCGAGCACGGCGCCGACGAGCTCGGGTCGCAGCTTCTTGGCGGTGACGAATCGTTCACTGATAAAGCTTACCTGGACCGAGCCGCCCATGACGTTGAAGCGCATGACGCCGTCGGTAGTCTCGGCTATTGGCGCTCCCAGAATCTTGATTACTTCTTCGCGATGCGTCTTCAGCGGTTCGATCCCGTTCCACGATGCGGCGCTGACATTTGATGAAAGTAAGCCCGCCGCAAACAGAGACGCAATTATGGTTAGGGCAAGCCGCGCCCGGCTCTCAGATAGTCTCTTCATGCGACGAATGCTAATCTAGGCTCCCGGTTTTGCAAAGGGCCGCATGCGCTCCAACCCTTCCTTGAAATCCGCATCGTCGGGCGCCACCGTCAGCGCCTTTTGATAAGTCGCGAACGCTTTTGGATATTGCTTGGTCTTTTCGTAGTCGTAGGCTAGCTCGCGATACGAGTTGATATCGTTCGGAGTTTTGGCAACGGCGCGTTCGAGCGTCGCAATTGCTTTCGGAAAATTGTTCGCGCGCGAATATGACAGGCCCAGCAGGTAGAGCGTGATTTCGGCGACGTTGTCGCTCGCCGCGGCTTTCTCCAGCACCGTGGCCGCGCGCGCATATTGCTTTGCGCCAATCAAAGCGCGCGCGTACAGTCCCAGAGCTTCTTCATCGGATCGTAAGCGCGTCAACTGTTCGCCGGATCGAATAGCGCCGAGATAATCGGCGGCTGCTTTTGATTCATCACTACTCTCCCCAGTCGCGCGCCGCAAATAAGCCGAAGTCAGCAGGTACCAGGCTGAAGTCAATTTCGGATCGTTCGTCGTCGCGCGATTGAGCGTTGAGATGGCTGTGTCGAGATCCTTTTTCGTTAACGCAATTTGTCCAAGATACAGCAGCGACGCGGCATCTTTCGGATTTGCTTTCACCGCGGCGTTGAATGTCTTTTCGGCGTCGTCAATCTTGTTGGTTTTAAATTCGGACAAGCCACGGTAATAGAGAAACTGCGCGTCAGGCGTGGTACCTGGGCGCGTCGTAATTTTTACGAGCAAAGGCAGTGCGAGATCGAACTTCTCTCCGAGCGTGTAGCTTTCCGCCAACGCATCGAGAGTGTGCGGATCTTCCGCACCGGCCTTACGTTGCAGCTCCAAAGCCTTCTGCAGATCGTCGCTCGCTTCGTTGTATTGCTTTAAATAGAAGTCGGAAAATCCGGCGAGCTTCCAGGCTTCAGCATTCATTGGATCGTTCGCGGCCACCGCCCTTGCTTCCTTCGCCGCTTGCGCGTACTGCCGCTGCTGAAAGAGTTGAAAAGCGTGCGTCGTGTCCGTGTTGGTTGTTGCCGGCGCTTCGCCGACTGGTTTGCTCGGTTTTACGTCGAGCAAGGGCGCATTTCGATCGACCGGCGGTGCAGCCTTTGGTGGAGGACCCAGGAGCGTGTCCGGTGTCGGCGTGGGCGTCGGCGCGACTCGCCGCGGCCGCGACGATTGGGCCTGCGAAGACATCGTGGCAAACAACGCCAGTACGACACCAAGTGAGACCAGAGCGATCTTCGGCAGCCTGGGGATTCGATTCTTCATTGTTCGAATTCTTTCAGATTTCCAGCAGAATTTACAAATCAATTAGCAAAATGTTCGTTTGCCAGAACCATTTTCATCAGGAAGAGACAGAGGCTGTATTCGGATGCGGTAGTCAGATCGCGGGTTTGCCGGATTATGCCAAATGCCTGCCGGAAGTTGTGGACAGAATCCTGGGATTATCTCAGAAAAACAATGCCCTATTTGCCTTGCGATTTTTTGTGCCTTTGCGGCTTCCACTTCAAATGCGCCTTTCGACGGCTCAACCTCACGCAAAGCCGCGAAGACGCAAATAGATCGGCAAGTGGGGCGCTATCGGAAAAAGAATTTTCTCGGTTGGCCGCTCGCCAATAAATTAGAGCTTCGGTGGCGCGCTCGTTTGCGATGGCTGCGCTTTCGCGGGCGTGGTTTGCGGCTCAGGACTTGGAGCACTGCGCTGCCGCTTCTTGGGCAAGGGCGGCGCGCCGGCGTTACTCGCCACCGTGCCCGCGCCAGTCTGTAAATCCTTCGCCGCCGGATAACCTTTGCCGGTCAACTCGCTTATGTCGATCACAATTTCTTTTTGACTGCGCAGCTTCGCTTGTCTCTGTGCTTCGGTTCGGGCTTGGGCAGCAGCCGCTTTCCTGTCCTCTGCATTTGCATTCGCCGGCAAACTCGGTTTTGGCTGCGCCATCCTTTTCGGATGGAGCGACATCATGTTCACCGCGTCGAGCGCTTGCGTCTTTTCATCTTCCGACAATTTATCGAAGCTGATCCCCGCAGCCTCAAAAGCCGCGCGCAGGTTTTCTTCTGTATTGGTGTTTTTGTTATAGACGTCGCGATAGATGTGCAGTTGGCCGTCCTGGATTACGATCGTTTCATAACGCAACTCGACGGGAACGGGCTTCGGCAGTTTCACGACCTGCGTTCGCGTTCGGTGTTTTAGATAATTGGCAATGGTCTCGTCCGTCAATTCGATTTTGGCAGCATCAGCCAGCGTCTTCACAAAATCTTTCACTTCGTCGTTAGTCAAACCCACGCAGCCGTGGGACGCGAAGGTGCCGATCTTCGCCAGCGCTTTGCCGCCATGGATCAAATTGGCTCCGCCGATTGGAATCTTGATCGGCCCCAGCGGATTGTCCGCCGCGCCGGCCGGCGTAATTGATCCAGGATCCGAGGCCCAGGCTTCGTCCGGCTGAGTCCAGGTTGGATTGAAAATGATCTGTTCAGCTTTCCGGAAACCCGTCGGCAAAGGGAATTGCTGGTACCCTATTCCGACCTTGTAGGACCGCAGCAGCGTGCCGTCGCGAAAAACATCCATGCGAAAAGCCGGAATGTTGACAATGATGCGCGTGTCCTTCGGCACCGCATTTGGCCCTTTCAACATCACCGGTTCGGCATCTGATGGCGTCTGCTCCTTAGCTTCAGGCGACGGTGCCGGACTAACTGCGGACGTGGCGCTCTTGCTATTTCCAGCCGATTGGCGGTTGTCGATGCAGCTTGAGAAAGACAGAATAATTAAGACTACTGCGAGACTCAGGGGGACTTGGTGTTTCATCGTGAACTTATTTAAGCCCATGGCCCGCCTTCGCTGCAATGCGGTTGGCCACGCAGCGCCTTTGTGTCAAACCACAGACGTTTGATGACAATATCGGTTCCGTTGCTTTATCACTCGACACCGCGCCTCAATTCAGTATAATGCCGCTCGCGTTCCCCTTCTCCCTGAAGTAAAGAAACAAGCAGTTCACGAGATCAGCTCGACGCTCGGAGTAACGAATGGCAGAAGCTGCCGCAGTGACACACACGAAAGCGCACGGCTTTATTCGCGGTCTGGGTTTACTCGATTCGACGATGATCGTCGCCGGCTCCATGATTGGATCCGGCATTTTTATTGTCTCGGGCGGGATTTCAAAGAACGTTGGATCGCCCGGATGGCTGCTGGTCGTTTGGATCGTCACGGGTCTGCTGACCGTGGTGGGAGCGCTGAGTTATGGCGAGCTTGCTGCCATGATGCCGAAGGCCGGCGGCCAGTATGTTTACCTGCGCGAAGCCTTCTCGCCGCTCTGGGGATTTCTGTACGGCTGGACTCTGTTCCTGGTAATTCAGACCGGAACGATTGCCGCAGTCGCCGTGGGATTCGCACGTTACCTCGGCGTGTTAGTTCCACGCATTGGCGAAGACAAATATCTAATCACGCCGAAACACGTCTTTGGCAGTTACGCTGTGTCCCTTTCAACTGCGCAGCTGGTGGGCCTGCTGTTGATTGTGTTACTGACTTTCATGAACACACGCGGGTTGAAGCTCGGCAAGCTCGTCCAGAATACTTTTACAACTGCGAAGTTGGCCGCGTTGTTCGGACTTATCGTGCTGGGAATTTTTATCGGCTGGAATTCCGGAGTGGTGCACGCAAACTTCGGCAACCTGTGGACGGTGCGCGGCTCGCTGGACGATCTCGGAGGCGGGTTGACGGCGCTCACGGCGTTCGGGTTGTTTGTCGGGATCTGTGTTTCGCAAACCGGCTCCCTGTTCTCTGCCGACGCCTGGAACAACATCACCTTCACCGCCGGCGAGGTAAAAGATCCAAAGCGCAACATTCCGCTTTCGCTCGCCTTCGGCACGATGATCGTCATCGCGTTGTATCTGCTCGCGAACGTGGCCTATCTGACGACGCTGCCCTTCGAAAAAATTCAGGGCGCCGATCGCGTGGCCACCGACACGATGAACGTGATTTTTTCCGGGCGCGGCGCCGTTGTGATGGCAGTCGCGATTATGATCTCGACGTTCGGATGCAACAACGGATTGATTCTGGCCGGCGCACGCTGCTATTACGCGATGGCGCGCGACGGTTTGTTTTTCAAACGATCGGGCGAGTTGAATCACCGTCACGTTCCCGGCTGGGGTCTCGTGATTCAGGGTATTTGGGCGGCGCTACTAGTGCTGCCGCGCACCATGAAGTCAGACGCAGCCGGTCGCGTTACTTACGGAAATCTTTACAGCAACCTGCTCGATTACGTCATTTCGGCGGCACTGATCTTTTATATCCTCACTATCCTGGGAATCATCGTGTTGCGTTACAAACGACCGAATGCCGAGCGGCCATACAAGGCATTCGGCTATCCGGTTGTGCCGATTCTCTACATCATCGGCGCGGCCGTAATCTTGATCGTTCTTTTCGTCTATCAAACAGCCACCACGTGGCCCGGATTAATTATCGCCATCACCGGAATTCCGGTTTATTTCATTTGGCGCAAATTTGGAACGCCAATGGCAGAAGAAGGATCGATTTCGGTAGCCGAGGCTAAGGCCGAAGGCGAGTATTGAAGTTCGACAAACTTCAGTTTGTCGTTCTTAACGAACATTGAACCAATCACACTCGACAAACTGAAGTTTGTCGAACACTCTCGGAGGATTTCTGAATGGCTAGCCAACTGTTTAGGACCAAACCACTCAGCCTGTTGCTGGCAGAAGAAGCGGGCAGTCACCGCTTGCGTCGCATCCTTGGCCCAGTACAACTGACTTCACTCGGCGTGGGCGCGATCATCGGCACCGGTATCTTTATTCTGACCGGCGTCGCAGCGCATGATCGCACCGGTCCGGCACTGATGCTGTCGTTCGTGCTCGCTGGTCTCGCGTGCGTCTTCGCGGCGCTGTGTTACGCCGAGTTCGCGTCAATGGTGCCGGTCGCCGGCTCCGCTTACACCTACGCCTATGCAACTCTTGGCGAACTGTTCGCCTGGATCATCGGCTGGGATTTGATTCTCGAATACGCGGTCGGATCAGCCACGGTGGCCCACGGTTGGTCGGCGCACTTTCAGGAGTTCACGCCGATATTCGGATTCCATGTTCCGCAGATTATTGCCACGGCTCCAATTAACTATTGCGTCAGCGTCGGAGCAGGATGCCCGCATACAGGATTTGTTGCGACAGGAGCGTATTTTGATCTGCCAGCCGTCTTGATCACATTCATCCTGACTGTGATTCTGGTAAAGGGGATTAAGGAAAGCGCCAGCTTTAACGCTGCCATGGTCGCGGTGAAGTTAGTCATCGTATTTCTCGTGATTGGAATCGGTGGCTACCTGTTGGTCACTAAGTTCGGCACTGCTAACTGGCACCCGTTCGCGCCCTTCGGTTACACGGGAGTCAGCTTCTTTGGCAAAACAATTCTCGGCGAACACGCGGCGGGCGGAGAACCTTTGGGAATGTTTGCCGGCGCCGCGATCATCTTCTTTGCTTATATCGGGTTCGATTCCGTATCGGTGCACTCGGAAGAAGCGCGTGAGCCCGCCAAAGATGTTCCGATTGGCATCATCGCTTCATTGATTATCTGCACGATTCTCTATATCGCGGTCTCTGCGGTTTTGACGGGAATGGTGCCAGCTAAAGAGATCGACATTAACGCTCCGGTGGTCGAGGCGTTCAAGCGAGCAGGACTAACCTGGATGCAGTATCTCGTTGCTTTCGGCGCCATGACCGGAATCACATCCGTTCTGCTGGTGATGATGCTGAGTCAGCCGCGCGTAATGTTGGCGCTTGGTCGCGATGGTCTCGTGCCAAACAGTTTCTTCGGGGATGTTCACCCGAAGTGGCGCACGCCCTGGAAGTCGACGATTCTAACCGGACTGTTCGTCGCGTCTATGGCGGGTTTCATTCCGCTTAGCATTCTCGCCGAGATGACTAGCATCGGAACCTTGTTCGCATTCGTGATCGTCTGCGGCGCCGTGATCGTCATGCGCAGAACAAACCCGGAGGCAAACCGGCCGTTCCGCGCGCCACTAGTGCCGCTGGTTCCGATTCTCGGCATCGCAACCTGTTTGCTTCTGATGTTCTCACTGCCCGCCGAGAATTGGTATCGACTGATAATCTGGCTGGTGATTGGATTGGTGATCTACTTTGCGTATGGTCGCCGTCACAGCGTGATGGCGCGTCATACTCAACACGAGATACAAACCCACGGCGTCTCGCCGGCAGGTCAGGCGGTGGCAGATCCAGATTCGCCTCCGGGCAGTCCCGCTGGTCCAGTCGATTCACACATCAAGTAAGTTGATCGACCAATACAAGAAAGGCCGAATGTCTGATTAGGACGCTCGGCCTTTTCGCTTACGGCAACTAAGAAGTTTGTTCGCAAGCCTTGGTGCCGGAGGAGAGACTCGAACTCTCATGAGGAGTGAACCTCGCCAGATTTTGAGTCTGGTGCGTATACCAATTTCGCCACTCCGGCGGCTCGTACGGTGGCGGAGGCCATATTAGTCGACGCCTATCAATTCGGTCAAACCGCGCTGTCGCGACACTCCTCAAGCGTCAAACTCACCAAAAATCAACGCATTCTCTGAACAATTCTAACGTAAAAGAATGTTTGCCATATCCGTAGCAACGTTGTACAATGCTCGGGCCGGTCAAGCCCCGGCTGTTTTCTTCGATCGATCCTCCAGATCAGTTTCGTTTCCGAATCGATCATCCTCCTCAGGCCTATGAGCGACAATACCCCAAAGCCGCACCTCCTAATTGTGGACGATGAAGCCGAGGTCCGCAGCGTACTTAATGACCTCTTGTGCGATTCGTACGATTGCGTCGAAGCATCTTCTGCCGAAGAAGCCCTCGAGCAACTGCGCTGTAGCGACTATCAATTAGTGATCAGTGACATCACGATGAGCGGCATGAGCGGCCTCGAAATGATCCCGCATGTAAAAGCCGTTTCGCCCGATACAGTTATTGTCATGATCAGCGGAATGCAGACGATTGAGAGCGCGATCAATGCGCTGAGATTGGGTGCGTTTGACTACCTCATGAAGCCGTTCGATCTGCGGCAGGCCGAAGCCGCCGTGTCACGCGCGCTCAACCATTATGAATTGATCGTCGCCAAGCGTCTCTATGAAACCCAGTTGGAAGACCTGGTTGCGCAACGCACGGCTGAGTTGGACGCAGCGCTCGGTTCGCTTGAGAACGCGTATCGCTCGACATTGAAAGCATTAACCGCGGCCCTGGAAACGCGCGATGCCGAGACGCATGGACACTCTGAACGCGTCGTCACCTTCAGCTTGCGGCTCGGCCGTGAATACGGTTTGAATGCGCCGGAGATGAAGGCGCTCGAATTCGGTTCGCTGCTTCACGACATTGGCAAGATCGGAGTTCCCGACGCAATCCTTCGTAAACCGGCGAAGCTCACGGACGAAGAATGGGTGCGCATGCGTGAGCACCCTCTGCACGGACAGCAGATTCTGCGCGGAATAAAATTTCTGCAAGGCGCTGCGCGCGTCGTCGCGCAGCACCACGAGAAGTGGGACGGATCGGGTTATCCTTTGGGATTGGCTGGCGAAGATATCGATATTTGTGCGCGCATCTTTTCAGTCGCCGATGCATTTGACGCGATTACCAGCGATCGCGTGTATCGCCAGGGCCGATCGTATGCGGCCGCGGCCGTCGAATTAGACGAATGGAGCGGACGGCAATTCGATCCGAAGGTAGTCGAAGCTTTTCACCGCGTGCCGCAGGAAGATTGGGCGGAGTTGCGTCGTCGATCGCTCTTGCCAAAACCGCCTGACGCAGAATGGGAATCAATCAATAATGCAGCCGTCGAATCTCAATTGAACGCCCCGGCGAGTTAAAACATTGAAAGCGTTCCCCTAGCCCAGGCGTTTACACCTGGGTAGAGACAGCGACGAGATGATTCAAGCCCCATTCAATGAGGCTTTTTTCTTTTTAGGATTTGGCATCTCAGCCGCGATCGGTCGCGAAAATTCTTACTGATTATTCGAAACAACGTAGCCGCGCCGGCTTCTCAGATAAAGGCCTACGCGTCGAGACGCCACTTCAATTTTCCGGTATTCACCCGCTTTTGCTTGCGACAACGGACGGGTGGGACGATAAGTCACGACGTATTGCGATCCGATGTCGCGAGCGATCAGACCCGCCTGATCGAGTATTTCGTTTTTGTTGGCGGGTAAGAAGATTCGGCCGCCGCTCTCCTCGGCAATTGAAGTCAGTTGCTTTTCGCTATCACGCGTTGCGCGCTCGTATTCCTTTCGCTTGCGGCGCATCGCGATGTCTGTATCGATCGATCCAATCTTGAAACTCGGCGTGCGGGTAACTCCCGGCGGCAACGTCGGATCGCCGTTGGCGACTGGATTGCTGCCGGGATTGCCGTCACGCTGAACGCCGTCACCGCCGCTTACGACTTTCGTTTTCTCTCCCAGTTCCTGTCGCTCCATCACGGTGTAACTGAGAATGTGCAGGCTGGCTTGGATCGAATTCAATTGCTTTAGAGCATTCGCCATAGTGATCTTGCCACCCGGCGTATCGACCCCGTCGGTTATGATCACGATATGCCGCGTGCCCGGCGCAGTTTCTTTGAATTGATCGGCAGCCGCAGCGAAAGCGTCGGCCAGGCGACTGCTCTTGCCGGAAAGCATCTTCGTCTTCAGGACCTTCTCGATTCCTGACTTGTCGCTGGTCCATGGTTGCAGCAACTCTGGCTTCATCGCGAATTGCATAATGGCGAACCGCGTTCCGGCAAAGAGACTGTTGACGACGCGTAATGCAACGTCGCGGGTGAGGTTCGTATCCTTTAATCCCAATTGATTACCAACATCGAGTAACAACAAAACGTTGCCCGGTAGATGCTGGATGCTTCTGATCTGTTGTGCCTGACCGTCTTCCAAAATCAGCACATCATTAACGGTGAGCGTTGGGTCATAATGGCCGTAGGTATCAGTCGCCGCGATCGGCAAGCGCACTTCTTCGGTGAAGACGCGGACCGGTTCCTGATCGTCGGATCTCGGTGTAGGCGACGGTGACGGCCTGACGCCACTCTGGGCATTTGCGATTCCGGACAGCGAAAGGATCGCGAAAACTAAGAACGCTGCGCGCACCCGTTTACTCCGTGTCGGACAAATGATTGATCGCGAGGTTTGATGCCGGCCCAGGTACGTTTCCGTTGCCCCAAGCCAGATGAATAAAACTACGATGCGCCTTTGCGCGCTTGCGCCTGCACCGCCGTAATCGCGATCGCGTCGACTATATCTTCAGCCTTACAGCCGCGGGAAAGATCGTTAGCGGGGCGATCGAGTCCCTGGAGAATCGGCCCGATCGCCGTCGCGCCGGCGAGACGTTCAGTCAATTTGTAGGCTATGTTGCCTGACTGCAAATCGGGGAAGATGAGAACGTTTGCGCGGCCTCCAATCGGCGAACCCGGCGTCTTCGATTGCGCAATCGCCGGCACCAGCGCCGCGTCGGCTTGCAACTCGCCATCGATTTCCAAATCAGGTGCGCGCACGCGAACCGTCTTCGTGGCTTCGACAACTTTGTCGATCAAGCGATGCTTGGCACTGCCCTTCGTGGAAAACGAAAGCATCGCCACGCGCGGTTCGGCGGCGAGCAATGCGCGACACGAACCAGCCGAAGCGATGGCAATCTCTGCGAGTTCAGCCGCGCTGGGTTCGATCACGACGCCACAGTCCGCATAGATCATCGCGCCGTTCTGCCCAAAGTTCGGATCGCGCAGGGCCATCAAGAAAAAGCTTGAAACGATCTTGAAGCCCGGCCGGACGCCGATGCAGTGCAGCGCGACTCTGACAGTGTGCGAAGTCGTGTTCGTCGCGCCCGCGACTGAGCCGTCGGCGCGGCCGGCGCGCACCATCAGGTTGCCATAGTATAGCGGATCGCGCAGCGCGGTCCGTGCTTCATCGAGGGTCATGCCCTTCGCGCGGCGCGCGTCGTAAAGCACGGAGACCAGCTTTTCAAAATCATTCGCGCGCGTGTGATCGATCAACTCGACGCCGCCGAGATCCGCGCCCGATTGTCGCGCCGCCTCGCGAACCTTTTGTTCATCGCCGAGGATCGTAATGCGCGCCAGCCTTTGGCGCGCCGCCATGCTCGCCGCAACCACGGTGCGCGGGTCTTCGCCCTCGGGCAGCACGATATGCTGAGGGTTTGCGGCAGCGCGCTGGCGAATTTGATCGAGAATGGACACGGCAGTGGTCAGTGGTCAGTGGCCGGTGGTCAGTCGTTAATCGTTAAGCCAGGCTGCAATTTATCATGAGACTGGAAGATGCGAGAAGCTTGCTACTGAATTTGCGCTCGTTTAGACTGTGAACGCAGTATTACAAGGACAACTGACAACTGACCACCGCTGAACGACCATAGACAGTTATGCGCAAGAGTGAGTTGAAGAGCCGCATGAAGAACCTACTAATGTTCCTTCCGAACATGGTGATTCTATGCGCCAAGCTGATGGTCGATAAGCGTGTGCCGCGCACTGAGCGCGCGTTGTTTGCCGCAGCGGTGATCTACGCGATCATTCCTTTCGACTTCATACCCGACATGATTCCATTCGTCGGCCAGATCGACGATTTGTTTTTGATTTCGCTCACTCTGTTGCGATTAATCGATCACACGGACGACGCCATCGTGCGCGAACACTGGCGTGGCGGCGGAGACATCGTACAACTCGCTGAATCAGTTGTGACGATTGCTCCGATGCTGATGCCCAAACGAGTCGCCCGCGTCTTGCTGGCCCGAGTCAAGCCAACGGCCGAAGGCACCGGCTTGATTGCCAAAGGCGCGAAACTCGAACCGGTGCTCGCCGTGACACGCGAGCCCAAGGAACATCCCAATCGCCTCCGGCGACTCGCCGATTTCGGCGAGGAAAAACGTCGACGGTCAAGGTCGGCGTAATAGAGCAAAGCAACAACCGTCAGAGAGAGCATGAAATTATCATCGATGATTTTGTTTTCAGGGTCATTGCTCAGTGCGATTCTAATCACTAATGTGGCCCACGACTCTCATGCGACCGCATCTTTCGCTCGGGGTGTTGATGCAACTCGCGCCGTGGATGAGAACTTCGTTGCTCCGGGCAACGTCGCCGATGGCATGTACACAATCGTGGGCGAAGCCAGTCATCGTTGCCTGGAAATTCCGAGCAACTCGTGCGCGGCCGTGACGCCTCTGCAGATCTTCGACTGTGACAAGAGCGAAGTCAGCAACAATCAAAAATTTAATGTCGTCAGCGACGGCTCGGGTAACTACACCATCTCGCCGGTTCACAGCGATCTTTGTTTGGAAGTGGCGACGGACAAAATTGTAGATCGCACGGCGGTGGTGCAGACCGAATGCGCCGCCGGCAAAGCCAGTCAGAAATGGTCGCTGAATCAGTTCGGTGTGAACCTCGAGATTCGTGATGTCGGATCGAATCGCTGCCTCGATATCTACCGCAAAGGCACCGGGAATTTCGCCGCGGTTTTTTTGGAAACATGCAAGGACACACCCAACCAGCGTTGGCGTTTGAGCAAGACGACGGTGAACGTCGATCAAGGCATCATCTGTCGCGAATCTTCCGCCCATCCGCCGCGCGCGTGCTCGGGAGTCAATGACCAGCAGAAACAAGTGTCGTTGGGAAGAACGCTGACCAAAGCCCGATGCGAAGATGCTTGCAAGGCTACTAAGATGGTGAGTTGTAATTGGGAAGGAGTGAAATAGGAGACCGATTGAAAGGCATTGGCGCAAAAATTCACCCGGTACATCCCGGGCAATATTTGAAAGAGCTATTGGACGAGCTGGAGATCTCGCAATATCGCCTGGCGCGTGATATTGGTGTTACGAAGATGCGCATTCACCATGTCACCAGAGGACAGCGGTGACCGCCGAACTGGCACTCAGACTGGGACGATATTTTCCGCAGAGCCCAAGATATTGGCTGAACCTTCAGACCCGTTACGATATGGACGTAACCGAAAATGAGATTGGCAAAGCTGTCGCTGAAGAAGTTCGTCCGTTCAAGGCAGTTGCCTGACGACCTTGAAGTTGGCTCTCTCTTGTCAGCGAGCCATTGCGATTCTTACTCCGAATAGCGATCGGCGCGGAAGCGAAAAAATTTAAGGTTAGAAAGCGGATCGAGTCCGGCTTTGCTTGCGGCGATTTCAACCTGTTCTCGGGCGGAGTCGACGCCACGCAGATTTGGCAGCAGCAGCCCACGGGGAAACCCGCTTTGATGCTCAACTATTACCCCGTAATTTTCAGGATCGAGATCTGAGAACCTGCACGGCTCCGGCTCACTCAGCACGTCGACTGAATATTTCAAATTCGGAAGTTCATCTGGCTGTACGGGCGCAAAGCGAGGATCGCGGGTCGCGGCGCTGATTGCGTTGTAAATGATTTCTTCCGCGAGCCTGGTCTTAACAGGCTCAACCGTGCCAACGCAACCGCGCAAGTCGCCATCACGAGTCTTGATCGAAACAAAACAGCCAGCCCGCGCATTGAAGAAGTCAACTAGATTGCCTGGCGCGTCGATGATCCTGCCCGAGTCAACAAACGTCTCAATCGTTTTTCGCGCGAGACCAGTAATCAACTGCCCAAGGGGGTCGCGGTCTGTACTCTCCGATTCATCTCGTGCCGCCAACGAGTCACTTGATCCGGTCGCTACCGCTCTCGATTCCGACGCCGGTGCAACATTCACCAGTTGCGCTACCAGATAACCGACGCCAAACGGAGCTTCGTAACTAATCACTTCACAGCTCGGTTTGTCCTCGGGTACTGCGCCGATAGCAACGAGCATTGAGCGATAACCGCATTCGCCGGCGGCGCGACGCAGATTCTGATCGATGTTGACGATGCGCTCGGTGGCGCAACTGTCAATCGCATCAACAACCTCTCGGTCGAAACGATAAGCCTCGGGATAATATCCAGCCGGCGCGTCGGCTTTGAGGCGGTGGCTCAGATCACCGCTGGCAATGAACGCTGCGCGGCGCCTGCTCCGCTCGATCGCCTCGCGAATGCATTTGCCAAACCGCACGTGGTCTTCGTTAGATAAAAAATTGTAGCCGAGCGCGATCACTTTGCCATGCCAACCGTGGCGTTGCAGAAAGTAGAGCGGCACCGCGGTACCATGATCGAGATCGTATCCCCTGATTCGCATCACCATGAGTTGCTCGTTCGCTGCAGCGCGCGTGATCTCGTTAAGCAATTCATCATCAAGGTCGAAGTTGACGGTTGCGGTGGGCGCCCGAAAATTCGCAAAGTCCCCGTGAAGTTGCGGCCCGTCGTAAGCGATGAACGCATCCCGTTCCAGCGGCGCGTGCGGTGAAATGATGACGACGGTTTCGGCTTTGGCGGCAATCAGGCGCCGCGTGAGTTCGGCCATGGCATCGATCGATGAACGCACCTCGGCAATCGCATCACGGCCAACCTCTGGCACCATGATTGGCGGATGCGGCGCAATGCCGGCAAATACTAAAGAGCTCGAGTGGTCCATGACTCACCACCGAGGGAAGAAGTGTTACCAGATTAACTCAGATAGGCGGAGATAAGAAATCAACCATTCACTGCCGCGAGTGGTGCTGACTCGTGACGCAGTTTATGATTAGCAGCGCGTGAAACACTTCGAGGTGATCATCGTCGGCGCTGGCCCAGCCGGATCGTTCGCGGCCGAGCGTCTGGCGCGCGCGGGTGTCGGTGTCGCGCTGTTTGATGGGCGGCCCGCCGGCGAGCCGAAAGCCTGTGGCGGCGGCGTGACCTCGAAAGCTTTGAAGGCGTGGCCGCATTTGCTCGAAGCCGTCGGGCGTACGATCGATGAGCTCGATATGTATTCGCCTTCGGGAAAGCATCTGCACTTGAAATTGGACGAGCCCTTCGCAGTTTATTCGCGCATAGCTTTCGATACTTTCTTACGCGAGCGGGCGAGGGCGGCAGGTGCGAAGGTGATCGCAGAAAAAGTTTCGGGACGCGGATTCATGCGCATACAAAACGAATCACTTGATCTTGTTGCAACTCCGGGTGCTGACACGCCCTGGATCGTGCGCGCGCAGAGTGGCGAACAATTCACTGGCAATTACCTGGTCGGCGCGGATGGTGCGAACAGCGCGATTGCGAAGCAGCTCACTGGTCCATTGCCGCCGGCGGAGA
Organism: Pyrinomonadaceae bacterium; assembly: GCA_035639235.1. Taxonomy (GTDB): domain Bacteria; phylum Acidobacteriota; class Blastocatellia; order Pyrinomonadales; family Pyrinomonadaceae; genus UBA11740. Next base: position 3,773 of record DASQYL010000229.1, on the reverse strand, counting down.
TGGAAGTTGCGTTTGGTTATCGCGCGCCGCTGCCTGAGTCAAACGACGCCGCGACCGTAGTTGCCTTCTTGCCGAACTGGATTGGTTACGCCTGGGCATTTCCGCGGATCGATCATGTCTCGTTTGGCATTGCCACCACGCAGGATGCTTTCGATCATGAGAAGCTTGATGCGTTGCTCTGGGATTTTATGGTGAGTTATTACGATCGTGTCAGAACCGGGAGCGGTAGCGACCGGATCAAGATGCGGCTGTGGAAAAGACAAAACGACGACTCGCAAACTAATAGTTTGCGTCACCGATTAGAGCAATCAGCGGAAAGATATGCGGCGCGCATTCCCGGGCTCGCGCCGCGCACCTGGGAAACGCGACGTGCGTGCGGCAACACTTGGGCTCTGTTGGGCGACGCTGCCGGGTTTGCCGATCCCGTTACCGGCGAAGGAATTTATTACGCGCTGCGTTCAGCCGAATTATTTGCCGAGGCATACTTGAAAGGCGAGCCCGAAAGCTACGAGGCACTCTGGCGCGCGGACTTCGGCGCAGAACTAAAACGAGCGTCCGAGATGCGGCGCCGATTCTATGGGAACTTCTGGGGCGCACCGTTCACCGATCGCATGATCGATTTTGCGAAAGGTCATCGCGGCATTCGCAAAGTCCTGGGCCAACTCGTCGCCGGCGATCAAGGCTACGTCGATCTGAAAAAGAAATTGGCGCGCAGCGCGTTGAAGCCTCTCTAAGAATGTCACCAACAGTGCCCTGATTCGCCTTGCGATTCTTTGTGTCTTTGCGGCTTCCACCTCAAATGCTTTTCGATGCCTCGATCTCACGCGAAGACGCGAAGACGCAAATAACTCGTAAAGTGCCGCACTGCCGGATCTTGAATGTTTTGCGTCCGAACAGGTAATCTGTTTCAGGATCAAAGTTCACGGTTCAGTTGTCCTGGACTCGCTTCAGTCACCTTCCGCACAGAGTGAACTGATCACAGTTTCCGCCCGATGAGCATTCACGGAACTCTGAAATCCATGGCCGTCTCTGACCTGCTGCAGTTCCTGGCAGCAGGCCGCAAGACCGGTACGCTCAAATTCGCGCGCGCCGGCATCGTCAAACAAATCTTTCTGGAGCAGGGCACGATTGTCGGGTCTACTTCGAATGACCCGAAAGAGGCCATCGGTCAGGTATTACTGCATTACGGCAAGATCACCGAAGAGCAATTGCGCGACGCGATGGAGACACACCGCGAATCGGGCGACCGCCTCGGCGCGGTGCTTTCGGCGCGCGGTTTTGTGAGCCAGGCCGACATCATGTACGTGCTGCGCACCCGCACGTTGGAAATAATCTACGATCTGTTCATTTGGGACGAAGCGGAGTTTGAATTCTTCGACAGCCAGCCGTTGCCGCCTGATTTGATTCGCATCAACGTCGACGCGACCAACGTAATCATGGACGGCATCTATCGCATCGATGAGTGGACGCGCTATCGCAAGGTCATTCCCTCGGATCGAGCGTTCTTTGAATTAATACCCGGATGGACGCAATCGTTGCACGACAGCAGTAAAGAGACGCGCGAGATTCTGTATCACGTCGAGAAGAACCTGACGGCCGCCGAGATTTGCTACAACATGCATACGTCTCTGTTTCACGCGTACGCATTGTTGTTCGATCTCGTCGAAAAAGGCGTCATCAAAGTGGCCGGCGAGGCGCCGCCCACGGAACCTCCCGCCGATCTTTCGCCTTTGCGTCTGCCGCAAACGGTGCCTGAGTTATTGAAGCTGGCGCGCGCCGAGATGAAAGACGACAGCGTCGATAATGCTCTCGCCATTATCAACAGCGCGCTCGAGCTCGAGCCAAAAAGCAGCGAGGCTCTCCGTTTACGCGAAGACGCCGAAAAGAAATTCATTGCGCATCTTTATCGAAACGGAGTTTCACCACGCGCAGTGCCGAAGCTCGCCGCCAGTCTGGCACAATTGGAAAGCGAAAGGCTCGGACCGCAGGAAGGTTTCGTCTTGTCGCGCATCAATGGCGAGGCCGACGTCGGATCGATCCTTTCGGTTTGCCCATTCCGCGAGGCCGACACGCTGCGCATGATTAAGAAACTCACAGACTCAGGCATCATCAGGTTGTGATGTTCGGAGTCCCGCCTCTAGGCGGCCATCTTCCGCCTGAAGGCGGGACTCCAAACAAGCATCAGTGAATCACAATGCCGGCGCCGACGGTGAACCCGTTCATCAATCTTCCGCCGAAGCTGGCCGTAAATGGGCCGGAGATACGATCGGCGTTTCGATCTTTCGCGAACACGGGATTGTAGTCCACCCCTACCACTCGAATATCGATGCGTTTTGCGATGCGCAGATCAAGGCCCCCGCCCAACTTCATCGCAAAGCTGGTCACATGATCCTGAATGACGAAGTTGAATTGCGGAAAGAGATCGAGCGTCTGCGATTGCTGATTCGTGTAATGCGCAAATCCCGCGAGGACATGCCCGAACGGCTTTAACTTTTTCTCGCGGCGGTTGTCTTTGATCTGCACGCCGGCGAGAAAATTCCAAAACTTCTCGTCGTTGGCTTCGGTTTGGGTTACGCCCGGCGGATTAAAGACATCGACGTACGTACTTTTCTTCCAATGTCCGGTGACGTCACCCGTGATGCCCACGACCCGGCTGACGTTGCGCGTTACCGATGCGTCAAACCCGCTGAAGTTTCGCCGCTTACAGAAGAATTTTTGAAAGTTGGCGCCGTTTTGATCTGCAAACGCCTGGGTGCAGAGTCCGGTGAAGGTCTCAGAGCCGCCACTGGAATTGAATGTCGCCGTGCGCACGTTGGAAGTGAAACGCCCCAGCGAATAGCCGCCATAGAAGTCCCACCTGTCGTAATCGCCGGACGTTTGCGCGGCGGTTATCGCCGGCAACGTAAAGACCAATATCGTCAATAACCAAATCTTTTTCATTACACGTTCCTTTCTTTAGGTAGCGCAAGCTGTCAGCTTGCGGATGATTCGCAAACCAACAGTTTGCGTTACGAGTCGTAGTTCAGCGCAGTAATCTGCGCGAATTCAATTCCAAAGTGATCGAGTTGAGACAAAACATCGCTTTGCCATTTGGCGTTTCCCTCAGATGAATTGCCGCCGCTTCGGCCCAACGAAAGATCGTTCGCTGGCTGACGCCGGCGACTGCGGCGGCTTCGTCGATCGGGACGAATCTGACCCTGTCTGCGCATGCCTCACACCAACTTTCAATCGATTGGCTGGAGTGGCTGATGACGAGCAACCGCTCAGTCTCAATCGTGACGCGGGCGGTCCTTTTTTTCATCTCAAAATAGCGATTCAACCCATCCGCTTACGCAGGTGGTTCTGACTAGCGCCCGTGGCAATCGAAATCCTGGACATGCTGATTGTCGGTCATCACGCAATCCTGCATGCGCACGAAATCATTGAAAGTGATCATTGTGTTCACGGCTGGGCCGCGGCTGATCAGATGAACTGTGCCCACGTTACTGAAGGTAAAGTTGCACGGATCGACGGTCACGAATTCATCTTTGAACGTCGCCTCGCCCTGCCAGACGGTTCCGCTGGACTCACCGACAGCAGTGACCACCTGGCGAATTTCACATTTGTCGGTGAACTTACCGTCGGCGCGCAACTGGTCGTGACAACTGACATAGGTCGTGTCCGAAACGCTCATCAACTCGTTCGTACATTGGTTGGGAAATTCGAAAGACTCGGTGGCCACAACCTTGTAGCTTTGGTTCTGCGTTTGGGCGCCGGCCTTCACCAGGAACGCC